>JAWVEZ010000063.1:0-6291 GCA_033856455.1 Solirubrobacterales bacterium | reverse complement strand
GAGCTTGCCGTCCTCGCCGAACTTCATCCAGGCGATGTCGTCGCCGACCGTCTCGACCTTCCAGCCGGGCAGGGTCGGGACCAGCATCGCCAGGTTGGTCTTGCCGCAGGCCGAGGGGAAGGCGCCGCCGATGAACTTCGAGGAGCCCTCCGGCGAGGTCAGTTTGAGGATCAGCATGTGCTCGGCCAGCCAGCCCTCGTCGCGGGCCATCGCCGAGGCGATCCGCAGCGCGAAGCACTTCTTGCCGAGCAGGGCGTTGCCGCCGTAGCCGGAGCCGAAGGACCAGATCTCGCGCGTCTCCGGGTAGTGGACGATGTACTTGTTGTCGCCGTTGCAGGGCCAGGAGACGTCTTCGACGCCCTCGGGCAGCGGCATCCCGACCGAGTGCACGCAGGGGACGAACTCGCCGTCGGTGCCGAGCGCGTCGAGGGCGGCCTTGCCCATCCGGGTCATGATCCGCATGTTGGTCGCGACGTAGGCGCTGTCGGTCAGCTGCACGCCGATCTCGGAGATCTCGGAGCCGACCGGGCCCATCGAGAAGGGCACCACGTACATCGTGCGGCCGACCATGCATCCCTTGAAGAAGCCGTTCAGCGTCTCGCGCATCTCGGCGGGCGCTTTCCAGTTGTTGGTCGGGCCCGCGTCCTCCTCGCGCTCGGAGCAGATGAAGGTGCGGTCTTCGACCCGGGCGACGTCGGCGGGGTCGGAGAGGGCGAGATAGGAGTTGGGGCGCTTCGCGTCGGAGAGCTTCTCGAAGGTCCCCGCGTCGATCAGGACCTGGGCGAGGCGGTCGTACTCCTCGGCCGAGCCGTCGCACCAGTAGACGGAGTCCGGCTGGGTCAGGGCGGCGATCTCACCGACCCACTGCAGCAGTTTGGCGTGGGTGGTCAACGCGGGGGCGGTGGTCAGGTCGCTCATTCGCCTCTCTCTTATTTCTTTTTCTCGAGGCCGACGATCGAGACGTCGGCATCGCTGTTTCTGATCTTCAAGGTCACGGTTTCCTTGTCGCCGTCAGGGAAGACGACGGTGCAATCGAAGGTCGCATCTGGTTCGACCTTCTGGTCGGTGGGACAGCTGACGGCTTTTATCTCGCCGCCCAGTGATTTTTCGAGACTCGCCTGGATGGTGTCCTCGGCCTTGCTGGAATCGATCACCGTGTCGCCACAGCCAGCGGCGCCGAACGGTAGCGCAATCGCCAGCGTCAGAGCTAAGCAATATCGGGATTTTGGCCAGGGCCTCAACGGTCGAATAGGGGCGAGAGCGGGTTCAGCGACTTCGCCTTACGGTAGGCGGCAAGCGCCGCGTCCGCGTTCCCGCGCTCTGCTTCTACCCGCGAAAGCACCAGCCAAGTCCGCCAGTTGGTCGACTCGCGCTCGGTCGCCTCGCGGGCGGCTTCGGAGGCCGCCGGGAGGTCGCCCCGCAGCTCCAGCACCAGCGCCTCCTGCAGCCGCGGCGTCGCCGCCCGCGGCTCGACGTTGGCGGCACTGCGGGCGTCGCCGAGCGCCGCTTCGAGGTCGCCTTCGCGCACCGCGGCCTCGCTGTCGCGGACAAGGCTGGTCGAGGCGAGCGGCACCGCGATCGCGACGATCGCGACCAGGGCGCCGAGCGCCAGCGCGATCCGCGACGGCCAGCGCCGCAGCAACGGCTCCGAGCCGGCGAGGGAGGGAGTCGCCATGACCAGCACCGAGGCGAGCATCAGCATCGCCACCGGCAGCACCGGCATCTGCCAGCTCCAGTCGACGCCGGCGGCGAGGAAGAAGGCGAAGCAGCCGGCCACGGCCGCGGCCAGCACCGAACGCAGGCCCGGTCCGGCGCGCGCCGCCAGCACCGTCCCCGCCCCGAGCACGACGACGACGAAGCCGAGGTAGAGCAGGAGGCCGACGATCCCGAGCTCCCCGAGCGTCTGCAGGTAGACGGAATGCGCGTCCTGGACCGCCTCGGCCCCGGCCGCGTCGCGGTCCCACCAGTAGACGAAGGTGCCGGCCCCGGTCCCGGTCAGGGGCTCGGTCGCGTTCTGGTCGACCGCCGACTGCCAGAGGTCGTAGCGACTCTCGCCGGCGAAGCTGTTCAGCCGCCCCGTCCCCGTGCCGGCGTTTTCGCCGCCTTTGAATTCGTCGATCCCGTTGGAGACCCGGCTGGGCCCGTTGGCGGCGAAGAAGGCGACGAGAAGGACGACGATCAAGGCGCCGAGGGCGCCGAGCGAGAACTCGCGGCTCGGCTTGGTCCAGCCAGGGCGCTCGCCGTCGACCAGCAGCTTCGAGATGCCGGCGTGGACGAGGGCGATCACGACGCAGAGGACGATCGCGACCAGCAGCACCTCGTTGCCCTGGTCGCGGGCGACGTCGGTGTTGGTGAGGCCGTGGCGAAGCTCGTCGCGCTGTGAAGCGAGCGCGACCAGGATCGCCCCGCCGGCCCCGGTGATCGCCAGGGTCAGGAGCTTCGGCGCGCGGTCGTCGGTGATCACGATGAAGATCAGCGTCGCCAGGAAGGCGGCGACGATGCTGCCGCGCGAGAGCGTGAAGAAGATCGCCAGCATCATCGCCGGGATCGCCGCGGCGGCGAGCGCCCGCACGACGATCGTCTTCGCGCTCGCCGAGATGTGCAGGAGCAGCGGCAGGCCGACTGCGATCAGCGCCCCCAGCGCGTTCCAGTAGTTGAGCGGGTAGGAGAGTCGTTCGCGGCTGTCGTCGAGGAACTGCGCGGTCTGGTCGGCGGAGGGGAACCAGGCCGGGTGCAGGCGCGAGAGCAGCGCCAGCACGGCGATGAAGGCGATCGCGGCTCCCACCGCCGAGACCAGCCGCTGAGGTTCACGGGGCGCTTTGACGAAGAGGATCAGCGAGAAGACGCCGAGGTAGCCGAGCAGGCGCGCCAGGTCGGCGCCCGTGCGCTCGCTGCTCTCGGTCCAGATCAAGCTCAGCGCGGTCCAGATCACGAACCCCGCGAGCAGCCCGAGCGCCAGCAGCGCCAGTCGGCTCGGCCCGACCCGCGGCAGGGCGCCGACCAGGACCCCGATCGCCAGCACCCACCAGATCCCGATCCCGACCTGATCGTGGATCAGCGGGTCGAAGCCGCCGCCTTCGAACCCGAGGTAGGCGACCAGCCCGAAGCCGAGCACCCAGGTGACGACCGCGTCCCACGGGACCCGGCCGGCGAAATCCGTCTGTCGCGGACGGGTCCGCATCGAAGTCGCCTCCATGCGGTTCTATGCTACGAGCGTGAGTCGGACGTCGCGCAGGCGGCAATCCACCCAGGCGGGCGACTCGGACCTCCGCATGAAGAAGGCCATCACCATCCTCCTTGCCCTGGCCACCAGCGTGGCCCTGCTGGCGCTGCCCGCGGCGGCGAGCGGCGAATACTTCATCCCCGACGGCAACTCGGCGGTCAACCAGTACACCGAGGGCGTCCCCAGCGGCGGCGGCGAAAAGAGCACCAAGGGGGCCGGCGAGAAGCCGGTCAAGCCGGGCGAGGCGATCGGCGCCGAGAACACCAAGAAGCTCGAGCAGGCCGGCGGCCAGGAAGGGCGCGAAGTGGCGGAAGTCGCGGCCGAAACCGCCCCGCCCGACATCGTCGCGGTCGAGGAGGAGCCGGCCGGCGGCAACCAGAACGGCGGCAACGGCCATGGCGGCAAAGCCGGCAAAGACGCCAAGGGCGGCGGCGACGGCGAAACCGACGGCGAAGCGACGGCGGTGGTGACGCCGACCTCCGGCGACGGGCCGAGCGGCTCCGGCGGCGTCGGCGAGATCGTCAGCGCGGCGACCGGCGGCTCGACCGGGGGCATCGGCCTGCTGCTGCCGCTGATGATCGTCGCGGCGATCGCCTGGGGCATCTTCTACGCCTGGCGCAAACGCGACTCCGACCCTTTGGCAAGCAACCCACGGTGAGCGCGATCCCGACGAGGACGCCCCGGCAGCGCCGGTGGCTCTGGCTGCTGGCCCTGCTGGTCGCCGCGAGCGCCCTCTGGGCGACCGCCCTGAACGCGCCCCGGGCCGAGGCCCGGGCGCTGGTCACCGGCGTCACCAACCTCTACAGCACCCAGCCGCTGAGCTTCCAGCGGACCAAGGAAACCGGCAGCCAGCTGGTCCGCATCCAGCTCTACTGGGGCGGCGTCGCGCCGCGCACCGAGCCGGTCGCATGGAACCCGGCCAACCATGCCGACCCCAACTACAACTGGGGCGAAGCCGACGAGGCGGTGCTCGGCGCGGTCGCCGCCGGCCTCACCCCGGTGCTCCAGTTCGACGGCGCCCCGCTCTGGGCCCAGCGCTGCGCCACCCCGCCTTCGCTGGCGGGGGCGATCTGCGATCCCGACCCGGCCGACCTGCGTCCCTTTGCCCAGGCCGCCGCCGAGCGCTACAGCGGCCGCGTCGCCGGCGTCCCCGCGGTCAAATACTTCCAGGCGCTGAACGAGCCGAACCTCTCGCTCTTCTTCCTGCCCCAGTACGAAACCAACGGCGCCATGGTCTCGCCCGAGCTCTACCGCGCCCTCGTCAACGCCACCTACGCCGGGGTCAAAACGGCCGAACCGAACGCGCTCGTGATGCTCGCCGGGCTGGGGCCGATCGCGGTGCCGAAATACACGATCGGGCCGATCGCCTTCGCCAAGGCGCTGCTCTGCATGACCGGCTCGAACAAGAAGCCGAAGCCGCTTCCCGGCGACTGCGGCGGCGGCGTCAACTTCGACATCTTCGCGATGCAGCCCTACTCGACCGGCGGGCCGCGCCACGAAGGCGGTCCCAACGACGTCCAGATCGGCGACCTGCCGAAGCTGCAGACCCTGATCAAGGCGGCCGACAAGGCGAACCGGATCAACAGCGTCTACAAGCGCACCCCGCTCTGGGTCACCGAGTTCTCCTGGGACTCCAACCCGCCCGACCCGGGCGGCCTGCCGATGCGGATCGAGACCCGCTGGGTCGCCGAGGCCCTGCACACCGCCTGGAGCGCCGGCGTCCAGAACTTCTTCTGGTTCAGCCTCCGCGACGACGAGCACAACCCGGGCGAACCGTATTCCCAGTCGCTCGAGTCGGGCCTCTACTTCCGCGGCGCCTCACTCGAGCAGGACGCGCCGAAGCCGTTCCTCAAGTCCTTCCGCTTCCCCTTCGTCGCCTACCCTGGCCCGAAGTTCGAGTTCTGGGGCCGCACCCCGACCAGCCGGGCCGGCAAGGTGAAGATCCAGCTCAAGGTGAACGGCAAGTGGACGACCGCGAGGACGGTGCGCGCCGACAAGGACGGCATCTTTCGCGGCAAGTTCGACAGCAAATACGGCCGCGACAAGAAGGGCACGGCGCGCGCCGTCTACGGCAAGCAGAAGACCGCGAACTTCGCGATGAAGCCGGTGCCGGACTTCTACCACCCTCCGTTCGGCTAATCGCCCGGCCTCGAATCGATGCGTCACTTTGCGGTCTATAGGACCCCCAAGTGTCGCATCGATCTGTTTGCGACGGGTCGACTAAGAGGGGTTCCGACGATTCGGATAGGGTCCCCGGCCGCGGATGAGGTTCTACGAGTACGAGGCAAGGAAGATCGTCGAGCTGGCGGGTATCCCCGTCACCAGGTACGGCTTCTGCACGAGCGCTGAGGAAGCGCGTCAGGTCGCCGAGGAAATCGGTGGACCGGTCGTGATCAAGTCGCAGGTGCTGAGCGGCGGCCGGATGAAGGCGGGGGGCGTCAAGTTCGCCGACACCCCCGACGAGGCGGCCGCCCACGCCGCGGACATCCTCGAGCTCGAAATCAACGGCCACATGCCGCGCGGCGTCCTCGTCGACCCCAAAGCCGAGATCAAGCAGGAGTACTACGCGGGGGTCGTCTGGGACGGCACCGCGAAGAAACCGCTGATGCTGTTCAGCGACATGGGCGGGATCGACATCGAGCAGGTCGCCGAGGAGCACCCCGACCACGTCGGCAAAGGCCACGTCTCCAACCTCTTCCCGATCCCCGACTTCGAGGCCAAGCAGGTGGTCGCCGCGACCGGGGTGACCGGTTCGCAGCTGAACCGGGCGACGCCGGTGCTCGCCCGCCTCGCCCGCCTCTTCCGCGAGAACGACATGACCCTGGCCGAGATCAACCCCCTGGCCGAGCTGACCGACGGCAGCTTCGTCGCCCTCGACGCCCACATGGAGATGGAGAACGAGGCGGTCGGACGGCAGAAGGCCCTCCTGCGCAAGCACCTGGAGATCGCCGAGGACGACACCCGCGAGACCTACGAGCCGTCCGAGTTCGAGCGCAACGTCGCCGCGATCGACGCCGCCGACCACCGCGGCGTGATCCAGGGCAAGGACCACGGCTTCACCGGCAACC
>JAWVEZ010000062.1:0-21503 GCA_033856455.1 Solirubrobacterales bacterium | reverse complement strand
CCTTCAAGAGATAGGGGAGCGCGGCGTGGGCGGTGTACATCAGGCCGAGCAGGTTGACCTCGATCATCTGCTCCCATTCCTCGACCGGAGCCTCGGCGATCGGCCCGAGCAGCATCACCCCGGCGTTGTTGACGACGACGTCGAGGCGGCCGAGCTCCTCGGCCGTGCGGGCGACGGCGCGCTCGGCCTGTTCGCGCTTGCTGACGTCGGCCTCGATCGGCAGCGCCGTGCCGCCGGCGTCGGCGATCTCGCCGCCGAGGGCGTCGAGCCGGTCGCCGCGCCGGGCGACGATCGCCACCGCGGCGCCCTCGGCGGCCAGCGCCCGCGCCGTCGCCTCGCCGATCCCCGAGGAGGCGCCGGTGACCAGCGCCACGGTTCCGTCAAGCTTGCCCACGCATCCACGCTACCCAACCGGCCACGCCGGCAAGCCTCGGGTGGAAGAGCTAGGCGAAGTCGTCGGCGCCGATCAGGTCGGCGTCGAGGCCGGCCACGAAGGCATCGGCCATCGCGCTCATGTTGGCGTGCTCGAGGGCGCGCAGCTCGTCGGCGAGCATGTGGGCGCCGATGTCGAGCTGCTCGTCGAAGGCGTCGATCTCGTTCTCGCCGTGGACGCCCTGGCAGAACCACTCGCACTCCGGGCAGCGGCGCCAGACCCGCCAGTGGGACCGGTCCCCGTCCCCGGCCTGCTCCCAGCAGGTCGGCTGGACCAGATCCGAGCCGCACTGCGGACAGATGTGGAGATCCTTGCCCTGCCTGGTCTTCTTGCGAGCCTGCTCTCTCATATCCCTACTCATCGAACACCGAAAACGGAACCTTGATCCGCATCTTTCGACACAAGACCGACAAAACCCCACTACCGAGTATCTAAAAGGTCATCTAGAGCTGATCCGACGGCCCATACACCCCGTTACCATGAGGGCAATGCCTGGAAATATCGGCCCCCTCGAGATCGGCATCGTCCTGATCATCGCCTTGCTCGTCTTCGGCCCGAAACGCCTGCCCGAGCTGGGCAGCAGCCTCGGCCGCGGGATCCGCGAGTTCAAAGAGACGATCACCGGCGACCGCCACGACGAGGACGAGCCCGACGAGGAGCCCGACGAGGTCAAAGCCCTCAGCGCCTCCACCGCGACCGCCGAGCCGGCTGAGTCCGAAGTCGCCGCCTCGGATAAACGCAGCTGAGGCGCCGACGGATGCCGCGCCGCGTCCGCGCGATCTCCCACGAGGACCGGCTCAGCCTGGTCGAGCATCTCGACGAGCTGCGCAGCCGTCTGATCGTCTGCATCGTCGCCCTCGGGGTCGCCCTGGCGCTCTGCTTCTGGCAGAACAACCTGTTGCTGGAATTCGCGCAGGTCCCCCTGCCCGACGATCGCGACCAGCTGATCACCTTCGGCGTCACCGAGCCGTTCACGACCACCCTGACCGTCGCAACCTATGGCGCCCTGGTGCTGACGCTGCCGGTGTTGCTCTGGCAGATCTACGCCTACGTGCTGCCGGCCTTCAGCAACTCCGAGCGCAAGGCCGTGCTGCCGATCCTGATCCTCTTCCCAATCCTCTTCCTGGCCGGTATCGCCTTCGCCTATTTCGTGGTGATGCCGGCGGCGGTCAAGTTCCTGCTCAACTTCAACGACACCCAGTTCAACATCCAGGTCCGCGCCAAGGACTACTACAGCTTCTTCGGGATGACGATGCTGGCGGGCGGGCTCGTCTTCCAGATGCCGCTGGTGATCCTCGCGATCACCCGACTGGGCATCGTCAGCGCTCAGCAGATCGCCAAGAACCGCCGCTACGCCTACCTCGTGCTGGCGATCGTTGCCGCCGCCCTGCCCGGGGTCGACCCGATCTCGATGCTGATCGAGCTGGTCCCCCTGCTGGTTCTCTTCGAGCTCAGTATCCTGCTCGCAAAGGTATTCGACCGGCGACGGGAAACGGGAGGAGTGGCTGAGCCCTCCACCTAGGGAAAGTGGAGCGGGGCAGTCATGGCCAAACAGGGGGGCAAGAAGGACGAGCACAAGATGCTCTTCGACCTGCGGGGCGGCAAGCGCGGCGTCGTGGTCAAAGTCGTCTACGCGGTGCTCGCGGTGCTGATGGGCCTGAGCCTCCTGCTGATCGCCGGCCCGCTTCCCTTCGGGGACATCTTCGGGAGCGAGGACGCCACCGAGCTCGCCGAAGATACGAACCAGGAACGGATCGAACGGATCGAAGTCAAACTGGCGAAAGATCCCGAGGACCCGGCGCTGCTGCTCAATCTGACCAGGGCCCACCTGGCGGCCGGCGGCAACCTGGTCGAAGAAGTTGCGCCCGAACAGCTGGCCCTGACCCCCGAGGCCCGCCAGGAGTACGAACAGGCGGCGTCGAGCTGGGACGAATACCTGGAAGCGACCGACGAACCGAGCGCCGGGGCCGCGCAGCAGATGGCGAACACGTTCCTGCAGCTGGCCGAAACCGCCACCAACCTGCAGGACTCCGAGCGCGGCATCGAAGCGGCGGCGGAAGCGCAGAAAATTGTCGCCGACAAGCTTCCTTCAATCGGGTCGCTGGGCACGCTGGCGCTCTACACGCTCTTCACCTTCGACTACGACGCGGCGAAACGCTACAACGAGGAAGCGAAGAAATTCGCGACCTCGAAGTTCGAACGCGAACAGCTCGACAATCAGTTCGAGGAAGCCGAAAAACGGGCGCGGACCTACGAGAAAGAACTGCGGAAAGAAGAACGGCTCCAGAAAGCCTTCCAGGAAAGCCAGGGCCAGGGCGGAAACGCTCAGGGCCCGGAAGGAACGGTGCCTCAGAACCCGTTCGGCCTGGGCGGCGCCACCCTCTCGGAATAGCGCCCTCGCAGTGGGCCGCGAAGGACTCGAACCTTCAACCTTGAGCTTAAGAGGCTCCTGCTCTAACCAGTTGAGCTAGCGGCCCGGGACGGGCAAGTATAGGAATCCCGGCGCTGTGGGGCTCAGCCAGGCGGCAGCGAGTAGCAGAACTTGGTCACGGCACCGTCGATCACGGTCCCGTCTTCGAAGCTGAAGCGGCCGTGGGTGCGGAGCAGGTTGTCGCTGCAGCGGGCGGAGACGTAGCTGCGGCGCTTGCCTTCGAACCGGTAGCGGCGGCCGATCTCGACTTCGATCGCGCTCAGCGATCCCAGCCCGGCGGCGATCGGCGGCAGGTCGAGGGTGACTCGGTAGCGGTACTCGCCACGCCGGCGCTCGATCGGGGCCGGGATCGCGAAGGTCTGCGTGCCGGGCTCGGTGAAGTGGGCGTGGAGAACCGCGCTGGGGCGGCCTTCCAGCGGCGGGCCGTTGAAGACCGTCAGCGGCGAGGAGGCCTCGAACAAGCCGGTCGTGAGCGCAATCTGGGCGCGGACCTCCCCTTCGCCGACGAGCGCGCCGCGACAGAGCTGGCGCGCTTCCGCGACGGTCGCGTTGGCGATCCGTGCCGGTGGGCAGGTCGGCAGCCCCTCGACGCTGATGCGGCCGTCGTGGTCGAAGTCGACGATCAGCTGGCGCAGGGGAACCGGGCGGGTGCCGTCTTTGCTCGTGATCGAGGCGTGGCCCTCGAACTCGAGCGGTACGAAGCGCCCGCGCGGCAGCTTGCGCGGTTCGAAGGCGCCGTCGGCACGGAGGATCAGGTTGTCGACTTCGACCAGCGCGCCGCGACCGCTGGCTCCGGCCGCCGCGGCCAGGGCGACCAGCGCCACCGCGACCAGCGCGTAGCGTCTCAGCCGGGCACGTGACACGGCGAGGTCAGCAGAGCCGGGAAGAGGTCGCCGTTCTCGAAGTAGAGCTTGCCCTTGACCTGCAGCCGGCCCCCCGAGCAGTAGGCGTTGAGGTAGCCGACTTTCCTGCCGCCCTGGGTCCTGGTCTTGCCGATCGTCGCTTCGGCGAGGATCGTGGTGCCGTAACCGTCGGCGATCTGCGGCACCCCCACTTCGAGGCGGAAGCCGTAGCGGCCCTTGCTCACCTTTTCGACCGTGACCGGGACCAGCAGCGTCTTCGGGACGGGCACGGCCTCGTGGGTATGGCCGAGCAGGCTCGGTTGCCCTCCCACCTTCGGCCCGTTGAAGAAGGAGATTGGGAGGCTGACCTTCCTCTGCGCCTGGCCGGGCAAGTTGACCAGCGCATCGAACTTGCCTTCACCAACCAGCGAGCCGGCGCAGCGTTTGCGCGCTCCGCTGGTCGTCGTGCCTTCCAGCTTCGCGGTGGTGCAGACCGGCACGCCCTTGGCGTCGACGTAGGCGTGTTTGTCGATCAGGAAGTCGATCTTGCTGAGTTTCTGGGGCGGCGAGCCGTCCTTGTTGCGGACCCTGGTGACGCTGGTGAGCGTGATCGGGGCGCCGCCCTTGGCGGGCAGCTCGCGGGGCAGCATCGTCGCGGTCGAGCTGACCACCGTGTTGCCGACCTGCCCTTTGATCGCGTAGGCGCTGGCGGCGGCGAGCAGGAGCAGGCCAAGCGCCGCCGCGGCGATCGTCGTGCGCAGCCGCCCGCTCATCGGCCCTTGCACGGTCGGAACAGCGTTCCCTGCAGAACGGTGCCGTCTTTGAAGCGGAAGTTGCCTTTGGCCTGCAGGCGCCCGTCCGGGCAGCCGGCGTTCGCGTAGCTCAACCGCTCTCCTTTGTAGTTCCATTCGCGGCCGATCTTGAGGCGGCCGTAGATCGGCGTGCCGGAGCCGCCGGCGATTTTCGGGATCTTTGCCACGGTCTTGAAACCGTAGCGACCGTTGCTGACCCGCTGGATCTCGATCGGGACGACGAAGGTGGTCGGGGCGGGCACGGTCAGGTGCGCGTGGGCGAGCACGGTCGGGTTGCCGTTCTTGGGGGCGCCGTTGAAGAGCGTGATCGGCGAGGAGGCCGGGATCGGCGGCTGATCGGGGAAGTTGACCACCGCTTTGCCGAAGCCGGTGCCGACGATCGCGCCGGGGCAGAGCTTGCGTGCCGAGGCCGTGGTCGTCGCCGCCAGTTTCCCCGGCGTGCAGGCCGGCAGGCCCCGGGTCTCGACTTCGCCGTTCTTGTCGAACCAGAGGGTGATCGTTTCGAGCACCGGCGGGATCCCGCCGTCCTTGGTGGAGATCTTGCCGTAGCCGTGCAGCTTGATCGGCGCGAACCCTTTCTTGGGCAGAGTGGTCGGCGTGAAGCCGCCGTCGGTGACGACCACGATGTTGCCGACCTCCAATCGCAACGCCAAGGCCGACCCGGCGCCAACCAGCGCCAGAACCGCAACCGCCGCGAAGATCCTTAACAGACTCTTCCGCATTCGAACGCTCCTCCCGTTCCCCTGACCGGCAAACTACCACGGGTGGGAAGCAGGAGGAGCAGGGTAGGGCCGGAGACCTCGAGCTCCGCCCCCCGAGAGTCGCCGCTGTTGCGGCATCCCCGTACGGTGCTCGCCGTCGCGGCGATCCTGCTCGTCACGCTCGGGGTGATCGGGACCAGCGTCGAGAGCCGGCTCGACCCGACCACGGTCGAAGTGCCCGGCACTCCCGCGGCCGAAGCCAACGCGATGCTGCGCGACCACTTCGGGCCCACGGCGCCGTTCGCGATCCTGCTCGAAGGGCCGCCGGCGGCGATCGACCGCCAGGGACCGCGGCTGGTGCGGGAGCTGCGGCTCGACCCGGAGGTGACGACGCTCTCCCCCTGGGACCGCGGTCGGGTCGACCGGCGGCGGCCGCGTCCCGACCGGGCGCTGATCCTCGCCGACTTCCACGTCGACACGCGGACCGCGGTCAACGAGACGGTGCCCGAGCTCGAAGCGATCCTCGAAGACCGGATCCACGCCCCAATCGAGGCGACGCAGACCGGCTTCGCGACGCTCTCGCGGTCGATTCAGCAGGAGTCGATCGACGCCTCCGAGCGCGGCGAGCTGCTCGCCCTGCCGTTCCTGCTGATCGTCCTCCTGCTGGTCTTCCGCTCGCCGGTCGCCGCCGCGATCCCGCTCGCCTTCGGCGCGATCACGGTGGTCGCCTCGCGCGGCATCCTCTACTTCTTCACCGGCTGGTTCGACATCGACGCCTTCGCCCTGGCGGTCTGCACGATGATGGGGCTGGCGCTGGGGGTCGACTACGCGCTGCTGATGGTCTCCCGCTTCCGCGAGGAGCTGGCCGCGGGGACGCCGCCGGCGGCCGCGGCGCGGGTGACCCGGCGTCACGCGGGGCGGACCGTCGGCTTCGCCGGCAGCACGCTGGTGCTCTCGATGCTGGTCTCGCTGTTCATCCTGCCGGGCTCGCTGCTCGCTTCGCTGGCCGGGACCCTGATGATGGTCGTCCTGCTCAGCGTCGGGGTGGCGACGATCCTCGGGCCGGCGCTGTTGACCTTGATCGGGACCAACGTCGACCGCTGGCGGATCGGGCCGGCGCCGAACGAGAGCAGCTCGCGGCTGATGCGGACCGTGAACGCGGCGCTGAAGCGGCCGGCGGCGGTGGCGGCGCTGATCGGCGCCGTCCTGCTGCTGCTGGCGGCGCCGGCGATCGCGCTGAAGACCGGGCCGCCGAGTCCCGAGCAGCTGGCCAAGGACGCGCCGGCCCGGGTCGACGCCGAACGGATCGACGACGCGATCGGCCCGGGCTGGGACGCCCCGTTCCAGGTCGTCGCGGTCAACGACGAGGGACCGATCACCGACGGCCGCAGCCTGGCGGCGCTGACCGAGTTCCAGGAAGAGCTGGCGGCGCTGCCCGGGGTCCAGGCGGTGATCGGTCCGAGCGAAGCGACCGAGCGGGTGAAACCGCTGCAGGAACTCGGCAACGCGGTGCTCACCAGCGACGGCAACATCGGCCCGGTCAAAGAGCTTGGCCGGCTGGGGCGCAGCCTGGGGGTCGCGGCCGGCGGGGTCGGCGAACTGCGGGAGGGGATCGCCGAAGCGAGTGACGGCGCCGGCCTGCTGGCGCTCGGCTCCGACCGGGCGGGGGAGGGCGCGGAGCTGATCGCGCTCGGGCTGGCCCGGGCGGCAAGCGGCAGCCAGCGGGCGATCGACGCGCTCGAGCGCTTCTCGACAGCCTCGCGGAAACTCGAGGAAGCGCTACAGGAAGCGGCGCTCGGAGCGCAGAACATCCGCAGCGGCCTGCTCGTCTCCCTTGTCCCGGTCCTCCGGCAAAGCGGTCTGAAGACCTCAAGGGAGATGGAAGCCCGACTGCGGGCCCTCGCCGACGAAACGCTGCCGAGCCTGATCGGGCCGGCAACCGTCGCCGACGAACAGCTGAAAGCGGCCCTGGTTCAGTTGCAGGCGATGACCGTTGGCCAGACCGACCCGGCCTACCCGGCAGCGCTGGCGGCGGTGCAGAAAGCGCTCGCCGCCGTCAGCGGCACGGACCCGGCGACCGGGCAGCCCTACGCGCCGGAATACACCGGCCTGCCGGCGGAGCTGACGGCGCTGCAGGCGACGCTGCTCGAAGAAGTCGAAGAAGCCGACAAGGTTTCCGACTACATCGGCTCGACGATCTCGACCATGGAACAGATCGGCCAGGGCGCGAAGAAACTGACCAAGGCCCTCTACGCGATGCACAAGGGGGCGAACCGACTCGCCAACGGCTCCGAACAGCTCGCCGGCGCGGCTGGCCAGCTGGGGCAGGGGATCGAGCGGCTGAGCGGCGGAGCCACCGCGCTGGTCGGTGGGCTGGCCCGCCTGACCGGCGGCGCGGAAGCAATGGAAGCGGGGCTCGCGGCGGGCTTCGAGGAAGCGGCGCCGCTGGAGAGCGGGCTCGACGAAGCGAGCGTGCGGGTGCTGGACGGCAAGAAGCGGATCAACAACCAGGCGAGCAGGGTGGCGGAGGGGACCCCGAACCTCTTCAACTCGGGGTTCTTCGTGCTCTCGGCGCTCGACGGCGGGCCGCCCAAGCAGCGCGTGGCGGCGGCGGCGGCGATCGACCTGAAGCGCGGCGGCCAGGCGGCCTCGGTGCTCGTCGTCTCCGACTACAGCTTCAACACGCCGGGCTCGATCCGGCTCAACAAGGTGCTCGACACGGAAGCCGAAAGGCTGGCCGAGAGCTCCGGCCTGCAGGCTGGGGTCGCCGGCGGCGCCGCGCAGCTCAACGACTACACCCAGGTGACCAGGGAGCGGATCCCCTGGGTGATCGCGGCGATCACCTTCGTCACCTTCCTGGTCCTGATCTTCGTCCTGCGGGCGGTGCCGCTGGCGGCGATCGCCGTCGGCCTCAACCTGGCCACGGTCGCGGTCGCCTTCGGCGTCCTCACCCTCCTCTTCGAGGTGCCCGACGACTGGCCGCTGGGTGGCCACAGCTACGTCGACGCGGTCGGCGCGACGATGATCTTCGGCGTCGTCTTCGGTCTCTCGATCGACTACGCGGTCTTCCTCTTGAGCCGGATGCGCGAGCACTACGAGCTTCACGGCGACAACGCCGCGGCGATCCAGTTCGGGCTGGACAAGACCGCGCGGGTGATCACCGGCGCGGCGGCGATCATGCTCGCCGTCTTCATCGTCTTCGCCGGCGCCCCGATCGCGACCGTCAGCCAGCTCGGGGTCGGGCTCACCGTCGCGGTGATCCTGGACGCCACGGTGGTGCGGAACGTGCTGCTGCCGGCGCTGATGCTGCTGCTCGGCGACCGGGTCTGGTGGCTGCCGAAGTGGCTCGCGCGGTCGATGCCGAAAGTCAGCATCTAGGAGGGTCTAGCGGTCCGCAGCCGGGTCCGGGCACAAAAACGGCCGGCCGCGGATCGCGACCGGCCGTCTCGCGTAGGGCCTACGCGGCTATTTAGACTGAGCGCAGCTCTGTTTCGAGTAGGCGGTGATGGTTTCGCCGTCTCTGAAGGTGAAGGCGCCGCGCGCTTTCAGCTTCTTGCTGTTCGGGCATTTGGCGCTGACGAAGCTTTTGCTTTCGCCTTTGTACCGCCATTTTTTGTCGATTTTGACGTTGAAGTCGGTGAGCGCTCCGGCGCCGCCGGCGATCAGCGGCACTTCGACGTCAAGGCGCGGGCCGTAGCCTTCCTTGTTGTAGTTGGAGACGACGCCGTTGAGGACCAGGGTGGTCTGGATCGGCGTGGTGCCGTAGGTGTGCAGGAGGACCGTCGGCCTGCCGCCTTTGGGGACGCCGTTGAAGGCCGTCACGATCTGGTTGACCGGGAAGACCTGGGTCCCCACGGGCAACAGCGCCGCGGCTTTCCCCTTGCCGATGATCGCGGGCTTGCAGTTCTGTTCGGCGACTTCGGTCGAGACGTTCTGCAGCTGGCCGGAGGTGCAGGTGGGCAGCCCTTTGGTGAACAGCTTCGCGGTCTTGTCGAAGTCGACCACGACACGGGTCGCCGGCACCGGCACGCCGCCCGGTTTCGTCGCGTTCGTGACCTTGGTCGTGACTTCGAGCGTCGCGGGCGTCAGCTTGGTCTTCGAGAGCTTTTTCGGGCCGATCTTGACGTCGATCGACTGGGAATTGCCGTCGGCTCCAGTCACGGGCGCCCCCGCGACGGCGACCGAGGCGACGATCGCGGCGATCAGGGCCACGGCCGTGCCGACGATCAGGGTGGAACGTTTGCGCATTAGGTGGTCTCCTCAGGTTTCGAGATTGGCCGGCGTCTCCCATTCCCCCTAACCGCGGCGCGCATCCAGAGTAGCGCGTTGATTTCCAGTTAAGTCCCCGCTCAGGCGTGGCTTCGCGGCTGGGCGCTCGGATACGATTCGCGCGTTCGTCAGTCTCGGGAAGGAGGGCCGGGGGGCGAACAGCGACGACCCGTGGCTTCCAATTCCTTAGGCGAGGAGAAAAGCTCGGCTCCGAGCCGAGGGATCTCCCCCGCCCGGATTGCCGTGATCGCCGCCTTGGCGGCGGCGGTGATCGTGCTCGCGTACGTCCTGCTGAGCGGCAGCGGCGGCCACCAGTACACGCTCGTCTTCCAGAACGCCGGGCAGCTGGTGCCGGACAACCAGGTGCTCGTCGGCGGCTCGCCGGTCGGGTCGGTCGAAAGCATCGACCTCACCGAGGAGAACCTCGCCGCGGTCCACGTCGAAGTCGACCAGGAGCTGCACGAGGGCACCACCGCGGTGATCCGCGCCACCTCGCTCTCCGGGGTCGCCAACCACTACGTCTCGATCAGCCCGGGCCCGAACAGCAACCCGGCGCTCGACGATGGCGCCGAAGTGGGGCTGGCGTCGACGACGACGCCGGTCGACCTCGACCAGTTCTTCAACACCTTCCCGCCGACGGTGCGCAAGGGCCTCAGCAACTTCTTCAAGGGCAACGCGACGATCTACGCCGGCCAGGGCGAGAACGCCAACGAGGCCTACAAGTACTTCGGCCCGGCGCTCAACCGGACGACCGCTTTCGTCGGCGAACTGAATGCCGACCAGCGCCTGTTCGAAAGGTTCGTGGTCAGCTCGGCCGACCTGGCGACGACGGTGGCCGAGCGCGGCGAAGCGCTGTCGAGCGCGATCGGCAACGCCAACTCCGCCTTCAACGCGATCGCCGCCGAGAACGTCGCCTTCGACGAAACGCTGCGCGAGCTGCCGCCGACCTTCCGCCAGGCGAACACGACCTTCGTCAACCTGCGGGCGGCGCTCGACGACCTCGACCCGCTGGTCGAAACCGCGAAGCCGGCGACCAAGGACCTCGCCCCGTTCCTCGCCGAACTGCGCCCGGTGCTTTCGAAATTCCGCCCGGTGCTGCGCAACCTGCGGCTCACGGTCGACCGGCCGGGCTTCGCCAACGACGCGGCCGAACTGCTGGCGACGATGCCCACGGTGGAGAGCCGCGCGTCGGCGACCTTCCCGCACGCCGAAGACGCGATCGCCGGCTTCCAGCCGAACCTGAACTTTGCGCGCTCTTACACGACGGACTTGTTCAACGCGCTCGGGAAGCTCGGCGCTGCAGCCGGCTACTACGACGGCAACGGGAACTACGTCCGCGCCTCTCCGTCGGGGTTGAACATCTTCGAGAACGAAGGTGGGGTCCTGAAACCGATCTCGAGGAAAGAACAGTTCGACTTCTTCGGCTCTGAAGCCGGCGTCCGCAAACCGTGCCCGGGCGGCGCCACCCAGAACGCCACCGACGGCTCCAGCCCATACATAAACCCGCCGCAAACGGGGAGCGCCGTCAGCCCCTCCGAATGCGACCCGAGCGACGTGCCCCCGGGACCATGATCAAGCGCCTGGTAGCCGCGCTGGTCCTGGTCGGCGCCGTCGTGCTCGTCGTGCTGCTGGTCTCCGGCGGCGGCTCGAGCAACGGCTACGTGGTCCGCGCGATCTTCGACAACGGCGCCTACCTGGTCAACGGCGAGCTCGTGCGGGTGGCCGGCGCCAACGTCGGCGAGATCAAGGCGGTCGGGGTGACGATGCCCGGCGACGTCGTCGCCTACAAGGACGGGGAGCCGGTGAGCAAACCGGGCAAAGCCGTGATCGAGCTGGAAATCACCGATCCGAGCTTCCAAGACTTCCGCCAGGACGCGACCTGCCAGATCCGGCCGCAGTCGCTGATCGGCGAGAAGTTCGTCGACTGCCGCCCGACCCTGCCGCGGGCGCCGGGCTCCGAGCCGCCGCCGCCGCTGAAGCAGATCCCCGACGGCGAGGAGGGCGAAGGCCAGTACCTGCTGCCGCTCGGCAGCAACGGGACCAGCGTCGATCCCGACCTGATCAACAACATCCAGACGCTGCCCTACGCGCAGCGCTTCCGGCTGATCTTCAACGAACTCGGCGCCGGTTTCGCCGGGCGCGGCGCCGACCTCGAGGTGTTGGTAAAACGCGCCAACCCGGTGCTGCGCGACGTCGACAAACTGTTCGGCATCCTTTCCGCCCAGCGTGACGAACTCGCCCAGCTGGCCAGCGACTCGAACGAGATCCTCGGTCCGCTGGCCCGCGAGCGCCGCCACGTCGCCGGCTTCATCGCCAACGCCGGGGCCGCCGCCGAGGCGAGCTCCGAACGCGGCGAGCAGCTGGAAGAGGCGCTGCAGAAATTCCCCACCTTCCTGCGCGAGTTCCGGACGACGATGACCAACCTCGAAGGCTTCTCCGACGCGGCGACGCCGGTGATGGAAGATTTCGCCGTCGCCGCCCCGTCGCTGACCGACGCGACCCGCACCCTGACTCCCTTCTCGGAAGCGACGACGGTGGCCCTGAAGAGCCTCGGAGCGGCCGGCGAGGCCTCGGGCCCGATCTTCGCCGAAGCCGATCCGGTCATTCGCAAAGCGACCGAACTCTCCAGGTCCGGAGTGGTGCCGACCCGTGAACTGGCGCAGCTGACCACCGACCTGGTGAAGGAACGGGGCTGGGACGGGCTGGTGGAATTGATCTACAACACGACGGCCTCCCTCAACGGGTTCGACCAGTACGGTCACTACGGCCGCACCCTGGTGTCGCTGACCAATTGCCTCGACTACGTAGGCCAGGTCCTCGGTACGTCCGGGTGCTCCGCCAGATATAGCGGCGAAAACGCCGCTATATCTGCGTCGGCGTCGGGCTTGTACGAGCTCTTGCTGCGCGAAATGGATCGCCAGAACGGTGGGACCTCTCCCGATGCGAGCAGCGCCGTTGGCCCGACCACGGGCCTCGGTCAAGCCGACGAAACCGGTCCCGAACCCGAAATCGGCAACGCCTCGCAGACCGCCGCCGGCACCGAACCGCTCCTCGACTACCTCCTGGGACCATGAGGAACAAAGGCGGAATCTCAGGGCTGGCGAGCAACCCGATCCTGGTCGGGGCGGTGACCGTGCTGGTCGTGATCGTCGCCGTCTTCCTCGCCTACAACGCCAACAACGGCCTGCCCTTCGTCTCCACCTACGACCTCAAGGCGCGGGTGCCGAACGCCGACGCCCTGGTCAAAGGCAACGAGGTGCGGATCGGCGGCGTCCGAGTCGGAATCGTCAGGTCGGTGGTCCCGGTCGAACTCGAGAACGGCGAGTTCGCCGCCGAACTCGACCTCAAGCTCGACAAGAGCGCCGAACCGCTGCCGGTCGACTCGACGATCGCGATCCGGCCGAAGTCCGCCCTCGGCCTCAAGTTCCTCCAGGTCACCCCCGGCGACTCGTCCGAGGGCTTCGAAGCCGGCGACACGATCCCGGTCACCGCCTCGACGCCCGAACCGGTCGACATCGACGAATTCTTCGGCATGTTCGACGAGAAGACCCGCCAGGCGATCCGCCAGAACCTCTCCGGCTTCGGCAACGCCCTGGCCGGCCGCGGGCCGCAGCTGAACGAAGCTTTCGGAGCCCTGCGCCGCCTGGTCGAAAACGGGCAGCCGGTCCTGCGGACGCTCGTCGCGCCGAGCACCGACTTCGGCGGCTTCTGGCGAGCGCTCTCGGCGCTCTCGGCGACCGTGGCTCCAGTGGCCGAGCAGCAGGCGAGCATGTTCGTCGCCCTCGACCAGACCTTCGGAGCCTTCGCCCGCGTCTCCCGCCCCTACATCCAGGAAACGATCGAAAAGAGCCCTGGCACCCTGGACACCGTCAACAGCAGCCTGCCGGCGATCGATCCCTTCCTGAAGAGCTCCGAGCGCTTCTTCGCCGCCCTGCAGCCCGGGGCGAAAGCGCTGGGCGAAACCTCGCCGGTGATCGCCGAAGCGCTGCACGCCGGGGTGCCCGCGTTGAACCGATCGCCGATCCTGAACAACCAGCTGCAGCCGACCGCGCAAGCGCTGGTCGACTTCCAGGAAGCGCCGGGTGTCTTCAACGGGCTCGATCTGCTGATCGACACCAACCGGATCCTCAAGCCGGCCCTGACCTTCATCGCGCCGGCCCAGACCACCTGCAACTACGTCTCGCTCTTGTTCAAAAACCTGGCTGACGCAAATGGTCAGGGCAACGCCGACGGGAACTGGCTCAACTTCATCAGCTACGAGGCTCCGGTTGGGCCCAACTCGGAGAGCACGCCGGCGTCGGCGCCAGCCAGCGGCCCTGGCGAAAACTATCTCCACTTCAATCCTTACCCGAGGACGGCCGCACCCGGTCAGGACAACGTCTGCGAAGCCGGCAACCAGAAGTACATCGCGGGCAAAGTCGTGATCGGGCGTACGGACCAGCTCTGGGGGACCGAAACCCGAGAAACCGGGCAGGCGAATAAATGAGCCGCCTGCCTGAGCGCGACACCCGGCAACACGGCAAGAAGGGCCTGCTCGGCTGGCGACCGAGCAACGCCGCGATCGCGATCGTCTTCATCCTGATCTTCACCCTCGGGCCGTACCTGGCCTTCACCAAACACGTGCCCTTCACGAGCTACGGGTATGAGGTCAACGCGACCTTCGCCAACTCGGCGAACATCGCGAAAAACTCGCCGGTGCGGATCGCCGGGGTCGAAGTCGGCAAAGTTATCTCCAGCGAACGCGACGGCGACAACACCAAGGTCACCTTCACGGTCGACGGCTCCGGGCGGCCGATCCACGACGACGCCTTCGCCGCGATCCGCCCGCGGATCTTCCTCGAGGGCAACTTCTTCGTCGATCTCGACCCCGGCAGCCCGAGCGCGCCGGAGATGGACAGCGGCGGCACGATCCCGGTCAGCCGCACCTCCACCGCGGTCCAGCTCGACGAAGTGCTGAGCGCGCTGCAGGCACCGGTCCGCGCCGACCTCAGCCGCCTGCTCGAGGGGATCGGCACCGCCTACACGAACGAGCCGAGCGCCGCCGAAGACAAGACGCAGCTGCCCGAGGTCAAAGGCCGGACCGGAGCCGAAGCCCTCAACGACGCCTTCAAATACGGCGGCGACGCCGGCCGCTACAGCGCCCAGGTCACCGACGCCCTGCTCGGCAACGAGGACGGCGACCTGGCGCGCCTCGTCGCCGGCGCGGGACGGACCTTCGGGGCCTTCGCCAGCCGCCGCGACGACCTGCAGGGGCTGATCGACAACTTCAACGTCTTCACCGGGGCGCTGGCCACGCAGTCGTCGAACCTGACCGCGACGATCGGCCTGCTGGCGCCGACCCTGAACATCACCAAACGCTCGCTGGTCAGCCTCAACCGGACGCTGCCGCCGCTGCGCAGCTACGCGATCGTGCTGACCCCGGCGGTCGCCGAGCTCCCCGACCTGATCGCCGCCTCGAAACCGTGGCTGGCGCAGACCCGGCCGTTGCTCTCCGGCAAAGAGGGCGGCGGCGTCGCCAGGCTGCTGGCCGAATCGACCCCGGGCCTGGCCGGGGCAGCGCAGGCCGGCAAGGCGATCGCCCTGCCGCAGATCAACCGGCTCAGCCTCTGCACGACCCAGGTGCTGGTGCCGACGGCCAACCAGACGATCAACGACCGCTTCAGCACCGGTGGCCCGAACTACCGCGAGTTCCTCTACACGCTGACGAACTTCGCCGGGGCCGCCCAGAACTTCGACGGCAACGGACCGTATGTGAGGGCACAGGCGGGTGGAGGCAACTTCATCGTCCAGCAGCCGAACCCCAGCGGGGACTTGGACATCGACAAGGTCCAGGCAACGAGTTCCGCCGCGCCGCCCCTGGGTGTTCAGCCTCAGATGGGAGGCATGCCCCCCCTCAAGCCCGACGTTCGCTGCGACACCAATCCGGTCCCGGACCTCAACGGTTCGCTCGGTCAGGTTGGAGCGCCGGTGGCAGCCGTGACGGGTGAAGCTGAAACGGCGGCGGCCCCATGAGCCAGCGCGACCCCGGAGTCAGTCGTTGGCGGCACTTCAGTGCCTGGCTCTCGCGCCAGGCGCGTGGCCGCCGCAAGGACACGATCGCGATCTTCGTCCTGGCGATCGCCGGGATCGCGATGATGCTCGGGATCTTCACCCAGCAGAAGGCCTCGCTGCCCTCGTGGCTGCCGGTGGTCGGTCAGGAATTCGAGCAGATCAGCGCCGACTTCTCGACCGCGCAGGCGGTCACCCCGGGCCAGGGCCAGTCGGTCGACATCGCCGGGATCGAAGTCGGCAAGGTCACCTCGGTCGACCTCGAAGACGGCCACGCGGTGGTTGGGATGGACATCCAGCCCAAGTACATGGAGCTGATCCACCCCGACGCCGAGCTCCTGCTGCGGCCGAAAACCGGGCTCAACGACATGATCGTCGAGATCGACCCCGGCAAAGGCGAGGAGTCGATCGAGGACGGCCACAACTTCCCGCTCGCCCAGACCCAGCCGAACACCAACCTCGACGCCTTCCTGGCGACGCTCGATGCCGACACGCGCCAGTACATCCAGCTGCTGGTCGCCGGCGGCGCCCAGGGCATCGGCGGCCGCGGCAAACAGCTCGGCAACGCCCTGCGGCGCTTCGGGCCGTTCGTCCACTACGTGGCGAAGCTGAACAAGGCGGTCGCCGCCCGCCACGTCGCCCTCGCCAACGTGATCACCAACTTCGCCGACCTGACCACGGAGCTCGGCCGCCACGACGCCGAGATCAAGCGCTTCGTCTCCTCCTCCGACGCGGCGCTCGGCAACTTCGCCAACCAGCAGGAGGCGATCCAGGAAGCGCTGATCGAGTTCCCGCGGACCCTGCGGGTCCAGAGGAGCGCCCTGGCCAGCTCCAACCGCTTCTCCGAAGTCTCCTATCCGGCCCTGACCGGCCTGATCCCGCAGGCCCAGGCCCTGGCCCCGGCCTTCCGGGCGACCGAAAAGATGTTCGCCCAGACGACCGCGCCGATCCGCGACCAGATCCGGCCCTTCACCCGTCAGATCCGGCCGGTGCTGACGCATGCCGCGGAAGGCTCGACGCCGTTGAGCAAGACCGTGCGCAACTTCGGCAACGGGCTCGGCGGCTTCAACACCTTCCTCAACGAGCTCGCCTACAAGCCGAAAGGTAAAGAGAGCGTTCTCTTCTACCTCCCTTGGCTGAACCACAACTTCAATGCGTCCTTCAACCTGCAGGACGCTGGTGGACCGCTGCTCAGGAGCCTTCTCTTGATTTCGTGCAACGGTGCCTTCCTCAGCTATGGCCTGACGACCGAAAAGCCCTACTTGCGCACGCTCCTGCAGGCAGTCGGCGTTCCGCGCGAAGAACAGATCATCGATCCGAACAGCCCGACCGGGAAATGCAACGCGGCGGAAGTACTGCAGGGGGGATAGTGAGCAAGCGCGCGCCCAGCACCACGCAGCTCCTGGTCATCGTCGGCTTCGCGCTGTCCTGCTTCGGGATCCTGCTCTTCCTCTGGGTCACCTTCGGCGGCCCGACGCCGTTCCGGGCGAAGGCCTGGCAGGTCAAGGTCCCGTTCAACGAGGCAACCCAGCTCGCCGAACAGTCGGACGTGCGGATCTCCGGCGTCAACGTCGGCAAAGTCCAGAGCATCGCGCTGGCGCCGAACGGTCGCCAGGCGCTGGCGACGGTGGACATCGAAGACAAGTACGCGCCGCTGCCCGAGACGACGCGGGCGATCCTGCGTACGAAGACCCTGCTCGGCGAGACCTACATCGAACTCACCCCGGGCTCGAGCGAGGCGCCGAAGCTGAAGGAAGGCACGACGCTGCCGGAGGCGAACGTCGCCGAATCGGTCCAGCTGGACGAGATCTTCCGCACCTTCGATCCGGAAACCCGCGCGGCCTTCCAGCAGTGGATGCAGGAAGCGGCGGTGGCGATCAACGGCCAGGGCCAGGCGCTCTCCTACGCGCTCGGCGAGTTCGAACCTGCCTTCACCGAATTCGACCGCCTCTTCCGCACGCTCGACACGCAGCGGCTCGCGGTCGGCCAGCTGTTCAGCAACGGCGCCAAGACCTTCACCGCGCTGCGCGGCCGCAACGGCGAGGTCGGCGATCTGATCCAGAGCTCGAACGCGGTCTTCCAGACGACCGCGCGCCGGGACCAGGACATCGAAGCCCTGTTCCGCGCCTTCCCGACCTTCCTCGACGAGTCGAAGCTGACTGTCAGCCGCCTGCGCACCTTCGCCGAGAACACCGACCCGCTGATGCGCCAGCTGGTGCCGGTGGCCGAAGAGCTCTCGCCGACCCTGATCGCCTTCGCGAACCTCGCGCCGGAAGCAAAGGGCTTCTTCGAAGGGCTCGAACCGGTGATCGACCGCGCGCCCAAGGGCTTCGCGGCCACCCGCAAACTCTTCCGCGACGAGTTCCCGCCGCTGCTGCGCGCCTCGGATCCGTTCCTGCGGAACCTCAACCCCCTCTTCACGGGCCTGAAGCTCTACAAGAACGAGGTCACGTCCTTCTTCGCCAACATCGCCACCGCGACCAACGCGGAACTCACCGAAACGACCGCGGCCGGCGTCAAGCCCCACTTCCTCAGGGTCATGGGTCCGCTCAATCCGGAAACGGTCGCCTCCTACTCTAACCGCCTCAGCACCAACCGCACGAGTGCGTACAGCCCGCCGAAATGGGCCGAGGGGATCATCGACGGTCTGCCGAGCTTCGACATCAGGCAGTGCAGCTCGGGCGCGGTCGTCACGCTCGATCCGAACACCCCGAACAACAGCAGCTTCAAACAGCGGACGAAAGAACCAGACGAAGTCGTCGAATTCTTCGAGCGGCTCAAAACCTTTGCCTTCGCGGGCCAGGGAAGCACCGCCTCCGTTCCCGCCCCCGCTTGCACCCCGCAGAACCCCCTGAACTCGATCTACGGCGACGAACGCACGCTCTACCAGCACACGTTCGAACAGGGGAAATAGTTCGGGGAGTAGCCGACTACTCTTGGTAGTCGGCTACTCGTATAGGTGCATCTGCGCTCAGCGCGTAGCGGTTCTCGTGGACAGGCAGAACGATTCGGAATCCGCCCACGGACAGGATGGCCTTCCGAATGCCGTCCGGAACCAGCGCGAGAAGAGTGAAGTCGCGCGGCGGCCTTGAGACACCTGGCTTCGCACGAAATACACCGAGGACAATCCCGTGCTGCCTAAACGACCGTCGTGGCTGGCACGCGAATGCGCCATCGGAAGCCCTCAGCGCGCATACGAATCGTTGACTGCCGACGATCCACACGTCTCCCATCGCGCCAAAGTCAATGCGCCGTGCGGAGAGTGGTATCAGCCGCTCTCGGTAACGCATCCTGAGCGAGCGTTGGACTTGCCTAAGCAAGCTGGATGGCACGATCCGGGAGACGTCTGACAATGCCGCGAAACCTTCGTAGATATTTGGAAGCGTACTGTTTGGCTCGGTAGGAGTGTTATCCCGCAACTCGCTTGCGCAGCCCGCGCCGACTGCGAGCAGAGCGAGGGTTAGGGCAAAGATCACGCGGAGCATGATTCTGATCGAAAGGTGTGGGCCCGCCGGACCGCGCGGACCCACACCTAGGATCGCTAAGGGGTAATCGCCACGCCGACCAAGGTGTTGGCCGCCGCGCTGTTGTTTGCTATCGCGGGGTACAAGTGGAGCGGTTCCCAGTAAGCGGGGCTGTACACGCCGGTGTTCGCAAGCGTCGTGCAGCCGCTAAGGCTCCCAAGCGCAGGGCCGCCTTCAGTCAATGAGCCCCAAACGCAGACCCCTTTCTGGAGCCCATATCCGTACGTCTGAGTGATCAACCGTTTGGCACCCCAGCACCCGCCCCACGCTCCAACGGGCTGGTTGCCGCAGTAGGGACTCCAGCCGGCCTCGGCCTTTGATGGTGACGTGGACGTACCCACGAAAAGCAGCGCGCCGATGATGGCTACAAGTGAAAGCAACCGCAGGGAACGACCTGCGAGGGAGCTTGCCATTTTTGGACTCCTTCCGTTGAATTGGCCGCACAGCGGCCCAAGCCCCGAGCCTTGCGGCTCCGCTGTCTGATCGCGACTGCGCTTTGTCGACGGCGCACTGCTCAGACTTGCCAAATGTCAACCAAGATCCGTAGGGCGCTACTGGGTCTCCTGCGCCACCGTGGCGTCAATAGGGGCTGCCTCTTTTGCCTCATCGAGGCGAAGCGCAATTTCAATCGCCGCCGCACAGGACGGCAACGATTGTCCGAGGCGCTCCTCTACGACGCGCAGACGGTTGGATACGGCCTGTCGGGAAATTCCCAGGATGGAGGCCGTTGAGTTCCGATTGCGATGCGCCGCGAAGTACGCTCGAAGCGTTTGGATATGAGATGCACCGCCGTCTCTGCCGACAAGAAGTGGTTGGAGGTACAGCTCCTTGAGCGAGCTCTTGAGGAGCGTGTCCTGCATGGCGGAGGCGATCAAGCAAACATCGGAGTAGCGCGCCACGGTGGTGCTGCTGCTCAGCGCCACCGGCAGGGCGACCCTGGCTTGTTGATGCGTGCGGCGCCAGCCGGCGATGGCGACGGCAGGCTCACCAATTCCCACCGAGACCCCCGGGTCACCCTCCGTCAGCTTGCCCTGGAGTTCCTCGACGTGAATGGGTCCCCGTCTCCCAAGCCAAGCCCAGACCGTCTCGGAGTCGACCTCAACCAGCAGGATTCGGCTGTCCATGGATCGAGCGAGCTTGGCGATCGACTGTTTGGAACCATCGCCGCGAGCCACAAGCCCGACGTGATTCAAGGTGAGGTCGTAGTTGAGGTCAGCGCTGCTCTGAGGCTCACCATGAAGCAGCTTCCTGACGCGTTCGAGAGCCCAGGCGTCACGGGAATTGTTTTGAAGGCGCTGCTCCGCCTCATATTCGGCAGAGACTCGAGATAGGAGGTGCTCCAAGGCGACAGCACGTGAGCGGAGGAGGGACTGGACGTTGGTGCCGTCGCACTCGTCGAGAATGAAGTCGTCCATTCGGATGGAACCAGCGACGTAGCCGCGGAGGACCGCATCAAGGCCAACCCGGCTACGAGCGGCGAGGCGGGCCTGGGCGATTATCTGCGCGGGGATGGGTGGAGGAACTCCCTCCCCCGACTCAATAACGATGAGGCTGTAGTCGAAGGCAGCAGGGATCGCCGCCCGGAAGCCCATGAGGTAGTCGGGATCATCGCCCAAACCCGCGTTTCCGACTGTTGCGGCGCGACCGGCTAAGACCTGCTCGATCTCCGCGCGACGCCTCCGCAGTCGGTCAGCTACCTCCTCTCGGGGAACGGACACGTACCAAATTTATACGAGAATCTCAGTACCGAACAGCGCTTTTAAGTGCAATCCATATTTTTGGTGTGCACGTTTTGGAGCTTGGTGACGGGGGTAGCTCTCGCTCTACCTAAAATCGATGAGTGGGGGCGGTGGCATGAAGCGGATCTCCGGCATGGTCGTCGTGGTTGTCGTGGCGTTGCTGGCTCCGGCGGGGTCCTGGGGGGCGACGTTCAACGTGAACACGACGGCGGATTCGACGGTGGTCGGGGGATGCGTGACGGAACCGGTCTGCTCGTTGCGGGACGCGGTCGCGGCGGCGAGCGTGTCGGTGGACCCCGAAGACCGGATCGAGGTGCCGGCGGGGACCTACGGGCTGACCTCCGGTGAAGAACTGGAGCTGACGGGCGGTGGGGCGGTGACGATCCATGGCGCCGGGGCGCGGGCGACGGTGATCGACGCGCTGGCCGGGGGGCGGGTGCTGAAACTGGAAGGGCCGGAAGTGACGATCGAAGGGGTAGCGATAACGGGCGGCCTGGCCGGGCCGGAAGTCACCGAATTCGCGGGCGACGGCGGCGGGATCCTCGTCGTCACGAGCAAAAGCCTGACCCTGAACCAGGTGGCGGTGAGGGGCAACAGCGCGATCCTCAACGGGGGCGGGATCGCGGCGCCGCCCGAGAGCGGGGTCACCACCGCGGTGACGATTGTCGCCAGCACGATCTCCGGCAACAAAGTCGCCGGCGGCA
>JAWVEZ010000061.1:0-9589 GCA_033856455.1 Solirubrobacterales bacterium | reverse complement strand
ACCAAAAAAACGACGCAAAGCTTCTTCACAGCCTGGCCTCCCGATCTTCATGGATGGGACTTCCCCCTGGGATCAACTCCAGCACAACGGCGTTACCCCCGTCAAGCAAGAATGAATCAGAATTCTTAAGTGGTGCTGCCCAGTTGCGTCCGAGGGCCGGAATCGCGATCGCGACGATCGCGAACACGCCGATCCCGGCGACCAGGAAAGTCGCCCGCGGGTCGACGAAGGCGGCGATCACGCCGCCTACGGCGAAGCCGATCCCGGGGGTCGCGGAGCCGATCGACTCGAGCACGCTCATCACCCGCGCCTGCATCCCGGGCACGGTCAGCTCCTGCACGGCGCTGACCGCGGCCACCCACTGCACCCCGTTGCCTGCGCCCCCGACCGCCGAGGCGGCGCAGGCGACAGCCAGGGTCGGCGCCGCCGCCATGCCGAGGTAGCCGGCGCCGACCGCGAGCGTGCTGAACAGCAGCAGGTAGGCGAGCGAGGCCTTGCGGATCGCCGCGAAGACGATGCTGCCGAGGACCATGCCGCCGCCCCAGCTGGCCAGCATCAGGCCGTAGCCGGAGTCGCCGGCGCCGAGCGTCTCCTTGGCGAAGACCACCTCGACCGGGATCACCGCCGAGAAGAAGATGAAGGCGGCGCCCTGGGCGAGCAGGAGGCGGCGCAGGGTCGGCTTCTCGCGGATGTAGGCAAGGCCGGCCCGTACCCGTTCCCGCATCCGGCCGGGCTCGGGCTCGGCCCGCGGCATCTCGCCGGCGGTGAAGAGGATCCAGGCGATTGCATAGAAGGAGACGGCGTCGAGCAGCAGCGCGGTCGGCACGCCGAAGCCGGCGACGACCAGCCCGGCGAAGGCGGGGCCGAGCGCGGCGCCACCGGTGAAGGCGATGTTGAGGATCGCGTTGCCGGCCCGCAGCTCGCCCGCCGGCTCCAGCAGCGAGGCGGCGACCGCGCGGGTCAGGGAGCGCGCCGCGAGCATCAGCGCACCGTCGATCGCGGCGACGACCACGACGCCGGCCAGGGAGAAGTTGAGCGACAGCCAGGCGAGGGCGCCAAAGGCCGCCGCCTCGGCGCAGTAGAGGAGCGGCAGCGCGTAGCGGGGGGAGGGAATCTCGATCCGGGCGACCAGGGCGGGGGCCAGCAGGGCGGGCAGGAAACCGGTGCCGATGAACAGCGCCGCCGTCGCCAGCGCCGACCCGGTCTCGTCGTAAACCAGCACGGAGAGCGCGATCAGCCCCATCCAGTCGCCGAGCTCGTTGATCGCGTACGTGGTCGCGAGCCGCCGGAAAAGCGGCCTGCGGAGGGGTGCGGTCAGGTCTGGGCTGGGCATGGCTGGATCAATGTCCTAATCGATATCTGCACAAGTTTTCCTGCAGATGCACAACTTCTCGCCAGCTTGTGCTACAAATCCACCCAGGAAATGCACGAGTTTCGTAGGGCCACGCACAGGTCTTTTGGGCTTCAATCCATAGGAAGGGGCAATCAAATGGGTTTCCGTCGCTAAGTTGACTTAAAGAAGCGGAGCTACCAACCGACTCCGCCAGAAGTTTCCGAAGGGCGTCCAGATGGGCGCCTTTCGTATGTTCGGGGCCCTTCGAGGTGGCCCTGCAAGATCGCATTCCCCCTGGAATATCTGCCTATTGGTCGGCGTCATAGGGGCATTCGGGCGCTAACGTCTTTTCTCCAGTCCATTAGACGAGCGATTCCTGGCAGACGCAGGGAACGCCAGCCGGTCGGGGAATCTCGAAATCGGCACCGTCGTCGGACCCCGGACACCAGCCCAATGACCACCGAGCGCCCCACGTCGAGAATGATCGCCATCCAGGCGGTGGCCCTGGTCGTAGTCTGCGCGGTCGCCGTCTACGAGGCTCCGCAGGGCAACTGGGACCTCGGCCTGCTCTTCGTCCTCTTCGCCTTCGCCGCCTTCAGCGACCTGACGGCGATCACCACCAACGCCCAGATCAAGATCTCGGGCAGCTTCCTCGCCCTCGTCCTGGCGATGGTCTTCCTCGGCGGCACCCCGGCGGCGCTGCTCGGGGTGATGACGATCGCGGTCGGCTGGCTGCGCTGGCGCGACGCGCCGCACGATCTGCTGAACAACCTGCTCACCTACGCGACCTTCCCGCTGGTCGGCGGTCTCGCCTTCCTCGAGGTCACCGGGCAGGCGGGGATCGACGCCGGCGAGCCGATCTTCTACGTCCTCGTCTTCGCCCTCTTCCAGATCGTGCTGGCGATCAACTTCGCGATGACCGCCGGCTACGGCGCCTACCTGGAGCGGGTCCGCTTCAGCGAGAAGCTGAAGGTGCTGCCGCCGGTCCTGCCCTCCGAGTTCGCCAGCGCGATGATGGCGATCGCGGTCGCCTTCATCTTCCACGTGATCGGGATCGCCGCGATCGCCCTCTTCGGCGTCGTCTTGATCACCTTCCAGTACCTGCTGGGGCAGCTGCTGCTCTCCCAGCAGCGGGCCGAGGAACTGGAGCTGCGCTCCAAGCAGCTGGCCAGCTTCCAGGTCGGGATGTTGAGCGCGATGCTGCGCACCCTCGACCTGCGGGACCAGATGACCGCCCGCCACTCGGCCGCCGTCGCCCGTTACTCGCGGGCGATCGCCCAGCGCGCCGGCTACTCGCGCCGTGAGGAGGAGCTCGTCCACATCGCCGCGCTGCTGCACGACATCGGCAAGTTCATCCTTCCCGACCGCATCCTCAAGGCCAACGTGCCGCTCACCGACGAGGACTGGATGCTGATCAAGCGCCACCCGCAGCAGGGCGCCCGCGTCGTCTCCTCGCTGGACGGCTACGGCCCGGTCGCGGAGATCATCCTCGCCCACCACGAGCGGATCGACGGCAAGGGCTACCCGCGCGGTCTGGCCGCGGATGAAATCCCTGAGCTTTCGCGGATCATCTCCGTCGCCGACACCTACGACGTGATGACCGCGCGCGACTCCTACCGCACGCCGATGTCGAGCTACGACGCGATCGTCGAGCTGCGGCGGGTCGCCGGCAAACAGCTTGACGCCCGCTTCGTCGAGGTCTTCATCGAGCTGCTCGAGGGCAAAGACGTCTCCTTCCAGCACGGCGAGGCCGCCGACTTCGAGAAGGAGCTGGCGCTGGAATCGCGGATCGCCGAGACCGCCAGTCCCGACGGCGACGGGCAGAGCCGCTTTCAAGTCGCCGGCGTCAGCGTCTAGCCCCGCGGCGCCCGTCCCGATACGGTTGCGCTGATGCGCGCCGTCACCTTCCAGGGTCCCGAGCAGGTCCGGGTCGAGGAGAAGCCCGAGCCCGAGCTGGTCGCCGCCGACGACGCGATCGTCCGCATCGAGGCGACCGGGATCTGCGGCTCGGACCTCCACATCTACCACGGGCGCTTCCCGGTCGAGCCCGGGTTCACGATCGGCCACGAGTTCGTCGGCACGGTCGCCGCGGCCGGCGAGGACGTCGAGCGGGTCGCCGTCGGCGACCGCGTGCTCGGCTGCTTCCACACCGCCTGCGCGACCTGCGTCTCCTGCCTGCGCGGCGACTACCACCGCTGCCGCAAGCAGCGCACCTTCGGGCACGGCGCCGGCCTCGGCGACCTGCAGGGCGCCCAGGCCGAGCAGCTGCTGGTCCCGCGCGCGAACCTGACCCTGCGCCGGGTGCCGGAGGGGATGACCTCCGAGGTCGCCCTCTTCGCCGGCGACGTGATGGGGACCGGCTTCCACTCGATCGTCAACGCCGGGATGCGCTCCGGCGACACCGTCGCCGTGCTCGGCCTCGGCCCGGTCGGCCTCTGCGCGGTGCAGTCGGCGCTGGCCGGCGGCGCCGTCGAGGTCTTCGCGATCGACAGCGTCGAGGAGCGCTTGCAGATGGCCGCCTCCTTCGGCGCCACCCCGATCCACCTGACCGAGCAGGACCCCAAGAAGCTGATCCGGGCGGCGACCGACGGTGGCGTCGACGTTGCCGTCGACGCGGTCGGCAACCCGGCGCCGCTGGCGATGGCGATCAGCCTCGCGCGCGACGCCGGCACCGTCTCCGGGATCGGCGCCTACCAGGGCAAGATGGAGGTTCCGATCGGGCTCGCCTGGGTCAAGAGCCTCGACCTTTGCCTCGGCCTCGCCAACGTGATCGCCCACGTCGACCGTGTCCTCGCCCTGATGGCGGCGGGCAAGCTCGACCCCTCAGCGCTGGTCAGCAGCCACATGCCGCTCGACCAAGCGAGCGAGGCCTACGCGATCTACGACAACAGAGAAGCGCTGAAGATCGTCCTTACGCCTTAGGAGCGTCAGGCACCTTTGACGATGATCGCGGCGAGCAGAGCGACCAGGGCGACGATGATCCCCTGGCGATCACGGTGCATCATCAGGTGCAGGGCGCGGAATTCCTCCCTCATCTCATCGCGCAGCGCCTGGACCTCGGCGGTGAGCCTCTCGACCTCTTTCCGGACTTCGCGAGTTTCCGCCTTAACGGCGACGACGGCTTCGAGGCGGTCGAAGCGCGTGTCGATGTGGGCGAAGCGCTCCTCGAGTCTCGCGTCAGTCCAGGTCATCAACTCCATGATGGGACGTTAGCCGGAAAGATGCAACGTGTTGTCTGCACATTGCAACTTTTCCCTAACAAGAGGGAGGAGGGTTGTGCGCGTTAGTTGATGGCGGCGGCGGGGCGGGGCGCCGCCGGCTGGCGGTGGCGGCGGAAGGTCTCCTCGACCCAGGTGAAGCCGGGGCGCCGGGAGAGGCTTTCGCGGAAGCGCTCGAAGCCGAGGGGCATCGGCTGGCCGGGCGGGATCGGCGCGCCCTCGGGGCCGACGATCGGGTAGAAGAGCGAGGCGGCGGTGAGGTCGGCGACGCTGAAGCTTTCGCCGACCAGGTAGTCGCCGCCGTTGGCGGCGAGCTCGAGCTCGAGACGGTCCATCGCGCTGACGATCCCGGCGCGGGCCGCGGCCGCGGCCTCACCGTTGGCGGCGCCCCAGCGGATCCGGGTGTAGCCGCGGGCGTAGGCGCCGACCAGGCCCTTGGCCTTGTTCAGCGGCGGCGGCACCGACTGGGCGGCGAGCTCGGCGAACAGGTCGGGCTCGCTGATCAGCTCGTGGAAGGGGAGCAGCCGGGCGTGCGGGCCGAGCTGCTCGTCGAAGTAGTCCTCGAGGGCGAGGGCGCGCTCGCGCTCTGCCGGGTCGCTCGGGTAGAGGGCCGGCTCGGGCTCGAATTCCTCGAGCGCGGCGATCGCCGCGGTGGAGTCGGCGATCGTGCGGCCGTCGAGCTGCAGGACCGGGAAGGTCTTCGCCTCGCCGCCGCTCAGCCAGAGGGCGATCGGGATGTGCATGCCCGGGAAGGGCGAGCGACGCAGGTGGTCGACCTGCTTGAAGTCCAGGGCCCAGCGCACCTTCTCGCTGTAATGCGAGATGTCGAGCTGCCAGAGAACCGGCCGCGAGTCTTCGGAAAGCGCCCCCATCGCCTGGTTGAGAGGATATGCGGTAATGGGCCTTCTTGCTGACTCCGAGATCGACGCCCGGCTCGCCGGCCGCTCCGGCTGGAGCCGGGCCGGCGAGGCGATCGAGAGGACCTTCGAGTGCGGCGACTTCGTCGGCTCGGTCGCCTTCGTCCAGAAGCTGGTCGAGCCGGCTGAGGAGATGAACCACCATCCCGACCTCGAGATCTCCTGGGACAAGGTCAAGGTCTCGCTCTCGACCCACTCCGAAGGGGGACTCACCGCGGCTGACTTCGAGTTGGCGGCGAAGATCGACGGGTTGGTTTAGGGACGGCTTGCTTCGGGAGGTGTGCGTGGAGGGGTCGGGGTGCCCCTTTCGCTTAGTTTTTTTGTGGGACGAGCGCCGGGCTGTCGCCCGCGGCGCGGAAGCAAAAAAACACAAGACGCTTCAGGGGCACCCCGACCCCTCCACTCAACCCCGCCGAAGGTCCGTCTGGCTTCGTGAACCCGTTCCAGACCCCGTATAGCGGGGTCAACTACGGGTTCGCGGAAGCTGCTGCCGCGCCGCGCCGAGCGCTTCGACCAGGGCGCGGCCGCAGGACTGATCGGGGTCCTTGTCCGGGTTGTAACAGGCGAGCGAGGCGCCGAGCAGGGCGGGGGAGGAGAGCAGGGGCGCGAGCAGGGCGGTGACCTCGTCCCAGCTGGCGCCGCCGGGCATCAGGTAGTCGGTGGCGGGGAAGACGTCCTGGTCGAGCACGTCGACGTCGAAGTGCAGCCAGAAGGGGACGGCGCTGCGCAGGCGGGCGGCCAGCTCCGTCGCGACCGCGTCGGGCCCCGCGGCCCGCACCAGCTCCAGGGGCCGAAGGATCGGGGCGGGGGAGAGGGACCGCGGCTGGCGCATCCCGTCCTCGATCGACTCCCGCTCGTCGCGGTAGCCGAGCAGGGCCGTGTGCTGGGGGGCGGTTGAGGGACCGCCCGCCGCTTCGACCCAGGCCCGAGGGCCGAGGCCGAGCGCGACCGAGACCGGCATGTCGGCGGCCTCGCCGGTGGTCGAGGTCTCGCCGTCGTAGAGGTCGGCGTGGCCGTCGAGGTGGACGAGCCCGAGCGGGCCGATCGCGTCGCGGGCACCGGCCAGGGCGCCCGGGAGCTCGGCGCAGCAACCGCCGGCGAGGAAGGGCTTGCGCCGGGTGCCGATCAGTTTGGCGACGCGGGCGCGGATCGCCGCCGTCGCGGCGAGCACGTCGTCGCTGGCGAGGATCCCGGTGGCGGGGTCGCGCTCGTCGCCGCGGATCCGCACCTCGAGGTCACCCTCGTCGCGGGCGTCGAGCGCCTCGACCAGGCCCAGCTCGCGCAGCGCCGCCGGCCCGTGCTCGGTGCCGCCGTCGCGGCCGACCGAGTCGATCGGCACGCCGATCACGGTGAAGGGCTCCATGCTCTCGACCTTAACCACCCGGGCTGGTGTCAAACTCGGGTCGCGATGGCGAAGCGCAAGAAGCAGCGGCGGCCGCGCGAGAAAGTGGCGACGGTCCCCTACACCGACCCGGAGGGCAACGTGCTGACCCTCCGCGAGTCGCTCAGCGCCGGCACGATCCGCAAGATCGGCGAGCCGCCGCGCAGCGCCGCCGCCTCGCTCGACGACGCCTGGCAGCGCCGCTCCGAGACCCTCTTCGAGCGCCTCGCGGTCAGCTGGGAGATCGCCGGGCTGCCGCTCGAGGACCAGAAGATGCTGCTCGGCCGCTACCGGATGGCCGACGCCGAGACCCAGCGCTGGGTGCGCCAGACGATCGCCGACCACCTCCAGCGCTACATCCCGGAGCTGGCCGGGTAGGCCGTGCCCGACGAGCTCCGCGTCAACGAGCGCCTGGCGATCCCGCTCAGCGAGATCGAGCTGCGGACCAGCCGCTCCTCCGGACCCGGCGGCCAGCACGCCAACGTCACCGCCTCGCGGGTCGAAGCGGTCTTCGACGTCGAGGCCTCGGCGGCGCTCGACGCCAGGCAGCGGGCCCGGCTGCGCGAGCGGCTCGGCCCGGTCGTCACCGCGGTCGCCCAGGACGCCCGCGGCCAGGCCCGCAACCGCGAGCTGGCGCTGCAACGGCTGGCCGAGAAGCTCGCCGCGGCGCTGCGCGTGCAGCGGCGGCGCCGGCCGACCCGCCCGGGCCGGGCCGCGCGCGAGCGTCGCCTCGAGGGCAAGCGGCGGACCGGCGAGCGCAAGCGTGGGCGGCGCCGCCCTGGGTACGGTGACGAGTAGACCTCTACGGAAGGAGAGCCAGATGCTGGCCGACAGCAACGCGTTCAGCGGCTTTGCCGTCGACGACCTCGCGGCGGCGCGCGAGTTTTACGGGGAGACGCTGGGGCTGAACACCTCCGAGCCGGTGGAGGACGTGCTCCTCTCCCTCGACCACCCCGGCGGTCGCTCCACTCTGGTCTACGTCAAACCCGACTTCGAGCCGGCCACCTACACCGTGCTCAACTTCCCGGTCGGCGACGTCGAGGCGACGGTCGACGGGCTGACCGCGCGCGGGGCCGTGTTCGAGCGCTACGAGGGCTTCGACCAGGACGAGAAGGGAATCTCGCGCAGCCCCGCCGGGCCGTTGATCGCCTGGTTCAAGGACCCGGCCGGCAACATCCTCGCGGTGCTGGAGGAGAGCTAGCCCGGCAGGTCGTCGGGCAGCGGCACGTCTTTGGGGGCGCGGCCCTCGCCCTCGTCGTCCCAGCCCGACCAGGCGATGCCGTCGCGGCTCTGGTGCTCGCCGTCGCCGCCGAGGGCGAGGACGATCGTCTTCGCGGCGGTCGGGTTGGTCAGCTGGCGTTTGAGCTCCGGCCCGACGCGGGCGAGGTCGCCGACGCCGAGGACGTGCGGCTCGCCTTCGACGATCAGGGTCAGCTCACCCTCGAGCGCCAGGTAGACCTCCTCCTGGCGTTCGTGGCGGTGGACGCGCAGGCGCTGACGCGGCTGCAGGGTCAGCTGGTTGATCCCGAAGCTGGTGACGCCGAGCTCGCGGCGCAGCATGTGGAAGTAGTCCGCATCCGGGTCGATCGAGGCGAAGGAGGGGCCGGGCTCGGTCATCGGGTGGAGACATTCTCCTCGATCGCGCCGGGTGGGGGAAGATGCCGGCTTGGTCGGCGAGCGCAGCGAGGACGGGATGGCCGGGCTGACGCTGGAAAGCGCGGCGCTCGGCGGCGTCGTCGCGACCTTCGTCCCGGAGGCGGGGATGATCGGCTGCTCGCTGCGCCACCGCGGCGAGGAGCTGCTCGGGCAGCGGGGCGGCCTGCGCAGATACGTGGAGTCGCGCTCGACGATGGGGATCCCCTTCCTGCACCCGTGGGCGAACCGGCTCGGCGGCGATCGCTTCGAGCTCGGCGGGCGTGAGGTGAACCTCGGCCTCCGGGACCTCCCGCTGAAGCGCGACGGGAACGGCCTGCCGATCCACGGCCTGCTCGCCGCCGCTCCCGGCTGGCGGGTCGAGCGCCACGCGGAGCGCGAGGACGGCGGGGTGCTCGCGGCGAGCTTCGACTTCGGTGCCTACCCGCACCTGCTCGACGCCTTCCCGTTCCCGCACCGGGTCGAGATCGAGGCGACCCTGGCCGCCGCGACGCTGACGGTGACGACGACGCTCGCGGCGAGCGGCGAGGTCGCGGTGCCGGTCGCCTTCGGCTTCCATCCCTACCTGCAGCTGCCTGGTGCCGCGCGGGCCGACTGGGTGCTCGAGGCGCCGGTGCGCGAGCGCTTGCTGCTCGACGATCGCGGGCTGCCGAGCGGGGCGCGGGAGGCGGCGGCGATCGAGTCAGGCCCGCTCGGCGCCCGCACCTACGACGACGCCTTCCTGGCGCCCGCCGACGGCGAGCCCTTCGTGCTCAGCGGCGGTGGCCGGCGGCTCGAGCTGCGGCTCGGCGAGGGCTACCCGTTCACGCAGATCTACGCGCCGGCCGACACCGACGCGGTCGCGATCGAGCCGATGACCGCGCCGACCAACGCCCTCCTCTCCGGCGCCGATCTGCCCTGGGTCGAGCCGGGCGAGCGCCTGCGGGCGAGCTTCTCGCTGCGCCTCGACGCCTGATTCACAGCTCGTCCACGGCTGCGGGTCGGGCATCTGTCCAGGGGCCGCTGCGCTCAAAGACTGCCGGGTACTCAGGGCGTCGGCCGCCGGTACAGGGGCGGGACGCAACCGAAAGGACCAGCGATGCGATCG
>JAWVEZ010000060.1:0-5099 GCA_033856455.1 Solirubrobacterales bacterium | reverse complement strand
CGCCTACCTCGCCGCCGGCGGCTCCGACTACGCGCCCGCCAAGACCCAGGACCCGTGCAAGCCGCGCGAGTGGCGCAATCCCGAAGGCCTGCAGGAGATCGCGCAGCAGTTCTCGCTCTCGGCGCTCGACGGCGCCGCCTGCGAACTCGGGGTCAGCCGCGAGGAGCTGGCCCGGGCGCTGCCCAGCGAAGAGACGCGCGAACAGTTCCAGGACGAATACGACATCGGCACCGAAGAGTTCGCGCGGGCGATCCGCGCCGGTCTGCTGCGGGCGATCGAGGACGCCGAGGACGCCGGCGCGCTGAGCCCGCTGATCGCCGGGCCGCTGCGGGCGACGGTCGAGGAGATCCCGCTCGACCAGGCGATCGAGCTGGTCGAAGACGCCAGCTCCGCCTTCGACACCTTCCAGGGATTCCTCGGCCCGGCCGGCGACCTGCTCGAAGAACTCTTCGGCTGAGCCGATCAGCGACGCGTCGCCCGCCACACCCAAAGCATCGCCAGCGGCTGCAGCGGCAGCCGCGCCCAAAGCGCCCAGCGCGGCACCTTCTCGAGGTCGAGGCCGCGGATCTGCTCGGGGTTGACCGCCATGTGGACGTTGGCGGGGAAGACCGCGACCAGCAGCGCCAGCAGCCACCAGCGGCCGAGGCGGCGGCTGGTGGGGTGGAGGACGGCAAGCGCGCCGGCGATCTCGGCGGCGCCGGAGATCGCGTTGATCTCCTTCTTCTGCGCGGCCAGCGCCGGCGGCACGATCGCTTCGTAGCTGCGCGGGACGACGAAGTGATTTGCGCCTGCGGCGAGGAAGAAGGCGGCGAGTCCGGTACGCGAGCGGTTCAAGGGCCGACAAGTCTCCCAGCTATCTTCATGGCGTGCCCGATTTCCAGCTCAACCCCGCCTACACGCCGACCGCCGACCAGCCGAAAGCGATTGCCGGGCTCGCCGAGGGCCTGCGCGCCGGCGACCGCTTCCAGACCCTGCTCGGCGCCACCGGCACCGGCAAGACCTTCACGATGGCGGCGACGATCGCCGAGGTCCAGCGTCCCTCGCTGGTCATCGCCCACAACAAGACGTTGGCCGCGCAGCTCTGCAACGAGTTCCGCGAGTTCTTCCCGGAGAACCAGGTCGAGTACTTCGTCTCCTACTACGACTACTACCAGCCCGAGGCCTACGTCCCCGCCCAGGACCTCTACATCGAGAAGGACAGCTCGATCAACGACGAGATCGACCGCCTCCGCCACGCCGCGACCGCGGCGCTGTTCGCGCGCCGCGACGTGATCATCGTCGCCTCGGTCTCCTGCATCTACGGGATCGGCTCGCCGCAGGTCTACAACGAAAAAATGCAGCTGTTCAAAATCGGCGCGGAGATCGAACGCGACGTCGTCCTCCGCAAGCTGGTGAAAATGCAATACCAGCGCAACGACTCGGTGCTCGGCCGCGGCTCCTTCCGGGTGCGCGGCGAGGTGCTGGAGATCATGCCCTCCTACGCCGAGTCGGCCTACCGGATCTCCCTCTTCGGGGACGAGATCGAGGGGATCCAGCACTTCGACCCGCTGACCGGGGAGGTGCTCGACGAGATCGACCACGTCTCGGTCTGGCCGGCCTCGCACTACGTGACCAAAGACGAGACGGTCGAGCGCGCGGTCGAAGAGATCCGCTTCGAACTGAACAACCGGGTCAGCGAATTCGAAGCCGAGGGCAAGATGCTCGAGGCCCACCGGCTGCAGCAGCGCACCGCCTACGACCTCGAGATGATCAAGGAGCTCGGCTTCACCTCGGGGATCGAGAACTACTCGCGGATCCTCGACGGCCGCGACCCGGGCACGCCGCCGCACACGCTGATCGACTACTTCCCCGACGACTTCGTCGTCTTCGTCGACGAGAGCCACCAGACGATCCCGCAGATCGGCGGCATGTACGAGGGGGACCGGTCGCGGAAGACGACCCTGGTCGACTTCGGCTTCCGGCTGCCCTCGGCGATCGACAACCGGCCGCTCAAGTTCGACGAGTTCCTCGAGCGCGTCCCGCAGCTGGTGATGGTTTCGGCGACGCCGGGGCTGTTCGAGAAAGCCGAGTCGACCCGGATCGTCGAGCAGATCGTCCGCCCGACCGGGATCGTCGACCCCTACATCGAGCTGCGCGCGACCCTCAACCAGATCGACGACCTGATGAACGAGGCGCGCAAGGTCGCCGAGGCGGGGGAGCGGGTGCTGGTCACCACCCTGACCAAGAAGATGGCCGAGGACCTGACCGCCTACCTGCTCGAGTACGGGATCAAGGTGCGCTACCTGCACTCCGAGGTCGACACCCTCGAACGGATCCAGATCATCCGCGACCTGCGGCTCGGCGAGTACGACGTGCTGGTCGGGGTCAACCTGCTGCGCGAGGGGCTCGACCTGCCCGAGGTCTCCCTGGTCGCGATCCTCGACGCCGACAAGGAGGGCTTCCTGCGCGGCGAGACCAGCCTCGTGCAGACGATCGGCCGCGCCGCCCGCAACGTCAACGGGCGGGTCGTGATGTACGCCGACAAGGAGACCGACGCGATGCGCGCGGCGATGAGCGAGACCGACCGGCGCCGCGCGATCCAGCTCGCCTACAACGAGGAGCACGGGATCACCCCGGAGACCGTCCGCAAAGGGATCTCCGAGATGTCCGACTTCCTCGCGATGGAGGATCGCGCCCCGGCCAAAAGGCGCCGCAAGCGCGGCGGCGACTACGAGAGCCCGGAGGAGCTGGAGCGCACGATCGTCGCCCTCGAGGAGGAGATGCTGGCGGCGGCCGACGAGCTGCGCTTCGAGGAGGCCGGCAGGATTCGTGACGAGCTCAAGGAGCTGCGCCGCGACCTGGACGGCATGACTGCCGCAGGCTCCTGACCGGCGCATTTCGGCGTCCTCGGTCGCTTGTGTGCAGAGCACACGGCGCTCCCTGCGTCCTTGAACTGCTTGGTCAGGAGCCCGCGGAACCCTTGCGGAAGGTTCCCGGGGTGCCTTTTTCGCGGGCGCCTCGGGTGTATTCCTTCATGTCCTGGGACCAGAACTCGACCACGTTGCCGTCGGGGTCGGTGATGTAGATCGCGCGGCCGGGGCCGAGTTGGATCGGGCCCTCGATCGTGCCGCCACCGGCTTCGATCCGCGCCTGGATCGCGTCGATCTCGGCGTCCTCGACGTGGAAGGCGAAGTGGACGTGGGCGCCGCCGCGGCCACCGGCCAGGCCGATCTGCTCGGTCCAGAGCCCGAGCCGGGCGCTCTCGCCGATCAAGTACCAGTAGCGCCCCTCGCGACCCTCGCCCCAGAGCGTCTCCTCGAACCCCAGCAGGTCGCGGTAGAAGGCCCGCGAGGCCTCGAGGTCGGCGACCTCGAGCACCAGCTCGGAGATGCCGGTGGTCGGCGGCGTCGCTCCCATGCGGCCAATCTAACCATGCCGACGGAGGCGGTTCTCTAGGCTTCCGCCATGGCACTTGCCGTCACCGAAGAGACCTTCGACCGCGACGTCCTCCAGCTCTCGAAGAAGACGCCGGTGGTGGTCGATTTCTGGGCCGAGTGGTGCGGTCCCTGCCGCACGCTCGGGCCGGCGCTCGAAGCCGCCGAGGCGGCTCGCGGTGGCCGCGTCCTCCTCGCCAAGGTCGACGTCGACTCCAACCAGCCGCTGGCCGGCCGCTTCGGCGTCCAGGGCATCCCCGCGGTCAAGGCCTTCCGCGACGGCGAGATCGTCGACGAGTTCGTCGGCGCCGTGCCCAAGGCCCAGGTCGAGGCCTTCTTCGACGCCCTGCTGCCCTCGAAGGTCGACGAGCTGCTCGCCGCCGGCGACGAGCTCTCCCTGCGCGAGGCCGCCGAGCTGGAGCCGCGCCGCGCCGACGTCGCCGTCGCGCTCGGCCGCGCCCGCCTCGCCCGCGGCGCCGAGGACGACGCCCTCGCCGCGGTCGAGGGCCACGAGGAGGACTTCGCCGCCGCCGGCCTCGCCTCCCGCATCCGCCTCGCCCAGGAGGGGATCGGCGCCGCGGCCTTCGAGGCCCTCGACCGCGGCGACCGCGATGCCGCCCTCGACGCCCTGCTCGCCGAGTTCCCGCACGCCTCCACGCCGGAGCAGCGCGACCTCCTGCGCCGCGCCTTCATCGGCATCCTCAACGAAGGCGACCCGGCCTCCGCCGAGGCCCGCGACTACCGCCGCAAGCTCGCCGCCGCCCTCTAGGAATCGCGGACGGTGCGCGAATCGGAGGGGAACATCTGTTCGCCTCGCTAAACTCGTGACGAGTGCCTGCTTCTGACCGAATCGTCATCTCCGGCGCCCGTGAGCACAACCTCAAGGACGTCGACGTCGAGCTACCCCGCGACGCGCTGATCGTGATCACCGGCCTCTCCGGGTCGGGGAAGTCGAGCCTTGCCTTCGACACGATCTACGCCGAGGGGCAGCGCCGCTATGTCGAGTCGCTGTCCGCTTACGCGCGCCAGTTCCTCGGCCTGATGGAGAAGCCGGACGTCGACTCGATCGAGGGGCTCTCGCCGGCGATCTCGATCGACCAGAAGACGACCTCGCGCAACCCGCGCTCGACCGTGGGGACCGTAACCGAGGTTTATGACTACCTGCGGTTGCTCTGGGCGCGGATCGGGATCCCACACTGTCCCGAGTGCGGCGAGCAGATCACCGGCCAGACCCAGGAGCAGATCGTCGACCGGCTGATGACCCTCGAGGAGGGCAGCAAATTCATGGTCATGGCGCCGGTCGTGCGCGGCCGCAAAGGCGAGTACGGGAAATTGATGGAGCAGATGCGGCTCGAGGGCTACTCGCGGGTCAAGGTCAACGGCGAGCTGCGCCGCCTCGACGAGGACATCGTCCTCGACAAGAAGTTCAAACACGACATCTCCGTCGTCGTCGACCGGCTGGTGATGAAAACGGACCTGCGCCGCCGCCTCTCCGAGTCGGTCGAGGCCGCCGGCGCCCTCGCCGCCGGGCTGATCGAAGTCGAGATCGTCGAGGGCCCGCAGGCCGGCGAGACGCTGCTCTTCAGCGAGCAGTTCGCCTGCCTCAACTGCGGCACCTCGATCCCGGAGCTGGAGCCGCGGATCTTCTCCTTCAACTCGCCCCACGGCGCCTGCGACCGCTGCCAC
>JAWVEZ010000059.1:0-2730 GCA_033856455.1 Solirubrobacterales bacterium | reverse complement strand
CGGGGAGGGAGGCCGGGGACGGAGCAACGCACCGCCCGCAGGCCTCCCTCCCCGTGACAGGACCCGCCAGCCGGATCCGCCCATGGCTCCCGCGCATCCTGGCCGCGGTGGTCCTTCTCTACGCCGTTCAGACCCTCTACTCCGAGGACTTCTCGAAGGGGCTGCAGAACGTCTGCTTCTTCCTGGTGCCGTTCAGCGTCGTCTACGCGCTGATCACCGACGTCAAGTGGGACCGTCGCCTGCTCGTCCTGGTCCTCTGCGTGGTCGGCGTCGAGGCCGCCGCCTTCGTCCTCGTCGGCACCGTCGAGTACGCGACCCGGAGCCTGTTCTGGAACGACCAGGTGATCCGATCCAACGAATTCCACGCCTACTTCCGGGTCAACTCGGTCTTCTGGGACCCCAACATCTACGGCCGCTACCTGGCGCTGGTGATGGTCATCGCCACGGCGCCGCTGCTGTGGGTGCGCGACCGCCGCGCCTTCCTGCTGCTGACCGCGCTGGTCGCCGTGCTCTGGTTCGGGCTCGCCCAGACCTTCTCGGAGTCGAGCTTCATCGCCCTGATGGCCGGGCTGGCGGTGCTGGCGGCGCTGCGCTGGAACTGGCGCTGGACGCTGGCCGCGGTGGCGATCGGGCTGGTGGCGATCGTCGGCATCGTCGGGGTCTCGGGCAAGCTGCGGCTCAACACCATCACCAGCGGCCGCGCCAACCTCGTCTCCGGCGGCCTCGAACTCTGGACCGAACGACCGCTCCAGGGCTACGGGTCGGGTTCCTTCCAGGTCGCCTATCGCGAGCACCGTGAGAACAAGGACGTGCCGGTCTCGATCTCCCACACCGAGCCGGTCACGGTGCTGGCCGAGCAGGGACTGATCGGCCTGGCGCTGTACGTCTCCCTGATCGTCGTCGCGCTCTGGACGATGGGGGCCGGGATGTGGTCACACGCCGCCGAGCGAGCGCCGCCCTACGCCGGCCGCGGCGCCGTGCTGGCCGCCTTCGTGGCGCTGCTGGTCCACACGATGGCCTACGCCGGCTTCTACGAGGACCCGATCACCTGGGTGCTGCTGGCGGTCGGGGTGTCGCTGGCGACCGCCGCAGCGCGCGAGGCCGCGGTCCGCGACCCGGCATAGGCTCTTCGGATGTCCGGATACCTGCGTCGCCTGGCGAGCACCGGAGCCGCCTACACCGCGGCCAGCATCCTTTCGAAGCTGATCGCGGTCGCGCTGCTGCCGCTCTACACGCGGTACCTGACCAAGGACGACTACGGCGCCGCCGAGGTCCTCTTCGCCTCGGTCGTCTCGCTCAGCATCGTCGTCCGCTTCGGCCTGATCGAGGCGCTGCTGCGCTTCTATTACAAGGACGACGAGGTTCCGGCCGAGGTCGTCTCCAGCACCTTCGCCGGCCTGTTCTGGTTCTCGACCATCGCGGCCCTGATCGTGCTGCCGTTCGCGGGGCCGATCGGCGAAGCGCTGCTCGATCCGCAGAAACCGGCGGAATTCGACGCCGCCGCGGAACTGACCCGGATCGCGATCGCCGGCCTCTGGGTGCTGACCATGTTCGAGTTCCTGCTCACCCTGTTCCGGCTCGAGGAGCGAGCCCGGGCCTACTTCGTGACGACGATCCTCAACGTCCTGGCGACGATCGGCGTCACCGTGATCCTCGTGGTCGGCGCCGGCGAGGGCGCCCGCGGCCTCCTGGTCGGCAGCTACGCCACCGGCGCCGCCACCGTCCTGGTACTGGTTGTGGTGCAGTGGCGGCGGCTCTCGTTGCGCTTCGACAGCGGGTTGCTGAAGCGGCTGCTGCGCTTCGGCCTGCCGACGATGCCGGCTGAGGCCTCGCTCTACCTGCTCAACTTCGTCGACCGCTTGATCATCGTCCGTTCCGTCGGCCTCGCCGAGGCCGGCCTCTACTCGCTCGCCGTCAAGTTCGCCCAGGCGGTCAACGTCCTCGTCCGCGGCTTCCAGCTCGCCTGGCCACCGCTCGCCTACTCGATCCGCGACGACGGCGAGGCACGGCGCGCCTACGCGACGATCGTCACCCTCTTCGTCGCCGCCTGCGCCTTCGTCGTCACCGGGATGTGGCTGTTCTCGCGCTGGATCGCCCGCGCCCTGGCGGCGCCGGAGTTCTTCGGCTCCTACGAAGCGGTCGGCCTGATCGCCACCGCCGTCACCCTCTACGCCCTCTACATGGTGATGGTCGTGATCCTCGGCAGAACGGGCCGCACCGAGTTCAATTTCCCCGCCGCGGTCGCCGCCCTCCTCGCCAACGTCGTCCTCAACCTGCTGCTGGTGCCGCCGCTGGGGATCGTCGGCGCCGGCCTCGCCCTCGTCGCCTCCTACCTGGTGGTCGTGGCGCTGATGTACGGCTTCACCCAGCGCCTCTTCCCAGTCCCCTACCAGTGGGGTCGCCTCGCCCGCGTCGTCCTCACCTCGGCCGTCCTCGTCGGCCTCGGCGAACTGGTGATGCCGACCGCGGGCTTCGACGGCTTCATCGGCCGCGCCGCCCTCTTCGCCGCCTACCCGTTGGTTCTCTTTGCCAGCGGCTTCTTCACCCCGGGCGAGCGCGTCTGGCTGGCCCGCCTGCGCCACCCCGGCGAGCGCCGCTGGCTCGCCCGCCTCCGCCATCCCGCCGAGATCGCCGCCGAGCTCCGCCGCATGCGCGCCGAGCCAGCCGCCGTCGACGGCCGCATCCCCGAGGTCTACGAGGCCGAGTGGATGGACGAGGACTCGCGCTTCT
>JAWVEZ010000058.1:0-3457 GCA_033856455.1 Solirubrobacterales bacterium | reverse complement strand
CGGTGTAGCGGAGGCTGATGTCGACCGGGTGGAATGACTTGAATTTGAGCCCGTACAGTTCTTCGAGCCCGGCCAGGCAGTCGATCCGCTGGCGGCACTCAGGCGAGCCGTACAGGGACAGTTTCTTCGAGACTCTCGGCGATTTCATCATCAACGAAAACGTCTACGGCGAGAACGGGGTTTTGGCGGGGGCGATCCTCGTAGCCTTACTCGCCGTCACGCTTGAGCTGGCGCTGGCAGGGGTGCAGCGCCTGCTCACCTCACCCGGCCTTAAGTCGAGGCCGGCGTGATCCACCCACCCACCAGTCAGTCCACCCAAGGAGGCAGCAAGTGAACATGAACCCGACCCGGTGGCGAGCCGTGCTCGCCCTGATGGCGGCTCTGGCGCTGACGCTCGGCGTAGCGGCGTGCGGAGGCGACGACGACACCAGCGGCAGCGCGACCGAAACCGCGTCGACCGAATCGACCGAAGGCGGTGACGGTGGCGGCGCGATCGTCTCCAACCCCGATAACGGGAAAGTCACGCTCACGGTCGGCTCGAAGAACTTCACCGAACAGATCATCCTCGGTGAGATCTACGCGCAGGCGCTGGAAGCGGCCGGCTACAAAGTCAAGAAAGACCTCAACCTCGGCTCCGAAACCGTGGCGCTGAAAAACGTCAAAGCGGGCACCATCTCGGGCTATCCGGAGTACGTGAGCACGGCCCTGACCTCGTTCTTCGGCAAGGAACCCGAAGAAGTCCCGGCCGACGCCACCGAAGCCTACGAAGAGGCGAAAGCCGAATTCGAAAAAGAGAACCTGACGGCGTTCCCGCCGACCCCGTTCGCGAGCGCGAACGCCGTTGGGACGACGGTCGCGACGGCGGAAAAATACGACCTCGAAACGGTCTCCGACCTCGAAGGCGTGTCCGAGAAACTCAACCTCTACGGCTCGCCCGAGTGCCGCCAGCGGATCGACTGCCTGGCCGGGCTGGAAAAACTGTACGGGCTGAAGTTCAAGAAGTTCACGCCCGTCGACATCGGCCTCCGCTACACGGTGCTCGAAAAAGGCCAGAACAACCTCTCGATCCTCTTCACCACGGATCCGCAGCTCTCGGCCGAGAGCGACAAGTTCGTCATCCTCGAAGACGACAAGAAGGTCTTCCCGGCCGGCAACGTGATCTGGGTGACGACCCCGAAAGTCGTCGAAGAAGCTGGCCCGGACTACGAAAGGACGATCACCCAGGTGCAGGAAGGGATGGACCTGGATGTGATCCAGGAGCTCGGCGCACGGGTCGAACTCGAAAAAGAACCCGCGACGAAAGTCGCGGCGGAATACCTCGAAGCGGCGGGGTACACCGGCTGACGATGTGATGGAGCTCCGGGGGAGGGGTCAGGTGCCCCTCCCCCGGAGACCGTCGCGCAGCTGAGCGAACCCAGGGGGCGCGAACGAGCGCCACTTGAGCCTCCGGGAGAGGGGCACCTGACCCCTCCGGCGAACCAACACCGCCGAGTCGCCGGCGCTCAGCCCGCCGCTGCGAGGTGTTCTTCGCGGGCTGATTTGCTGCGGAGCCGGGCGAAGCTGACGTGGGCGGCCCAGGCGGCGGCGAGGCCGGAGATGCCGGCCAGCAGCAGGGCCACGCGGGGGTCGTAGGCCTCCGAGAGCCAGCCGACCAGGGGGGCTCCGATCGGGGTCGAGCCGAGGAAGACGACGGAGTAGAGGGCCATCACGCGGCCGCGCATCTCCGGGGCGACCGCCAGCTGCAGGCTCGAGTTGATCGTCGCCGCGAAGGTGACCGCGGCGCCGCCGAGCAGGACCAGCAGCGGGATCTCCAGGGCCAGGGCCGGCATCGCCGCGGCCAGCACGGCGGAGACGCCGAAGGCGAGCGCGGCGCCGGCGATCAGGCGCGGGCCCGTTCTGCCGTGGTGGCCGGTGATCAGGGCGCCGGCGATCGAGCCAACCGCCATCGCCGCCACCAGGGCCCCGTAGGTTGCGGCGCCCCCGTCGAAGCTGAACTTGGCGAGCAGCGGCAGCACCACCTGGAAGTTGAAGCCGAAGGTGCCGACCAGGGCCATCAGCGCCAGCGGCACCGCCAGCTCCGGGGTGCGCCGTACGTAGCGCAGGCCGGCCCGGATCGCGCCCGCTTCGCGCGGTGCGACAGGCGCTTCGTGCAAGCGCTTGGGGTCCATCCGCGCCAGCGCCAGGATCATCACCACGGAGGTCAGCGCGTTGATCGCGAAGCAGGGGACCACCCCGGCGGTGGCGATCAGGATGCCGGCGATCGCCGGGCCGACGATCCGCGCCGCCTGCACGATCACGCTGTTGAGGCTGACCGCGTTGACGACCCGGTCGGTGCCGACCATCTCGATCACGAAGCTCTGGCGGGTCGGGTTGTCGATCGCGTTCAGCAGCCCGAAGCCGAAGACGCCGAGGTAGACCATCCAGGGCGTGACCACGCCGGTCGCGGTGACGGCCAGAAGGCCGAGCGCGGGGACCATCATCAGCGCCTGGGTGGTGAGCAGCAGGCGCCGCTTCGGGATCCGGTCGGCTAGCAGGCCGCCCCAGGCCCCGAGCAGCAGCATCGGCAGGAACTGCAGTGCGGTCGCGAGCCCGACGGCGAAGCCGCTGTCGGTGAGGGTGAGGATTACCCAGATCGCGGCGACGTTCTGCATCCAGGTGCCCGAGAGCGAGACCAGCTGGCCGACGAAGTAGCGCCGGTAGTTGGGGACCTCGAGCGAGTTGAAGGAGCGGCGCAGGTGGTACCTCATGAGGCGCTCTCGCGCCCGGACCGCGGCTCACCCTCCCTCATCCGGTCGAGGATCTCGGCGGCCCGCTCCAGGGTCTCGACTTCCTCCGCACTGAGCCCGCGCATGCGCCGCGCCAGGTAGGCGTTCTTGCGGCCGCGCAGGCGGCGCAGGCGCTCGCGCCCGGCGGCGTTGATCGCGATCAGGGAGCTGCGGCCGTCGGCGGGATCCGGGGTGCGTTCGATCAGCCCCTCCCGCTCCAGGCAACCCAGCGTGCGGGTCATCGTCGGCCGTTTGACCCCCTCGATGTCGGCCAGCTCGCTCGCGGTGAGCGGCCCGTGCCGGTCGATCGTGGCCAGCGCCGAGGTCGAGGTCGGGGTCAGGCCGTGAGCCTCCGCCGCCGCCTCCTGGCGCAGGCGGCGGGCCGTGCGCACGATCGCCATCCGCAGCTGTGCGGCGGAGTCGGTGAGGTTCTTTGCGGGCTGCAGGCTCATGATTAGCGTTGGTAATTAGTTTAGCAAACTAATTACACGAACAATGAGCGCAGCACAACGACGCCGCCGTCGCCGGCCCGTGGGTGACTGGCACCAGGGTGCCGCCGGCTAGGTGTAGCTACTCACCACGTTGTTCCAACTCGGCGAGCCGAGCCGCGGGCGGCCTGTGACCAAGGGAGCCGTGTCGTCTCCTGAAGTTGTAGTGATCGAGCCAGCCGGGCAGCGCGGCGATGCGCTCCT
>JAWVEZ010000057.1:0-24947 GCA_033856455.1 Solirubrobacterales bacterium | reverse complement strand
CAGCTTCCGCGAACCCGTAGTTGACCCCGCTATTCGGGGTCTGGAACGGGTTCACGAAGCCAGACGGACCTTCGGCGGGGTTTGAGCGGAGGGGTCGGGGTGCCCCTGAAGCGTCTTGTGTTTTTTTGCTTCAGCGCTGCGGGCGACAGCTGGGAGCGCGACCCACAAAAAAACTAAGCGAAAGGGGCACCCCGACCCCTCCACGCATGCGCCCCGAAGCAAGCCGTCAGAGGACCCGGGTGGGGGGCTCGGCCTCCTCCATCGGCGACTCAGGGGAATCTTCGTCCTCCACCTGCGCTTCCAGCGCTTCGACCTGGGGGAGTTTCCAGAGCAGGCTGGCGATCGTCAGGCCGGCGGCGGCGGCCAGCATCGAGAGGAACCACTGGGTCGCGTCCAGCAGCTCGAGGCCGAAGAAGTCGCGGGCGGGGGCGATCGCGAGGATCCCGGCGTAGAGGGCGCCGAGGCCGGCGACCATCGCCAGCATGTTGCTCTGGATCGCGATGTGCTCGCGGCCGGGCCCGCGCTCGAGCAGCAGGATGAAGGCGAGGCCGAGCACGATCAGGGTGGTCGTGGCGGCGGTGCGGCCGGCCTCGAGGCTGGCCCCGGCGACGGTGTCGACGAGGAAGAAGGAGAGGATCGAGGCGAGCGCGATCGCCACCCCGGCCGGGACCGCGAAGGCGGCCAGGGCGCGCAGCAGGCGGCCGCGGTAGAGCGGTCCGTCGGAGGGCAGCAGGGCCAGCACGAAAGAGGGGATCCCGATCGTCAGCAGCGCCGCCACGGTGAGGTGTCGGGGGAGGAAGGGGAAGGCCCAGCCGGGCACCGCGACGAGCAGGATCAGGGTCGCGGCGTAGACGGTCTTGGTCAGATAGAGGCGGCCGAGGCGGTGGATGTTGCGGGCGATCCGCCGGCCCTCGCCGACCGCTTCGGGCAGGCGCGAGAACTCGTCTTTGAGCAGGACGACGTCGGCCACCCCCTTGGTCACCTGGGTCCCCGAGCCCATCGCCACCGCCATCCGCGCCTGCTTCAGGGCCGGTACGTCGTTGACCCCGTCGCCGATCATCGCCACATAGCGGCCGGCGCCGACCAGCGCCGCGACCAGCGCCTTCTTCTGCTCCGGCTTGATCCGGCAGAAGATCGTGTTCTCCAGCGCCACGGTCGCCAGCTCCTCGGGGTCCTCGGGCAGGTCGGGGCCCTCGACGACGCCGGCGTCGCGCGGCACCCCGACCCCGTAGGCGACCGCGGTCACGGTCGCCCGGGCGTCGCCGGAGATCAGCTTCAGGTCGACTTCCTCGTGGCGCATGAACTCGATCGTCTCCGCCGCGTCCGGGCGCAGCGTCTCCTCGAGCACGATCAGCGCCATCGGCGTCAGCCGCGGCGGCGGCTCGCTGGCCGGGTCGGCCGGCAGCTGCGAGGCGGCGCGGCCGAAGGCGACGACCCGCCGCCCCTGCGACGTCTCCTCCTCCAGCCTCGCCGCCAGCCCCGGCGGCAGGGTCAGGGCGCCGAGCTCGGCGAGGATGTCGGGAGCGCCGAGCACGAAGGCGCCACCCAGCTGGGCGTCGTCGGCGAGCACCGCCCCGCTCCACTTCCACTCCGAGGAGAACGGCACCTCGGCGCTGACCCGGGCGGCGTCGGCGGGGTAGCGGTCGGCGATCGTCTGCAGGGTCTTGTTGCGGTCGCCGGCGCTGGCGGCGAAGCGGCCGAGCGCCGCCGCCCCGGCCGCCGGGTCGAGGCCATCGGCGAAGACCACGTCGGCGAGGCGCAGCTCGCCGGCGGTCAGCGTCCCGGTCTTGTCGACGCAGATCGTGTCGACCGCGGCGAGGCTCTCGGAGGCGCTCATCTGCTGGACCAGCGTGTCGCGCCGCGCCAGCCGCACCGCGGCGACCGCGAAGGTGACGCTCATCAGCAGCACCAGACCCTCGGGGATCAGCGTGATCAGGCCGGCGGTCGCGGTCTGCGCCGCGTCGTGCAGCTCGACGTTGCGGACCGAGAGGCTGAGGATCAGGATCGCGGCGAGCGGCAGCAGCAGGTAGGTGCAGGCGATGATCACCCGGTTCACCTCTTCCTGCAGCGGCGAGGGCGGGTGGCGGAAGGCGCGCGCCTCGCCGGCCAGCCGGCCCGCGTAGCTCTGGTCGCGCACCGCGTCGACCTCGTAGTGCCCGGAGCCGGAGATGCAGAAGGAGCCGGAGAGCACCCGCTCGCCGCTGCCCTTGGGGATCCCGTCGGCCTCGCCGGTCAGCATCGACTCGTCGAGGGTCAGCCCGCGCGAGGCGATCGTCTCGCCGTCGGCGACCAGCTGGTCGCCGGGCCCGACCTGGACCACGTCGCCGGGCACGATCTCCTCGGCCAGCAGCTCGACCACGGCGTCGTCGCGGAGCACGCGGGCGCGCGGCGCAACCAGCACCGCGAGCTCGTCCAGGGTCGCCTTCGCCTTCAGCTCCTGGCGGATCCCGATGTAGGAGTTGATCACCGCGATCAGGCCGAAGACGGCGTCGGCCCAAAGTCCGAGCCCGACGTTGATCACAAGGAAGACGGCGATGATCGCGTTGAAGAGCGTGAAGACGTTGCCGGCGACGATGCTCGAGGTCGAGCGCGAGGAGGTCTCCGGCGGCGGCCCCAGTTCCCGCAGGCGCTTGTCCGCCTCTACAGACGAAAGTCCCCGATCGGGCGATGGGTGGCCGGTTCCCACGGCTTTATTCAATAGGGTGGAGGCAGGGATGGCGCTGAAGCTTGGAATCAACTTGGGGTATTGGGGGATTGGGCCGGCCGGAGACGAGGCCGCCGGGATCGTCAAGGAGGCCGAGCGGCTCGGCTACGAGTCCGTCTGGGTCGCCGAGTCCTACGGCTCCGACGTGGTCTCCGTGCTCGCCTGGCTTACCCCGCAGACGACCACGATCAACCTCGGCGCGGCGATCATGCAGGTGCCCGCCCGCCCGCCCGCGGCCGCCGCGATGGCCGGCGCGACGATCGACAAGCTCTCCGGCGGCCGCTTCCTCTTCGGCTTCGGCCCGTCCGGGCCGCAGGTCTCCGAGGGCTGGTACGGCGTGCCCTACTCGAAGCCCTGGGGGCGGACCCGCGAGTACATCGAAGTCGTGCGCGAGATCATCGCCCGCGAGGGCCCGGTCGACCACCACGGCGAGCACTACGAGCTGCCGCTGCCCGGGGGCGAGGGCAAGAACCTGAAGCTGAACTTCCACCCGGTGCGCAACGAGATCCCGGTCTTCGTCGGCGCGATCGGGCGCAAATCGGTCGAAATGGCGGCCGAGATCTGCGACGGCTGGATCCCGATCTTCTTCAGCGTCGACGCCTTCGAGCAGACCTGGGGCGAGCACCTCGAGGCCGGCTTCGCGAAGGGCGGGCGCCAGCGCTCGGACCTCGAAGTCAGCCCCTCGCTGCAGGTCGCGATCGACGGCGACCTGGAGGCGGCCAAGAACGTGGTCAAGGCCGGCCTCGTTCTCTACTTCGGCGGCATGGGCAGCCGCAAGACGAACTTCTACGTCGACCTCGCGCACCGCTTCGGCTTCGGCGAGGTCGCCGACGAGGTCCAGCAGCGCTTCCAGGACGGCGACCGGGGCGGCGCCTTCGAGGCGATGCCGGACGAGATCGTCGAGGCGACCTCGCTGGTCGGGACCGAGGCGGAGGTGGCGGAGCGGATCGAGCGTTTCCGCGGCGCCGGGATCGACCGTCTGATCGTCTCTCCGGTGCATGTGGAGGTCAGTGAGCGGCTGCACACCCTCGAGCGCCTGGCCTCGCTGTCCGGGGTCACCGCGCCCGCCTAGCCGATTCGCATAACCTACCGCGCCGCACGGGTATGAAGATCGGTGTGCCGAAAGAGACGATGGCTGGGGAGCGGCGGGTCGCGCTAGTCCCCGACGTGGCCAAATCGCTGCTCAAAAACGAGCAGCTGGAGGTCGTGATCGAGGCCGGCGCCGGCGAGGCGGCCGGGCATCCGGACTCCCAGTACGAGGACGCCGGGGTGAAGGTCGTCAGCGGCGACGTCGTCAGCGGCGCCGACGTGGTCCTCCACGTCGCGGTTCCGAGCGCCGAGGAGATCGCCAAGCTCTCCTCCGGCCAGATCCTGATCTCCCACCTCAACCCTTGGGTCTCCGCCGAGACCAACAACGCCCTCGCTCAGGCCGGCGTCACCGCCTTTGCGATGGAGGCGATCCCGCGCACGACCCGCGCCCAGGCGATGGACGCGCTCTCCTCGCAGGCCGCCGCCGCGGGCTACGCCGCGATGCTGATCGCGGCACGGGAGTCGGGCCGCTTCTTCGGGATGATGACCACCGCCGCCGGGACCGTGCCGCCGGCCAAGGTCCTGGTGCTGGGGGCCGGCGTCGCCGGCCTGCAGGCGGTCGCCACCGGCAAGCGCCTCGGCGCGATCGTCACCGGCTTCGACATCCGCCGCGCCGCCTGGGAGCAGATCGCCTCGCTCGGCGGCCGGCCGCTGGAACTCGACTTCATCCCCGACGCCGAGGGCGAGGGGGGCTACGCGCGGCCGCTGACCGACGAGGAGAACGCGCAGGTGCGCGACGCGCTCCGCGACAACGCCGCCAAGCAGGACATCATCGTCACCACCGCCGCGATCCCGGGCCGCCCGGCACCGCTGCTGATCACCGCCGACGCGGTGCGCGGCATGCAGCCCGGCTCGGTGATCGTCGACCTCGCCGCCGAGACCGGCGGCAACTGCGAGCTGACCCAGGCGGGGGAGACCGTGGTCGAGAACGGGGTCAAGGTGCTCGGCTCGCGCAACCTGGCGAGCGAGATGCCGGCCCCGGCCTCCCAGCTCTACGCCAAGAACCTCGAGAACCTGCTCGGCCTGATGGTCACCGAGGAGGGCAGGCTCGAGCTGAACTGGGAGGACGACATCCTCTCCGCCGCGGTGATCACCGAGGCCGGCCAGGTCAAAAACGAGAGGGCGGCCAAGTAATGGACCTGATGACCAAGGTCACGATCTTCGTGCTCGCCGTCTTCGTCGGCTTCGAGGTGATCTCGAAGGTCCCGACCACCCTGCACACGCCGCTGATGTCGCAGACCAACGCGATCCACGGCATCGTCATGCTCGGCGGCCTGATCGTCGTCGGCTACGCCGACGACGGCCTCGAGTACACGATCGGCGCGATCGCGATCGCCTTCGGCGCGATCAACATCGTCGGCGGCTTCATGGTCACCGACCGGATGCTCGGCATGTTCTCTAAAAAGCCGAAACCGAAAGCCGAGAGCGACGGGAAGGGATCCTCGTCGTGAGCACCGTCTTCGCAGTGCTCGAGCCGGGAGGCAGCGCCTCCACGGCCCTCTACATCGTCGCCTTCTCGCTGTTCATCATCGGGATCAAACAGGGCACCCACCCGACCACCGCCAAGCGCGGCAACCTGGTCGCCGCGGTCGGCATGGCGATCGCCGTCGTCACCACCCTGCTGCTCGACGGGATGGGTAACTGGGGCGTGATCTTCGGCGCCCTGATCGTCGGCTCGGCGGTCGGTGTGATCGCCTCGATTCGCGTGCAGATGACCGAGATGCCGCAGATGGTCGCCCTCTACAACGGGGTCGGCGGCGGCGCGGTCGCGCTGATCGCCTGGTCGGAGATCCGCCACGGGATCAGCCTCGGCCACGGCCTCGAGCTGGAAGTCATGATCCCGACCCTGTTCGCCGGAGTGGTCGGCTCGGTCTCCTTCTGGGGCTCGAACATCGCCTACGCCAAGCTCCAGGACCTGATCCCGACCAGGCCGCTCGCGGTGCCGGGGCAACAGGTGATCAACGTCATCCTGCTGATCGGCATCCTCGCCGCCTGCACGGTCACCGCGATCGACCACGACCACCCCTCCGAGGGCCTGTTCATCGCGATCCTGCTCGCCGCCGCGCTGCTCGGCAACCTCGTCGTGCTGCCGATCGGCGGCGCCGACATGCCGGTCGTGATCAGCCTGCTGAACGCCTTCACCGGCCTCTCCGCCGCGGCCGCCGGCTTCGCGCTCGACAACGTCGTGCTGATCGTCGCCGGCACCCTGGTCGGCTCCTCGGGAACGATCCTCACCATGGAGATGGCGACGGCGATGAACCGCTCGGTCGCCAACGTCCTCTTCGCCGGCTTCGGCGGTGCGCCATCGGGTGGCGCCGCCGGCTCGGCCGAGACCCGCCCGCACACCTCGATCGGGGCCCAGGACGCGGCGATCAAGCTCGCCTACGCCGACACGGTCGTGATCGTCCCCGGCTACGGCCTCGCGGTCGCCCAGGCCCAGCACGCGATCAAAGAGGTCGGCGACGAGCTCGAGGCGCGGGGGGTCACGGTCAACTACGCGATCCATCCGGTGGCCGGCCGCATGCCCGGCCACATGAACGTGCTGCTGGCCGAGGCCGACGTGCCTTACGAGCAGCTGAAGGAGATGGAGGAGATCAACCCGGAGATGCCCCGCACCTCCGTCGCCGTGGTCGTCGGCGCCAACGACGTCACCAACCCGGCCGCCAAAAACGATCCCGACTCCCCGATCGCCGGGATGCCGATCATCGAGGTCAACCAGGCCAACGAGGTGATCGTGATCAAGCGCTCGATGAGCCCCGGCTTCGCCGGCATCGACAACGACCTCTTCTACGAACCGAACACCTCGATGCTCTTCGACGACGCGAAGAAGGCGGCGGCGGACATCGCGGCGGAGATTCAGAACCTCTAGGGGAGTCGGCTAGGTCGGCGCTCGCCGCCAGAGCCTCGCGATCGCCTCCCTCCCCGACTCGAAACCCACCTTCACAACTAGTTGAATGTGCTCGAGCCGGCAGTTTGCGCCCATATAGGGCGTCAATTGACGGATCGATTTGATCCGGCACTTCCCTCGGGGAGAGACGCCGTTGATTTGAGGCTTGCCGTCCTATGCGGTCGGAGCGGGGGCAAGGGTCGGTCGAGTGGGTCGGGACGCTGTGCGTGGTCTCACTCTTGCTCGTGGCGCTGGTTGCTGCAGGCGTACGGGTGCCGGGGAACGAGTTGGGGCGGGCGGTGGCGCAGAAGTTGCTCTGCGCGGTGGCGCTGGCCGACGGGTGTGGGGACGAGCCGGGGATGATCGCGGCGTACGGGACGGAGGTGGGGAAGCTGATCCGGGAGAACGTGCCGACGCTGGCCTTCGAGGAGGGGTCGCGGGCGCTGCCGGTCGATTTCCGGCGCTGCCGGTCGGCCACCTGTGGGGACGGGGCGGAGGAGGGGCTCGTGCATCGCACCGACGGGGACCTGGCGGTTACCTCGTTCGTCCATGTGGTCGACTGCCGGGCGGGGGAGAGGGAGGCCTCCGAGGCGGCGGGGGCGAACTGCGCGGGCCCGCGGGCCGGCAACCTCTACCTCCAGTTCTGGTTTTACTACGCCGACTCGGCCACCCTCCGCGACCTGCCGGTGGCCGGCGACGCCGGCTATCACGAGGACGATTGGGAGTCGGTCCAATTTCGGATCGGATCCGACGGCTCGGTCGATCAGCGCGCGAGCTCCCACCACGGCTACAACTACGAGCGCGGGGTCGCCAACTGGGGCTCGGACGCGGGGATCGACGTGCTCGAGGACGTCGCCGAGGAGCTCGGAGCCCGCGCCCCGAACGGCTGGGGCCCGCAGACCCACCTGTTGCTCGTCTCCGGCGGCAGCCACGCCGGCAACGCGGCCGGCAGCGGTCGCACCGACCGCTTCACCCCTGGCCGCCGCGTCCACCTTGTCCCGCTCGAGCCGATTGCCGAAAGCGACCGCTCGGCCTTCGCCGTCTCCCCGCCCTGGCGCAAGAAGGTCTGGCACGACCCCGAGGCCGAAGGGACGGACTGACGGACGGGGTTATACATTCCTCGGATCGGTGAGGTGATGTTCAAGTAGGGGGATGCGGTGAAGCGTTTGTTGCTCGTGGCAGTGGTGCTCGCGTTGTCCGCTTGGTCGGTTCCGTCCGCCGGGGCCGCCGAGTTCAAAACCTACGTCGGATGTGGGCTCAGCCGGGAGGCGCTGCCATCCGACGTCTGTTATCTCGGTGACGGCATAGGTGCTTTCTTTCGCGTCGATGGCGCGGACGTCGAATACGACGTGTGCGTCGAGTTCCCCGGCGGGGGGTACCTCTGCGCGGAGGATCAGCCGGCCCACGAGGGCACGCTCTACGTCAACTCGATCGCCAGCGAAGTACTCGGGAGTCACCGCGTCGAGTGGTACGTCGAAGACGCGATGATCGCCACCTGGAGCTTCGACCTGGAGGCGGAGCCGCCGCCTCCCCCGCCCGTGGTCCCGCCCCCGACGACGCTGGCCCCGGCGATACCGTCGGGTCCGTCGGACAGTTGCAACCGCGCCAGGGGCCGCGTGCGCTGGTACGCGACGAAGCTGAAGTGGGCAGAGGGCAGCCGTGAACGGGCGCGATTCCGGTCGAAGCTGAGATGGGCGAAGGCCCTGGTGAAGACCCGCTGCTAACCCAACTTGTAGGCGACCAGCCCGCTGGCGAGCAGCTTGCCGTCGGCGTCGCCGCGCACCTTCACATCGCAGAAGCAGAGGCTGGAGCCGCGGCGCAGGACCATCGCTTCGGCCAGCAGTTCCTGCGCCCGGGCCGCCGCCAGGTAGTCGACGGTCAGCCCCACCGTCGTTCCCTTGGGCGGTTCGCCGTCGACCTCGATCGCCGACCAGGAGGCGGCCATCGCGGCGGTGTCGATCAGGCGGCGACTGCGCCGCCGTGGACGACGTCGCCGATCGTCACGACCTCGTTGGTGAAGGGCAGTGCCAACACGCAGCGGTCTCGTGCAGCGCCATTCCCAGGTGGCCGACGAACGGCGAGTGCTTGAGGAACTCCGAGATCAGCTCGGACCCGCCCACGACTACTTCGGGGTCATCCGCAGGGCGCCGTCGAGCCGGATCGTCTCCCCGTTCAGCATCGGGTTGGTGACGATCTGGCCGACCAGGTGCGCGTACTCGGCCGGGTCGCCGAGGCGGTTCGGGAACGGCACCTCGGCGCCGAGCGAGAGCCGGGCCGGCTCGGGCAGGCCTTCGAGCAGGCGGGTGTCGAAGACGCCGGGGGCGATCGTCATCACCCGCACCCCCTTCGAGGCGAGGTCGCGCGCCGCCGGCAGGGTCAGCCCGACGATCCCGCCCTTCGAGGCCGCGTAGGCGGCCTGGCCGATCTGGCCGTCGAAGGCGGCGATCGAGGCGGTGTTGATGCAGACGCCACGCTCGCCTCCCGCGTCGGCCTCGTTTTCGATCATCTGCGCCGCGGCTGTGCGCAGGACGTTGAAGGTGCCGATCAGGTTGACCGTGATCACGGTCGCGAAGTGTTCGAGGTCGTGGGCGCCGCGGGAGCGGGCGATCCGCTCGGCCCAGCCGATCCCGGCGCAGCAGACCGAGATCCGCAGACCCCCCGGCGCCGCCGCGGCGCGGTCGACGGCCGCCGCCACCGCGTCGGGCTCGGTCACGTCGACCGGCAGGAACTCGGCGCCGAGCTCGGCCGCCAGGTCCTTGCCACGCTCGGCATCGCGGTCGGCGATCACCACCCTGGCTCCCGCCGCGGCCAGCGAGCGCGCGGTCGCCTCGCCGAGCCCGGAAGCCCCACCGCTGACCAACGCGCCTGCGCCCTCGATCTTCATCGCCGGCAATCTAACGCTCTCGCGTGTTCACATGGCGGTAATCCGACCCGGGTAGGGTCTCCGTATCGCCACCGAGGTGACGGCAAACAGCAAGGAAGCCGGCGAGGAAGCGCGGCGGCAAGCGATCGCCGACCTGCTCGCGGAGGCGCGGCGGCGGACCCTCGCGCTGGTCGAGCCGCTCGACGACCAGCAGCTGAACCGCGTCTACTCGCCGATCCTCAGCCCGCTGGCCTGGGACCTCGGCCACATCGCCAACTTCGAGGAGCTTTGGCTGGTGCGGACGATCGGCGGGCGCGAGCCGCTGCACGGCGAGCTCGGCCACTTCTACGACGCGATCGAGAACCCGCGGAAGACCCGGGGCGAGCTGCCGATCCTGCGCGACGCCGAGCTGCGCTCCTACCTGGACGAGGTTCGCGAGCGGGCGCTGGAGGTGCTGGCGACGGTCGAGATCGGCCCCGACCAGGAGGATCGGCTGCTGCGCGGCGGGTTCGTCTACGAGATGCTGCTGGCCCACGAGCTGCAGCACCAGGAGACGATGCTGCAGCTTCTGCAGCTGGTCGACGGCTACGAGCTGTCGCTGCCGATCGGGACCGCTGCCGTCGCCTCCGACGGCCCCGAGACGATCGCGCTCCCGGCCGGTACCCACGAGGTCGGCGCGCCGCCCGAGGGCTTCGCCTACGACAACGAGCGCGGCCGCCACGCGGTCGCGCTGGCCGCCTTCGAGATCGACCGAACCCCTGTCGCCAACGCCGCGTACATCGAGTTCATGGACGCGACCGGGGCCGAGCCGCCCGAGTACTGGCAGCCCGACGGCGAGGGGGGCTGGGTCGACACGGCGAGGGGTCGCCGCGACCCGGTCGCCCCCGACCATCCCGTCGTCCACGTCTCCTGGCACCAGGCCGACGCCTTCGCCCGCTGGGCGGGCAAGCGGCTGCCGAGCGAGTTCGAGTGGGAGGCCGCCCGCGAGGCCCTCGACGACGTCGGCCAGGCCTGGGAGTGGACCTGCTCCGACTTCCGTGCCTACCCCGGCTTCGAGGCCTTCCCCTATCGGGAGTACTCGGAGGTCTTCTTCGGCGGCACCTACAAGGTGCTGCGCGGCGCCTCCTGGGCGACCCACCCGCGCGTCGCCCGCCCGAGCTTCCGCAACTGGGACCTGCCGGAGCGCCGCCAGATCTTCTCCGGGATCCGCTGCGCGAGGGACGCGCGATGACGATCGCGATCGACGTCCACCTCGACGCCGACGCGTCCGCGGCGATGGCCGCGGACGTTCGCGAGGGTCTTTCCGCCTCGCCGAAGGAGCTCTCGCCGAAGTACTTCTACGACGAGCGCGGCTCGCAGCTGTTCGAGCGGATCACCGAGCTGCCCGAGTACTACCCGACCCGGCGCGAGCGCCAGATCCTCGCCGACCGGGCGGGGGAGATCCTGGTCGCGGCCGGATCGCCCGGGACCCTGGTCGAGCTCGGCTCCGGCTCGGCCTCGAAGACCCGCGTCCTGCTCAGCGCGATGCGCGACGCCGGCCTCCTGCGGACCTACGTCCCGGTCGACATCTCCGAGGAGATCACCCAGGAGACCGCCCACGAGCTGGTCGAGGAGTACCCGGGGCTCGAGGTTCGCGGTCTCGTCTGCGATTTCGAGACCGACCTCGAGCGCGTCCCCAGCGACGGCGAAGCGCGCTTGATGGCCTTCCTCGGCGGCACGATCGGCAACCTCTACCCGGGTGAGCGGCGCGAGTTCCTGACCCGGATCGCGGCGATGTTCGGGCCCGACGACCACCTCCTGCTGGGGACCGACCTGGTCAAGGAGACCGCCCGTCTGGAGGCCGCCTACGACGACTCCGCCGGGGTCACCGCCGAGTTCAACAAGAACGTGCTGGCGGTCCTCAACCGCGAGCTCGGCGCCGACTTCGACCTCGACGCCTTCGAGCACGTCGCCCGCTACGACGCCCGCGAGGAGCGGATGGACATCCGCCTGCGCTCGCTGGCCGAACAGCGCGTCCAGCTCGCCGACCTCGACCTCACGGTCGAGTTCGCGGCGGGCGAGGAGATGCGGACCGAGATCTCCGCCAAGTTCACCCGCGAGCGGCTCGAGTGCGTCTACGCGGAATCGGGCCTCGAGCTGCGCGGCTGGTTCACCGACCCGGCCGGCGACTACGCCCTCAGCCTGGCGCGACCGCGAACCCGTAGCTGACCCCGGTATCCGGGGCGAGGAACGGGTTCACGGCGCCAGCGCCGCGATCGTCTCGCCGAGCTGCTCCGGCGGGACGATCGGGGTGAGGATCGGCAGCGTGATCCCGCCCTCGACGAAGGCGGCGAGCCGCTCCTTCATCTCCTCCGGGCTGCCGAAGACGAACATGTCCTCGATCAGCTCCCAGGGCGCCGCGGCGGCGGCCGCCTGACGGTCGCCGGCTTCCCAGGCGGTGACCATCGGCTCGATCTGCTCGCCGTAGCCGAGCCAGCGGTAGAAGGCGGCGTAGACCGGGACGGTGATGTAGGAGGAGAACATGAAGCGGGCCAGCGGCTCGACCTGCTCGCGCTCGCCGGGGATGCAGAAGAAGCGGCAGAGCAGCTCGAAGCCCTCCGGCGCCTCGTCGAGCTGGGCGACGACCTGGGGCAGCCCGGCCAGCGGCAGGAAGTTGGTGAAGGCACCGGCGGCCCGCTGGACCGCCAGCTCCAGCATCTTGCCGCGCAGCGCCGCGAGCACGACCGGGACCCGGTGGACGGGCGGCGATTCCAGCTTGAACCCGGTCGCGGTGCGTTCGCCGACCAGGGCCGCGTCGAGGAAGTCGAGCGTCTCCCGGATCCGGCTCAGCGGCTTCTCGAAGGGGATTCCGTTCCAGCCTTCGACGATCCGGTCCGAGGAGGAGCCGATGCCGAGCACGAAGCGCCCGCCGGAGGCGTCGGCCAGCGCCGCCGCCTCCTGGGCGAGCAGGGCCGGACCGCGCTGGAAGACCCCGACGACGCCGGTCCCGAGCCGGACCCGGTTGGTGCAGGCGGCGGCCAGGGTGAGCGGCGTGAAGCCGTCGGGCCCGGCGGTCTCGCCGCTCCAGAAGTCGGTGTAGCCGGCCGCCTCGGCCGCCTCGAGCAGCCCCCGGTGGTCCGCCAGCGGCGTCCCCGGCAACGGCAGCGTCAATCCCCAGCGCCCCTCCACGCCCCAACCGTATAGCCTGCGGCGCCGATGGCCGAGGGATCTCAAGTCAAGCCTGACCGCAACTTGGCTCTGGAGCTGGTCCGCGTGACCGAGGCGGCGGCGCTGGCCTCCGCCCGCTGGGTCGGTCGCGGCGACAAGCTCGCCGCCGACGGTGCCGCCGTCGACGCGATGCGCTTCGTGCTCGACTCGGTCTCGATGGACGGCGTCGTCGTGATCGGCGAGGGCGAGAAGGACGAAGCGCCGATGCTCTACAACGGCGAGCAGATCGGCGACGGCTCGCCGCCCAGCGTCGACATCGCCGTCGACCCGCTCGAGGGGACCCGCCTCTGCGCCTTGGGGATGCCGAGCGCGATCGCGGTGATCGCGCTCGCCGAGCGCGGCTCGATGTTCGACCCCGGCCCCTGCGTCTACATGGAAAAGATGGCGGGCGGGGAAGAGATCGCCGACCTGCTGGACCTCGACCGGCCGCTGCCGGAGACCTTGAAGCTGATCGCCGAGCGCAAGGGCGGCAGCATCGGCGACGTGATCGTCGTCATGCTCGACCGCCCGCGCCACGAGGACGCGATCCGCGAAGTGCGCGAGGCCGGCGCCCGGATCCGCCTGATCACCGACGGCGACGTCTCCGCGGCGCTGCTGGCGGTCTCCGAACGCTCGCCGGTCGACCTGCTGTGGGGGATCGGGGGCACCCCGGAGGGCGTGATCTCCGCCGCCGCCCTGAAGTCGATGGGCGGGCAGCTGCTCGGCCGCCTCTGGCCGCGCGACGACGAGGAGCGCCAGGCCGCGCTCGACGCCGGCTACGACCTCAGCCGCGTGCTTACAGCGAACGACCTCTGCGGCGGCGAGGACGTCTTCTTTTCCGCCACCGGGGTCACCGACGGCGACGTCCTCCAGGGCGTCCGCTACCGCGGCGCCGGCGTCACCACGGAATCGCTGGTGATGCGCTCGCGCTCGGGCACGGTGCGCCGCGTCCACGCCCGCCACGATCGCGCCAAGCTGCGCGCGATCCTGGGCTCGTCGGCGGAGAGATACGGCTAGCCACGAGGGTTGAAGTTCTCCCTCGCCGGTTAGGTTGAGGGTGTGATTGCGGTAGCTGGATCCACGGGCTACATCGGCGGTCTGCTCTGTGAGCAGCTGCGCGAGAGCGGGGAGGAGGTGCGGGCGCTGGCCCGGAATCCCGAGCGCGCCGGGGATCTCGCCAAGCTCGGCTGCGACGTGCGCGAAGCCGACGTGCTCGACCGGTCCAGTCTCGACAAGGCCCTGGCTGGAGCCGACGTCGCCTACTACCTGGTCCACTCGATGGGGCGCGGGGCGGAGGACGGGGACTTTGCCGGCCGCGACCGCCAGGGGGCGGAGAACTTCGCCGCCGCCGCGGCGGACGGCGGGGTGCGGCGGATCGTCTACCTCGGTGGGCTCGGCGAGGGGTCGGAGCATCTGGCGAGCCGGCACGCGACCGCGGAGGCGCTGCGCGAGGGATCGGTCCCGGTCGCCTACCTGCGGGCGGCGGCGGTGATCGGTGCCGGCAGCGAGTCGTTCCGGACGGTCTTCTACCTGGTGCGCCGCCTGCCGGTGATGGTCACGCCCCGCTGGGTGGGCACCCGGACCCAGCCGATCGCGGTCGCCGACGCTGTCGGCTTTCTCGCCGACGCGCGCGACCTTGCGCGCCCGCTCGACCGCGAGCTGCAGATCGGCGGCCCCGACGTGACCACCTACGGCGGCATGATCGACGAGCTGGCGCGGGCTCAGGACCGGCGGCCGCCGCTGCGGATCACCGTCCCGGTGCTGACTCCGGCGCTCTCCTCGCTGTGGATCGGCCTGGTGACGCCGGTCGACGCGGGTGTTGCCAGGCCGCTGATCGAGGGCCTTTCGACGGAGACGGTCGTCACCGATCCGAGTGGAATGGAGCTGCTGCCGGCCCGCTCGCGCACGCCCCTTCACGAAGCGTTGCGCGAAGCCGCCCGAAACGTACTTGTTCGTTTATAAAACTTCTCTGTTCCAATAAAAAACTCTTGGTACTCTGGAGGCCTTGCATCGAGGGGGAGAGAGAAGGTGTCAAGCTCAACCGAAGTGCCGGTGAACGGTCCGATCGGAGCGATCGACGGTCGTTTCCGTGCCGGTGAGCAGATTCTCACCGTGCTCGCGACGCCGCTCAACGTCCTGATCCTGCGCGCCTTGGCGAAGCGGCCGATGAGGCTCGCGGAGCTGCGCCAGGCGACGGGCCTGCCGGCTCAGACCACGCTGCGCGGCCACCTCAGCAGCCTGGCCGAGATCGGCGCCGTCGGCAAACGGCCGACCACGCAGATGCCGTATGCCGTTGAGAACGAGCTGACCCCGATGGGCGAGGACGTGGTCGCCGTCGCCGAGCGGCTCGAGAAGTGGCTGGGGCTGGCCCCCGCGGCTCCGATCCCGCTCGAATCCGGGGGGGCGCGGGGGATGGTCAAGGCCTTCGTCGACGGCTGGGGCTCGACCATGCTGCGGGGTCTCGCGGCGCGGCCGATGTCGCTGACCGAGCTCGATCGCTTGATCCCCGAGCTCAGCTACCCGGCGCTGGAGCGCCGCCTCTCCAGCATGCGGATGGCGGGGCTGATCGAAGCCCGTCCGGGTTCGGGAGGCGGCATGCCGTACGGGGTTACCGAGTGGGCGCGGCGCGGCATCCTGCCGCTGGCCACAGCCGCCGACTGCGAAGGCCGGCACCTCGGCAAGGACGCGCCCGAGGTGACCAGCGTCGACATCGAGGCGGCGTTCATGCTGGCGACGCCATTGGTCGGCTTGAAGCGAGAGGCGAGCGGCCTCTGTCGATTCGAGGTCGAGGTCGCGAGCGATCGCTCCCGCGAGCCGGTCGGGGTCGAGGTTGCCGTCGAGGCCGGCCGCGTCGTCTCCTGCGACTCGGGGCGTGAGGGGCGGGCCGTCGCCTACGCGAGCGGATCGGCGTCCCGCTGGTTCGGCGCGATCAAGGACGGCACAGCCGACCTGCTCAGCTTCGGCGGCTCCCGTCAGCTCAGCGAAGACCTGGTCAACGGGCTGCACACGGCCCTGCTCGACCATTAGGAGGGCTAGCCGCGGCTGGCGACCGCCCGCACCCGCTCCGCCCGCGCCACCGCTTCCCCTTCGAAGGGGACCAGCAGCTCGTAGGTGAGGTCCGGCAGCAGCCGCGGCAGCTCGGTGGCCCGCCCGAGCACGATCTCCTCGTAGAGGCGGGCGACGATCGCCCCAACCGCGAGGCTCGAGGCGCGGGCCACGTCGGGGCTGGAGTCAGCCCCCTCCAGCCCCTCGTCGAGCAGGGCGACGAAGCGGTTGAATTCTTCCTGGAAACGGATCCGCGACTCGGTTCCCATCGAGCCGAGCTCGACCAGCATGAACCGGGCGGCCGCCGGGTCCGAGGCAAACCATTCGAGCGTTGCCGCGAGGGCGTTGCGGGCGCGTTCGGGCCACCGCCCGGGCTCCATGTAGGCCTCGCGCACCCGGTCCTCGAGGTTCTCGGCGAGGATTGTGTGCGCAGCCAGCGCGCAGGACCGCTTGTCTTCGAAGAGTTCGTAGAAGGTCTCGCGGCCGACTCCCGCTTGGTCGAGGATGTCGGCCACGGTCGTCGTTCCGTAGCCCTTGGCGGCGGTGGCCCGCACGACCGCGGCCAGCAGCCGCTCGCGTTGGGAGCGGGTGACCAGCTCCCGCGGCAACCCGTGGCGGCCTCGCGGCAGCCGCCATTTGCGCAGGTCCTGGGGCGTCTCGTTCACCGGCTCAGCGAGCGCTCGGAGACGATCTCTGCTTCGGCCAGCCGAACCTGCCCGAGCGCCTCCTCGTGGCCGGCGAACGGCGCGACCCCGAGGTAGACGAGCTCCGGCAGGAGCTCGGGCAGCGTGGCCGCCTCGCCGGCGGCCTGCTTGAAGATCAGCACCTGGGCGCGACCGAACGCGAGGTTGGGGTCCATGTGCGTCTCCGAACCCTCCCAGAGACCGGCCACCGCCGGGATCAGCAGCCTGCGGTAACGCTCGACGACGGCGGGCTCGACTCCCGGAGCGTCGCCGGTCAGCAGCTGGGCGAGGGCCGGCTTGCTCGCCATCAGCGCCAGCATCGCGGCGGTCGCCTTGATCACCGCTTGGCCGGGTGGGTCGCCCGGCTTGTGGGCCTCGCGGGCGACCGTCGTGAGTTCCTCGACGCAGGTGTTGACCGCGGTGTCGAAGCAGGCCCGCTTGTCAGGGAAGTGTTTGTAGAAGGTGGTGCGGGAAATGCTTGCCCGGGCGACGATGTCGGAGATCGTCGTCGCCGCGAAGGTTTTGGCCGCGCAGCTCTCGACGAGGGCGTCGATGATTCGCGCCCGCTGGGTGCGGCCGGCGATATCGGTGGGCGTCCGCGGATCGAGAATGCCTGACACCGTTCCAAATATATGACAGTTTTTATTGCCTACCGGTGTATTGCGATCCACCGGTCGCCGGCTCGCGGGCCTCATCGCAGCCGCAGGGTGGCTTCGGTTCGGCCCGATATGGAAGCTCGCCGGTGTCGTGGAGCTCGTATCGCAGCGAGTTGATCACCGCCCCGATCATCAGCGCCAAGCTGAGCACGTAGAACCAGAGCAGGGCGATCAGGATGAAGCCGAGCGTCGAGCCGAAGTGCGAGAGGCTGGAGACATTGGAGAGGTAGAGCGGGAAGAGCCAGTTGGCGAGGCCGGCGGCGATCGTCACGAAGGCGGCGCCCGGCCAGACCGCCCGCCACGGCATGTGGCCTTTCGGGACCGCCCAGAAGATCACGCAGCAGATCAGGAAGGTGACCAGGAGCGCCGCCGCGAGCAACAGGATCGTGTCGATCGCCTTGATGCTGGAGAGTCCGAACGGCAGCCGGTCGGTGCTGTCGATCAGGCCGCTCTCGATCGTCGGCACGAAGATGCTGGCGGCGATGAAGAGCAGGACGACCCCGAGCATCGCGAAGGAGAAGCGCTTCTGCTCGACCCAGCCGCGGCACTCGACGTGGTAGATGCGGCAGAAGGCGGTGTCCATCGCGCCCCAGAAGGAGGCGCCGATCCAGAGCGAGCCGAGGAAGGCGGCGATCCCGATCGTCGTCGAGTTGCTCCGGATCTCTCTGAGGATGTCGGTCAGGGTGCCCTGCTCGACCGAGGGGAAGAGGCGCTGCAGGTCGTTGAGGACGCTGGTCTCGACCCCCTCGATCTTCAGCACCTGGCCGAAGACGAAGAGGACCAGGAGGGCGAACGGGAAGACCGCCAGCATCAGGTTGTAGGCGACCATCGCCGAGAGCCCGGTGACGTTCTCCGTGTAGGCGCGCTGCCAAAAGGCTTTCAGCCATGGGCGTGGATGGCGGAGTGGGCTGGGCATTGACTTTACAAACTGAAGTGACTACTATGCGAACAGGCGTTTGAGCAAGTTTGACGCCCGCCCCCTCGGGCACACTTGACGTAATGGCAACTTCTTACTTCGCGGACCGTCTCTCCGGTCCGCTTTTTCATCGACCGGCGCGAGACTTTTGCCTCGCGACGGCATTTCATCGCCCAGGACTAAACACCACGCGCTAGGGAAATGAGTAGACACGGATGCTGGTAGCAGAGCTTCAGGAGCTGGAGGAGGTCAAGAACCTCATCAATCGCGGTCAGCAGCTTGGCGTGCTGACCTTCGGCGACATCGCCTCGGCTGTCTCCGAGGTGGATCTCGACGAGTCTGACGTAGAGGATCTCTACGGCCACCTCGAGAAGTCGGGGATCGAGCTCGTCGAGGACATGGACCCCGCCCAGAAAGCGGCGGCGGACGCGATGCCCGCCGACACCGGGAAAAAAGGGCGCCGGCGCCAGAAACAGGCGCTCGACCTGAAACCGGACATGACCACGGACAGCTTGCAGCTGTTCCTCAAGGACATCGGCAAAGTCCGCCTGCTGACCGCGGCGGAGGAGGTCGAACTCGCCAAGCGGATCGAGCGCGGCGACCTCGACGCGAAGCAGAAAATGGTCGAGTCGAACCTGCGTCTGGTCGTCTCGATCGCGAAAAATTACCGCAACCAGGGCCTGCCCTTCCTCGACCTGATCCAGGAGGGAACGCTGGGCCTGGTGCGCGCGGCGGAGAAGTTCGACTACCGCAAGGGGTTCAAGTTCTCCACCTACGCGACCTGGTGGATCCGGCAGGCGATCGCCCGGGCACTGGCCGACAAGGCGCGGACGATCCGCATCCCGGTCCACGTGGTCGAGAAGCTGAACAAGATCGGTCGCGCCGAGCGCAAGCTCGTCACCGAGCTGGGCCGTGAGCCCACCCCGGAGGAGATCGCCGAGGTCACCGGCATCGATCCCGAGGAGGTCGACTCGATCAAGCGCTCCGCCCAGGCCCCGGTCTCGCTGGAGAAGCCGGTCGGCGACGAGGAGGAGTCCGAGTTCGGTCAGTTCATCGCCGACGAGAAGGCCGAGTCCCCGTTCGACCGTGCCGCTGACCTGCTGACCAAAGAGGCGCTGAAGGAGGCCCTCGAGAACCTCTCCTACCGCGAGCGCCGCGTGCTCGAGCTCCGTTACGGGCTCGGCGGCGAGCATCCTCGCACCCTGGACGAGGTCGGCCGCACCTTCAACGTCACCCGTGAGCGGATCCGCCAGATCGAGAACCAGTCGCTGAAAAAGCTGCAGAGCTTGGGCGAGGCCCAGAAACTCCGCGAGGTCGCTTAAGCGCAGTCGCGAGAGGGGTCCCCTCGGACCCCTCTCGCCCGCTTAAAACCAGGGTTTAAGCCCTAGAACGTCCGAGCCGATAAAGCTCGTGATGTTCGACATCGACTCAGCGCTGCGCACCCTCGTCGAGCGGGAGGGGTCCGACCTGCACCTGAAGGTCGGCTCACCCCCGGTCGCGCGCATGCACGGCGAGCTGATCCCACTCGAGGGCTTCGGCGAGCTGGCCGACGCCGACACCGAGAAAGCGCTGCACGAGATCGCCGAGGTTCGCTCGCTGACCGAATTCGAGGAGGAAGGCGAGGCAGACTTCTCCTACGCGCTGGCGGGCGTCTCGCGCTTCCGCGTCAACAGCTTCAAGCAGCGCGGCTCGATCTCGATCGTCTGCCGCGCGATCCCCTTCGAGATCCGCTCGATCGACGACCTCGGCCTGCCCGACGTCGTCCGCTCGCTGGCCGAGCAGGAGCGCGGGATCGTCCTCGTCACCGGCACCACCGGCTCGGGCAAGAGCACGACCCTGGCGGCGATGATCGACCACATCAACCTGACGCGGTCGCGGCACATCGTCACCCTCGAGGACCCGATCGAGTACCTGCACCCCGACAAACGCTCGATCGTCAACCAGCGCGAAGTCGGCTTCGACACGAAGAGCTTCGGGCGGGCGATGCGGCGGGTCCTGCGCCAGGACCCCGACGTGATCCTGATCGGCGAGATGCGCGACGAGGAGACCGTGCGCACGGCGCTCTCCGCCGCCGAGACCGGCCACCTGGTGCTCTCGACCGTGCACACGCTCGACGCGACCGAGACGATCAACCGGATCATCGACTTCTTCCCGCCCCACCTGCAGCAGCAGGCGCGGGTGATGCTCGCGGCGACCCTGAAGGGGGCGATCGCGCAGCGGCTCGTCCCCGACCTGAGCGGCGAGGGCCGGGTGCCCGCCTCCGAGGTGATGGTCGTCACCGGCCGTGTCCAGGACCTGATCCTCAACCCGGAAGAGACCGGCAAGATCACCGAGGTCATCTCCGAAGGCGAGTACTACGGGATGCGGACCTTCGACCAGTCGCTGCTCGGCTACGCGATGGAGGGGCGGATCAGCGAGGCGACGGCGATGGAGTACGCCTCCAGCCCACATGACTTCAAGCTGATGCTGGCCGCCGGCGGCCAGCGGGCCAGCGGCATCGAGCAGATGGAGACGGCGGCCTCGTGAGGGAGAAGCTGAACGAAAGCCAGGCCGCCCAGGTCGGGCTGGTCGCGGTCCTCGTGGTCGTCGCGCTCGTCTTCTTCCTCAAATCCAGCGGGGGCGAAGAAGAATCGGCCGAATCGGAAGCGGGGCCGACCGTGGCGACCGTGAACGGCGAAACGGCGACCGGGGCGACGCCCGGAGAAGCGGTCGAAGCCGCGGTCGCGGGGCTCGAAGCAGGCGCCGCGACGACCGGCAGCTCGGGAGTCCCGACCTCGATCCCGGCGCCGCCGCCGCCAGCCGAGTTCAGCTCCGCGTACGAGTCGGGGCAGACTGTCGTCTTGCTGATCGTCAACGACGGCGGGATCGACGACGGGCGTGTTTCGCGGGCGAGCGACGCGCTCGAAGGGATGCCGGGAGTCGTTCTGATCCGCGTTCCCCTGAAGCAGCTTCCGCGCTACGCCAGCATCACCGTCGGCCTCGACGTCAACCGGGTGCCGGCGCTGGTCGTGATGAGGCCGAAGAAGCTGAGCCACGGCGTTCCCCAGGCCACCGTGGATTACGGCTTCCAGACTTCGGCGACGGTCGTGCAGGCGGTTCGCGACGCCTCCTACAAGGGCCCTGAAGCGACCTACCACCCGGACTGATGGCGATGAGCTCCTACGATCCGACCTACCCGAGCCACCTGCAGCCGGTCCCCGACTCCGGGACCTCGGCGGCGCCTGCCTACCCGCCCCAGGAGGAGGCCGGGACCCCGGGGCTGACTCCGCCCCTCCAGCGCGGCCATTCGCGCGGCTACGTCACCGACGTCCTGGTCGAACTGGGCTACGCCTCCGAGGAACTGGTCTCGGCCGCGGTGGAGAGCGCCCGCAGCGCCGGCCGGACGCCGGAGTCGCTGCTGCTCGAGCAGGGCGTGATCAACGAAGGCCAGCTCTCGCGGGCGACCGCCGAGCGCTACGGCCTCGACCACGTCGACCTCGCCGTCTTCCAGGTCGACGTCGCCGCCGCGGCGCTCTTCCCGGTGACGATGGCCCGCCGCTACATGGCCGTGCCGGTCGGCTACGCCGACCAGCACACGCTGCTGGTCGCCGCCGCCGACCCGGCCAACGTGCTCGCCGTCGACGACATCCAGATCGCCACCGGGCTCGACTGCCGGATCGCGGTGGCCGCGAAGGCCGACGTCGAGTCGCTGCTCTCCCGCCTCGGCACCCTGCAGAACGCCGCCGCCGACGCGATCATCACCGCGGACGACGAGGAGACCGAAGAAGCCGAAGCGCTCGCCTCGGTCAGCGAGATGCAGGCCGGCGCCGAGGACGCGCCGGTGATCAAGCTCGTCTACAGCATCCTCGCGCAGGCGGTGGGGGAGGGCGCTTCCGACGTCCACATCGAGCCCGAAGAGGGGGAGCTGCGAGTCCGCTTCCGGGTCGACGGGGTGCTGCGCGAAGCCGCCCACGTGCCGAAGCGGATGACCGGCGCGGTGATCTCGCGCCTGAAGATCATGAGCGAGCTCGACATCGCCGAGAAACGGGTGCCGCAGGACGGCCGGGTCAGCGTCGCGGTCGAGGAACGCCGCGTCGACCTGCGCGTGACCACGCTGCCGACCCAGCGCGGCGAGGGGGCGACGATCCGCATCCTCGACGAAAGCAACTCGCAGCGCACGCTCGACGATCTCGGCATGGAGGGCACCGCGCGGGAGCGCTTCGAGCGCGCCTTCGGACAGGCTTACGGCGCGGTTCTGGTCACCGGCCCGACCGGCTCGGGCAAGAGCACGACGCTCTACGCCGCGCTCGGCGAGCTGAACGACGTGGAGAAGAAGATCATCACGATCGAGGACCCGGTCGAGTACCGGATCGACGGCGTCAACCAGATCAACGTCAACCGCAAGGCGGGGCTCGACTTCGCCAGGGGGCTGCGCTCGGTCCTCCGCGCCGATCCCGACATCGTGATGGTTGGCGAGATCCGCGACGCCGAGACCGCGCGGATCGCGATCGAGGCGGCCCTGACCGGCCACATGATGCTGACCACCCTGCACACCAACGACGCCCCGGGGGCGATCGCCCGCCTCACCGAGATGGGGATCGAGACCTTCCTCACCGCCTCGGCGGTCGACTGCGTGGTCGCGCAGCGGCTGGCCCGGCGGCTCTGCCCGAGCTGCAAGCGCCGCACCGTGATCCCCTCGGCCGCCCTGACCGAAGCCGGCGTCTCGGTCTACGCCGACGTCGAGGCCTACGAGCCGGCCGGGTGCGGGCACTGCAACCAGAGCGGCTACCGCGGCCGGGTCGGGATCTACTCGGTGATGAGCCTCAGCCCGAAGTTGAAAGAAATGACGATCGCCCACGCTGCCGAGCCCGAAATCGCCGCCACCGCCCGCGAGGAGGGCATGATGACCCTGCGCGAGGACGGCGTCGCCAAGGTGCGGAGCGGCCAGACCAGCCTCGAGGAGGTGCTTCGTGTCACCGCCTGACTTCGATTTCGCCGACGTGCTCCGCCGCATGGTGGAGACCCGCGCGTCCGACGTCCACATCACCTCGGGCTTCCCGCCGGCGATTCGCGAAAAGGGAGCGATCCACGCGATGGAGGGCTTCCCGGTGCTGAACGGCCAGCAGACGCGGGAGATCGTCTACGGCATCCTCAACGACGACCAGCGCAAACGGTTCGAGAACAGCCAGCAGCTTGATTTCGCCTACGCGATCCCGGGCGTCGCCCGCTTCCGCGTCAACTGCTTCTTCCAGCGCGGATCGGTCAGCGCCGCCTTCCGTCTGATCCCGCAGGAGATTCCCGGCCTCGACTCGCTCGGCGTGCCGCCGGTGCTGCGCGACCTGACCCGCAAACCGCGCGGCTTCGTCCTCGTCACCGGCCCGACCGGCTCGGGCAAGAGCACCACCCTGGCGGCGATGATCGACGCGATCAACCAGGAGCGCGAGGACCACATCCTCACGATCGAGGACCCGATCGAGTTCCTGCACCGCCACAAACGGTCGATCGTCAACCAGCGCGAGATCGGCTCCGACGCCCCCGATTTCGCGCTCGGCCTGCGGGCCGCGTTGCGCCAGGACCCCGACGTGATCCTGGTCGGCGAGATGCGCGACCTGGAGACGATCTCCACCGCGCTGACCGCGGCCGAGACCGGCCACCTGGTCTTCGCGACCCTGCACACCCAGTCCACCTCGCAAACGGTCGACCGGATCATCGACGTCTTCCCGGCCGAGCAGCAGGGCCAGGTACGGACCCAGCTCTCGATCGCCCTGCAGGGCATCGTCACCCAGCAGCTGCTGCCGACGATCGACGGCAAAGGGCGGACCGTGGCCACCGAGGTGCTGATCCCGACGCCGGCGATCCGCAACCTGATCCGCGAGGGCAAAACGCACCAGATCTACGGCGCGGTGCAGACCTCCGGCGCGGTCGGGATGCAGACGATGGACGCCGACCTGGCACGCTTGGTCCGTACCGGCAAGATCGCGCGGGGGCTGGCCGAACAGCGCGCCTCGGTGCCGGAGGAGCTGAACCGGCTGCTCGGGGGCGGGCCCGCCGACGGTGCGGCGAGCGCGCCGCCGGTCGGAGCGCCGCCCGCTCAGCCCGCGTACGCACAGCCGGGGGGCAACGCCTAGATGGCCTCCGCGACCACCTTCGAGTTCCGGGCCATGGACCTGGCCGGGAGCACCTCGAGCGGTGAGCTCGAGGCCGACTCCAAGGCCGCGGTCGGCGAGCAGCTGCGCCTGCGCGGGCTGATCGTGCTCGACGTCAGCGAGAAGTCGAACCCGGTCAACATCGAGGACTTGTTCAAAGGCTGGCAGGGCATCGACAAACGCGAGTTGGCGATCTTCTCGCGCCAGTTCGCGACCCTGGTCGCCTCGGGGATGCCGATGTTGCGCACCCTGCAGACGCTCGAAGACCAGACCCAGGACGAGCAGATAAAGGGGGCGATCTCCGGCCTGCGGTCCGACGTCGAGGCCGGCAGCTCGCTCGAGCAGGGGATGGAGCGCTACCCGAAAGTCTTCGATCGTCTCTTCCGGGCGATGGTCCGCTCCGGCGAGCAGTCGGGCCGGCTCGACGAGGTGCTCGACCGGGTCGCCTTCCAGGTCGAGAAACAGGACGCACTGAGGCGCCAGGTCAAATCGGCGATGATGTACCCGACGCTGGTCTTCACCTTTGCCGTGGTTGTGCTTGTTGCGATCGTGGCACTCGTTATCCCGATCTTCGCCAACATCTTCGAAGAAATGGCTGAAGACAACCCCGCCGAAGCGACCGGGTTGCCGTTGCCAACTCAGGTCTGCGTCGACGCCTCCAATGCCTTGACCGGGTATTGGTTCATCATCTTTCCGGCAATTGCGGCACTCGTGTTCGGCTTCTTCAAATGGAAGGCGACCGAGCAGGGTGGAAAAGCCTGGGACCGGGCGAAACTGCGGCTGCCGTTCAAAA
>JAWVEZ010000056.1:0-17164 GCA_033856455.1 Solirubrobacterales bacterium | reverse complement strand
ACAGCTCTTGGATTCCTCGCGCCCATCCCCACCTTGCCGGGGTCATCCTCAATCGCAATGACTTCGAGGCGCTCGGCGATCTGCTCGCCGAGCTCGGCGACGTTCACGTCAATCGAATGACCGCTCGCGTCCTGCGCGACGGGTCCTCCTATTCGCGCGGCTGGTCGGAAATGCAACCTGGTCACCGGGAGGCCCTCAGCGAGACCTCGGAGGGGATGATCGTCAACAGCCTCAGCCTGGGTGCCGGGTCGAGTTCGATCCACCTTCGCCGCAGTGCGGGGGCAACCTTCTACAAGGGCGACTGGTCGGCGTTCGTCAGGATCGTCCTTGGCCACCTTGCCGGCGCAGCGGCTGAGCGGCGCCGGATGCTGAGCGGCCTCAGTCGTGAGCGCTCCGCACCGGTCGCCGAGACGCTCGTGATGGATCTGCAACCTGACGTCGCCGCGGCGCCGAGCACCCGGAAGCGTATCCTCGACGCGATCAACGATCTTCGCGGCGCCCGCACGGCGGTGCTTCACGCCAATCCCTACCTCCACCTGATCGCCACCGACCATCTGGATGGATCGAGCTTCGACATCCTGATCACCGACGATCACCGTCTCACGATCGTGCCTGGGCTGCGGGCAAGCACGGGCTCGCTGGCGCGGGTGACGGACGCTGTCGGCCTGGCACTCGGGATGGACGAGCTTCGCCTCGAGGCGGTGCCGGAGGAGATTCCGGCTACCGAGGTCTTCGCGGTCTGAATCCGGGCGACGGCATGCCGGGCGATGATCTGGCCAGCGAAGCCGAGCGCCTTCTCTCGGATTTCCGCCGCTACGACGCCTGCGTCGACATCGTCTCCGCCGCCGAGGTCTGGTTCACCAAGGCCGAGGGAATCCGAGAGACGGTCGCCCACTTCGAGCGCTACCCGACGATCCGCCACAGAGACGGTGAGCAGGCGACGCCCGACTTCACCGTTCTCTTCCACGACGCTACCGCCTATGTGGGAGAGCTGAGCAACCTGGCGCTCGAGCCGGCGAGCCTCGACTCTCTCTGCCACCAAATTGGTCGCTATGACTCGCTCGATCGGGTTCCCGGCCCGGGGGGAGCGCTCGCCGAGGTCAGCGCGATCGACATCCTCCTCTTCGTCCCCCAAGGGGAGGCAAACGCGGCTGTAGCTCGCATGAGCGAGGCAATGGAGGACTCCGAGCACCCCTATGCGCCAAGCCGTTTTCCGACCGTCTTCGGCTGGTCGTTTGAACGTGAGCGAAACCGCTACATCTTCAGCCTGGCGCGAGGGGAGAAGAATCAGCGCCCCCGCGGCAATGGGCGCGAGCACTCATTGGAGAACTGGATGGATTCGACTTTGAGCCCTGACACGCTCACCGGCAAGCCGGAGTACTTCAGCCCGATCAAGGTCGAAAAGCGCTTTATGAACGATCCGACTCCATCGCTGTACATGGCGACGTTGTTGTGGAGTGCGGTTTTCCCCACGATGAGCGGCGGCCAGGGCGACATCTCGACCACGACGACCGAACTCGCCAACCGCCTTCGTGAGGACTACGGCCGAGGTCGAGCCAACGAGGTCGAGCGCGCCCTGAATCTTCTGAAAGTCGGCGGCCTTGCTCAGCGCGAAGGGCCTGACGGTTGGGTGGTCCCTCACCAGCCGATCAACCGCCATGAGGAGGATCTAGCGGCCACCTTGATCGACCGCTTCAAATCCCGTCCGTCTGGACCAGTGACTTTCGCGGCCAGGGAGCGCGCACGTGCCACGCGACGCGAGCGGGAAGCGAACAGGGCGAAGCAGACTGACCTCGACGACTGACGAAAGTGTCATCTAGATTTGAGCCGCTGGAGTGGCCTGGATGAGGCGCTGCCGCTCCTGCCCGTAATTGCGGAGATACCAGTCATGAACCTGTCCGGAACCCACTAGTCTCATCTTGGTGACTGGCGATATCTACATCTCCGCAGACATCGAGGCTGACGGGCCAATCCCTGGGGTCAACTCGATGCTCGCCTTCGGCCTTGCCGTAGCGGGGCGCTTCGACGGTAGGCAGTTCAGCGTTGCCGACCCCGCCGCGGACACGTTCTATTGTGAGCTGTCCCCGATCTCCGACCAGGTCGACCCCAAGGCACTTGAGATATCCGGCCTTGATCGCGAGCGGCTCGTCCTTGAGGGCGCTGATCCCGCCGAGGCAATGCGCGACGCCGCTGCCTGGGTCGTCGAGCAAAGCGGATCGGCGCGTCCGGTCCTTGTCGGCTATCCGGTCGTCTTCGACTGGATGTTCCTCCACTGGTACTTCGTCTGCTTCGCTGGCGAGTCCCCTTTCGGCTTCTCCTCGGCACTCGACATTAAGACGATGTACCAGCAGAAGGCGGGGGTCACCCTGAGCGAGGCCGGCCGTGGCGACCTACCCGACTTCCTGCGTTCTGATCGCGAGCACACTCACCAAGCGCTTGATGACGCTATTGAGCAGGCGGACGTGTTCGCCCGCGTCTTCAGCTGGGACGGTAACGCAGCGCGATGAAGTTCACCGATGTCCAGCTTGCCAAGTACGTCAGCGACAAGCTCGCCCTGCCGGGTGACCAGCGCAACGAGCACCGCAAACAGGTTGGGCGGCTGCTCGACAAGCTCGAGGCGGTCCTCCACGAGGACGGGTCCTACCGAATCAAGAAGTTCCGTCGTGCGGGGTCACTCGAGAAGGGGACCAGTAACCGGCCCCGGGTCGGCAAACCCGTCGATGCAGATGTCGGCGTCTACTTCGAGGTCGACGACCCCGACGACTTCGCCATTGCCGATCTGCAGCGGCTGATCAAGGAGCTACTGGAAGCGGCTTACCCCCAAAAGGACAGCGATGACTTCGACGATGGTGGCGCTCGCACGTTCGGCATCGTCTTCAAGAGCAGCGGCCTCGAGGTCGACCTGGTTCCAATCGTCTCACTCGACGACGCTGCTGACTATGGGCTGCAGTACTCCCGATCAGGTGACTGCATCAAGACCAGTGTAAAAGCCCACGTCGACCACTACCGCGACCACGCTGGCCGTGACCCGCTGCTCTCGCCGACCCTGCGCCTAGCCAAGCGCTGGCGCCACTGGCAGGAGCTCGACGGCATCCAGTCCTTCCACCTCGAGCTGCTGCTCAGCTACCTTGTCGATCGAGACGGGCCTGCTGCCGACATCGAATCCTCGCTGCGTCGCCTCTTCCTCCTCATCGCCCGTGATCTCTCTAAAGGGGTCGCCTTCGGAGACGCCGACCCCGGCACCTTCACCGAGCCGGTCGTGATTGTCGATCCAGCCAATGATGAGAACAACGTCGCCGCCCGGATCGAACCCGGCGAGCTCGATGCGCTCCGCACTGCCGCCATCACCGCCTACGAGACCCTGACTTGGGCGCAGGGCCTGCCTGGCAAGGGCGAGACGGTTGAGGCTTGGAAGGAACTCCTGGGCGAAGGCTTCGCGATCGAGTAGACCATGACCGATACCTTCACCGACACTTACAACCGCGAAGACATCCGCCGAGTCCACGCCGCTTTCGCCGCCGACTATCGGATCGTCGCCGAGTGGACTGAGCTGCACTCGACCGAGCGCGTGGATAGGAACATCGCCGCGATCAAGGCGCTCGCCGAAGAGCAGTACCTCGAACAGGTCCACATGCGCCTCCTCTCCTCTGCGGGTGCCATTCGGGAGGCGGCGGTCTACAAGGTTTCGACCGATGCCTCGGGTTGGTCGTCTGAACGCCCTGGAGACCTCTACTGGACGGCGAACTCAGGCGACAGCCTGTGTCTCACCGTCTTCTACAGCGATAAGTGGAGTGCACTCACCGCTGCCCAGAAGGATGCCTTCCGGGCCGAGCACCTCCCCGGTTGGGGGCCAAGCGATTTTGATGGCAAATACGACGGTCTGAGCGGGTCCACCGATCGCCACTACGCGAGCCGGGCCTACGGCATGGATCGCACCCGCTACTCGAGCTGACCCCGTGAGCGAGGAAAAGACCACCTTCGAGCTGCGCCGCGAGCTGCCCGATCCCGATTCGGAGGCCCTTGGTGCCCGCCTCGTCGGCTTCGAGCGGCGCTTCAGTCGCCTTGGCCAACAGATGAGGCTCCTCACCGACGTAGAAGGGGTGCGCAAATGGGCCGAGGAGCACCACGAAGGTGGAACGGCGTTGCTGGACGCGCTCAGCGACCGCTATCCCCTGGTTGTCTTCCACGGCGACGTCGGTACCGGAAAGACCGCTACCGCTGAAGCCGCGGCTGATGCCCTGTGCCGGCTGATCGATGCCGAAGGGTTCCTGCTGAAGCTCAGCACCCGCGTCCGTGGACAAGGCCACGTCGGTGAGATGAGCACCCTAATCGGCGACGCCTTCGCCGAGGCGATCAAACTTGCCGGCAAGAAGCGCTTCGTCGCAATGATCATCGACGAGGGTGACGCTTTGGCCTTCAATCGTGGGGCTGAGCGTGCCCATCACGAGGATCGCGTCGGTGTCAACAGCCTGATCCAGAAGATCGACGACGCCAGGGACCTGAGGGGCCGCCTCTTCATCATCGTCTGCACCAACCGTTTCAGTGCCCTCGACCCTGCGATCCTCCGTCGTGCCGCTCTCTTCGAGGTCTTTAACCGCCCCGATGAAACCGAGCGCCGCGAACTCCTAAACGCTGACCTGGCCGGGGTCGACGTCAGCACCTCCCAGCTGGACGATTTGGTCACCGCGACCGGGCCCAAGGACTCCGTACCCGGCTTCACCTTCTCCGATATCCAGACCCGGCTGATCCCGGCTGCGGTCGCCAGGGCCTATCCCGCGCGAGCGCTCACCGCCTCCGACCTCCTAGCTGCCCTAGCCGAGCTCGAGCCGACCCCGGTAATGGAGGACACAGGCGCCTGAATGCCAGGCCTTCGCGTCCACATCACCGGCAGCGCCGCCAAGGATTGCACTGCCGAACTGCTCGGCAAAGCCCATTCCTTCGTACGAGAACTCTGTGAGCATCTGATCGCCGACGGCGAGGGCCTCCTGCTCGGCGCCGGGGGCGAGCCGCTAGGAGAGGCCAAGTTGCCCTGCATCTTCGACTGGACCTGCCTCGAGGCGGTGGCCACGGCACCCGAGCCCGCTCCTGACTGGCCACCCGAGCGGCCGGAACGGTTCGTCGCCGTTGCCAGCCAGAGCGGGATCGCCAATGTCCCGGAGCTCCGGCAGGAGACCTGGGAGGGATGCCTTCGTCGGACCGACTTCGAGCTCCACGCCACGCCGCCTGGTTGGCGCATGGCGAGCCTGATTCGTGACCGCCAGCTCCTGCACGGCGACGTCCTGCTCGTGCTTGGCGGGGGCGGGGGCGCCGAGCACCTCGCGCAGCTCTATCGCGACGACGGCAAGCCCGTCATCCCGATCCACGCCGACATCGGCAGCTACAGCCAGGACGGCAACGGCGGCAGCCGCTACCTCCACGAGAAGGCCTTGAGCGAAGTCGACACCTTCCTCCGTCTCCGCGACGGAGCCGGAAGCGCTGCCGCTCGCCTCGCATCCATGCGCCTTGAGGCGGATACCGATACCGGCGCTCTCGCCGCTGCCACGATCAGCCTGATCACCGACCTGCGCCCACGGCCGGTGTTCTACGTGCGCCTGCTTGACACTGCGGATCCCGACTTCGAATCGGTCGAGAGCTTCTTCCGGGACGTGGTCGACCCAGTGATGATCGAGCGCGGCTTCACTCCGACCGAGATGGGGATGAACAAGCCCGAGCAGGCCTTTATGAATGTCGAGATCTTCGCCGCCCTACATCGAGCCGGTTTCGTCGTCGTCGATCTCACCGGCGTGCGTCCCAACTGCACTATGGAGTTCGGTTATGCGCTTGGCCGTCGTCGCCGTGTTCTGATTAGTGCCAAGGAAGGAACGAAGCTCCCCTTCGACACCGACAAGCTCCCGACCCACTTCTGGCGCCCCGACACTCCGTCGACCAGCGCCATCGCCAGCTACGGCGATCACTTCGACCGCTTCAGCGAGCTGCCACCGCTTGTCGACTGAGCCGGTTCGGACTGAGCTCCCTATTTCAGGCACTTCCCGTCAGAAGTGCCTGACTCCCCGCGTATCGCCGCTAATCCCCGCGCATCCGGCGAAATCGCCCTGTCCGGAGCAAGTCGCGAATGCCCTGGAAATCGCCTAGTTCTGGCAGCCAGGTCTCCGACGGCCCCTGTGGATCGCACCCAGGAGGTCGGCGGTTCGAATCCGCCTAGCTCCACTTTCGGAAGTCCCTGCACGTTGGAATTTTCGCCTCCCCGGTAACCCACCGGAATCCCCCCATCGCGCTCCATTTCAGCCACTACGGCTGAAATGGCGCCGATTGCCGTGGATGGTCGCCGATTTCCGCTCGCGCGCACGGGCCAATGGAGCTACGGTCGGCGCCGAACATAAGTGCCAGCGGCGCGCTAACGCCCTGGGGGCTGGCGCCGAAGCCTTAACTTCAATGCAAGCGAAACGGTACTCGCGTTTAGCCCACTCGGGGGTGCATCCCACCGGCCTCGGCGCCTTCCAAGAAGGAGGCACGCGATGGATACCGAGGCGATCGAGCGCGCGATCCGCCACGTCTCCGGCTCTATGCGGTGATCGCTACCGCGATCACCAGGCCGGTGCTCATCAACCCGAAGACGCCACTGGCGATCCCGGCCCAGGCGAAGGCCCGGCCGCTTTCGTGTCGCTCAACCTGCGCGATCTCGCCGAGTGCCTTACGGCCGAGGTAGATCGCGGCGATCGAGCCGAAGCCGAAGAGCCAGAAGACCCCGAGAGCGAGGGAGATCAGGGCCAGCTCGTTGGTTTCCTTGGCGGACTCCTCCGGGCTAATGCCGGAGCCGTCCTGCGCCGGCCTGAGCCGCTTGACGTTCTCCGAGTTCAACGCAACAGCCTCTTCACGGCAGCGTCCGCCAGTAACTCCAGAACGCCTCGCCGATCAGCAGCACCAGCACCGCGAACCACAGCGTCAGGATCACTCCGTGGTAGCGAACGGCGACGGTGGCGGCGCCGCCCAAACTCGCCGGCACCCGGAGGTTCCCCTGGGCGAGGTTGTGGAGCGTGCAGTAGAGGAAGGCGACGATCACCACCACCCAGACCACCATGCAGTAGGGGCAGAGGGCTTCGATTCGGTACAGGCTCTGAAAGAAGAGCCAGTGGACAAATACGAGCGCGAAGGTGAGGCCGGCCTGCAGGGAGAGCCATAGCCAGCGCGGGAACCTGGCGCCGCCGAGAAGAGCCACCCCGAGCGCCGTCACGGCGGCGAAGCCGGCGACTCCCAGGAAGGGGTTGGGGAAGCCGAACGCTTCGGCCTGGTCGGTCGTCATCACCGAGCCGCAAGAGAGGATCGGGTTGATCGAGCAGGTCGGGATGTAGGTGGGGTCTTCGACGATCCGCAGCTTCTCGACCGCGAGCGTGAAGGCAGCGAGCAGCCCGACCCCACCGCAGAGCGCCAGGATCGGCCCGATCGCCTTGGCGATGAAGAGCGCGCTCGCCGCCTCCTGCTCGGCAGTCCCACTCCTTTGCACGGCAGTCGCCACGAGCTCCGCTACTGAGCCAGGGCGGCGTCGATTTCGGCTTTGAGCTGCTCGTGGGATTCGGGCGTCAGCGTTTCGCCGTCGAGGAAGAGGGCCGGCGTTCCTTCCACCCCGAGCGCCAAGCCTTCGTCGCGGTCACGTTCGATCCGATCGCCGACCTTCGGGTCGGCCACGTCGCGGCGGTACTGCGCCATGTCGAGGCCGAGCTCTTGCGCGAAGCCGGCAAAGACGGCGGCCTTGGACTCCTGCGCCTCCCCCCATTCACCCTGAGTCTCGAACATCTTTTCGTACATCTGCTCGAGCTTCCCCTGGCGCGCCGCCGCCTCGACCGCGAGCGCCGAGTTCATCGCATTGAAGTGGCCTTCGTTGGGGAAGTAGCGGATCGCAAAGGTCACCTCGCCGTCATATTCGGAGCGCAGCTGCTCCATGATCGGGTAGAGCGCGCCGCAACCCTCGCACTCGAAGTCGAGGAACTCGACCAGCTCGGGTGCATCTGCCGGGCCGGTCGAGAGGCGGTGCGAGTCGCCGCGCAAAAGCTGCGCGCCGCCATCGGAGCCGGTCTTTTGGCCGGCGACCTCAGAGCCCCCGTCGTCGGAGCTGCCGAGGCCGATCGCGACCGCCGCCCCCAGCACCACCACGGAGACGAGGATGATCGAGATCTTCGCGTTGCGAGTCATGAACTTTCACTGCTCCTTTCGTTGCTGCTCGGTGACGCGGCGAACTGCTTGGCGCAGCTCCTCCGCGCTGAAGGCACCCTCGATCCGCGTGTGGACGGTTCCGTCCTTGTCGATAACGAAAAGCCAGGGCTCGGTCTGCAGGCCGAAGGCCGTTAGCTGCGGCCGGGGGCCTTTGCTCGGGTCGTTGTCCTTGAATACCTCCATGTGGATGAAGGCCGCCTTGTCCCCGAACTCGTCATTGACCTGTTCGGCGACGTCAACTACGGGGCCGCAGACCCGGCTCTCGCAGAAGGCGGGCGTGGAGAAGAGCAGGACGATCGGCTTCTCCCCCAGCGCCTCGCCGAAGTCCTCCCGGTGCATCTGATCGGGCGGGATGCGGGTGTCGATCTGCTCGAGGTCGCCGCCGACGTCCTCCGCGGTCGGGGTCTCGATCCGCGGCGCTCGCTCGCCCACGTCGGGGATCGCGTCCGAGCGGCCGACCGTCACGCTCGGTATTCGCGTCCCCTCGATGCCACGGGAGGTGCGGAAGAGGGCGATCGCCCGCCACTCGCCGCGCCTCGTGAACTGGATCTCGGGGACGACGTAAACGACCGTCGTCGCCCCTGCACCGTCGATGCTGGTCAGGGCGCTGTAGGAAGGCGGCGTCACGAGCGACTCCACCTTGGCCGGGAGGGGGCCGATCGCTTTGCCGTTCTCTCCGGGCGCGAAGTAGAGAGCCACCTCGGCGTCGGCGACCTGCTTGCGGCCGAGCGTGAAGACGCCGAACGAGTATCGGTTCGGGCCGACCTCGAATTCCAGTCCGGCCGGCGAGGCGACCAGGCGGGCTTCCGCGATGCCCTCCGCAAGCTCGGCGAGCGTTCTCCCTTTTACTGCCGGAAACTCAGATGCGCTTGGCGCCGGCCGGGACGGATCCTCTTCCGAGCCACCCCCGCAACCGGCGATCCCGATCGCAGCGAGCGCTATGACCAATCCCGCCTTGGCGGCGTTCGACCACATTCCTACGTTGCTCCTCTCGCACGACGCGGCATCGAGCCGCGTCCGTCAACCGCGGCCGACGGCCGCGGACCTACTGGCGTGCGAGAGAGAGCGGCGGCGGTCGGCGCGCCAAGCCGAAGGCGAGGGGCGAGAGGGCGACTGCGACCTCAGCGCTGCTCAGCGACCTGCCGGCGTCAGGGATCGCGCGAGCGAGCGTGATCGGGCGCGCGAACCCGGCGACGATCTGCTCCAGGCGACCGAGCCAGCGATCGAGCAGAAAAAAGATCGGGCCGAGCAACGCGCAGAGTGCCAACGTCAGCCACCAGCCCTGCGCCAAGCAGGCAAGGATGTCCTCTGCGTGGTGGGCGAAGAGGGCCGCCTCAAGCGTCTCCTGCACCACATAGACGGCAAGGATCGCCAGGGCAAATCGGGCCGGATGCCGAAGGAGCCCTCTGCCGAAGGAGCCCGTCCGGGTCGAGCCAGGCCCGAAGTAGGCGACCAGCAGGCGGGCGGCGATCACGGTCACAGCGAGCGCGGCGAGCGTCACAGGGATATGCCCCAGGTAGGAATAGCCCTCGCGGCGCAGCTCCTCGCCCGCCGCGGTCCCTGCGCTCAGCAGGAAGTGGAGCTGGTGAACGGCGAAGGCGGCGAGCGCGACCAGGGCCATGGTGCGCGAGTGCATTGCCTGGCGACGCATCGAGGGCGATTCTAGGCTCAACCGGCGCGGAGCCGGCCGATACCGGGGAAGAACCGGCCGACCCGCGCGGCGTAGGAGGCATACACGCGGCCGTGCGCTCTCAGCAGGTAAGGCTCCTCGACTACCCGGACCTGTAGCTCAAGAGCGGCGACGAGCCCGACCAAGCCGAGGATCGAAACCCAGCTCGGGACGAGCAGGGTGAGGCCGAGGGCAGTCGGCAGCATCGCGGCGAAGATCGGATTGCGGACCACGGCGAAGGGACCGGCGGTGACGAGCTGCGTTCGCTCGTTCGGATCGACCCCGATCCGCCAGCTCGTCCCCATCGCAATCTGAGCGCGGAAGGTCGCGGCGATGCCGCCGATGGCGAGCACCAGGCCGAGGACGTGGGCGCCGGTCGTATCGAGCGGCGAGATCGGCTCGACAAGATCGAGTAGGGCGAGGACCGGGGCGGCGGCTCCGACCAGGAGCGCGAGGGTGAAGCCGACCCCCGCGATCCACTCGGCCGACAGCGGTCGGCCACCGAGACCGTGGAAACCGGTCGAGCCGGTGCGGCGGAGCTGGATCAGCGTCCGCAGCCCAAAGGCCAGCGCCAGGTAGACGACATAAGGAACGAGGGCTACGACAGCCATCGTCTAACGCGCCGGAGCGCAGCAGTCGTCCTCGCAACTCTCCTCGGCGGAGTTGGCGCCGTCGAGGGGCGAGCTGACGCAGCACCCCTCGCCGCGCCAAGCCTCGACGCCCTCCCTCACCGCGACGGCCGCTATCAGCAGGCCGACCAGCGGATCGAGCCACCAGGCGCCGACCAGTGCGTTGCCGAGCAGGCCGACGAGCAGGGCTCCGGCGAGGTAGGCACAGAGCATGTTCTGGCGGCCCTCGCCCTTGGTGGCCGCAGAGCCGAGTTGGTCGGCGAGCCGTTCCTTGGCGATCCCGAGCATCGGCATGAAGACCACCGAGCCGACCGCCAGGCCAATGCCGACCCAGCTCACGTCGGCATGATCGCCGCCGATCAGCGCCCTCACCGACTCGAAGCCGACATAGGGAGCGAGGAGAAAGAACTGAACGGCGACCAGCTTCTGCGCCCGCTGCTCGGCGTCGGGGGAGAACATCCGGTGGCCGGTGAAGCGCCAGATGATGATTACGCTGGCGACGCCCTCGATTCCCGAGTCGAGGCCGAAGCCGACCAGGGCGATCGAGGAGGCGACGATCCCGGCGGTGATCGCAACGGCCCCCTCGATCGTCATCCAGAAGAGCGAGAGCCAGGAGAGCAGGCGGACCCGGCGGGCCAGCTCCGCGTAGCGCTGGCGCGAGATCGCGGCGACCGGCGGAGCTGGGCTCACGGCCGCGGGTTGGAGGGTAGGCAGTTCGACCGCGCTCACCCCGCGACCCCCTGTGCGGCAACCGCCGCGACCAGGGCACGACCGCGTTCGGTCAGCTCGTACATCACCATCTTGCCGTCGCGCTCAGAGCGAGCGAGGCCAGCGCCCTTCAGCAGGCGAACGTGATGGGAGACCAAGCGCTCGTCGCGGCCGACGATCCAGGCCAGGTCACATACGCAGGCCGACTCCCCCGCGTCCAGGGCGAGAGCGATGGCCAGCCGGGTCGGATCGCCGAGCGCTTTGGCGCCGGCCGCCCAGACCTCCAGCTCGTCGGTGTTGGGCAACCCCTTTCGCACCCGCTCCGCCTTCGGCAGATCGAGACAGAGCAGGTCGCAGGTGTCGGAGTTCCTCGCCATCGAGCAGATCCTACTAACATTCGTACAGATATACGTATGAAGCTCGTCACACCACTGGGATCGCCGAACATATAGCGGGCGATGGCAGCCTCGGGGAACTCGATCGTGGCGCTTTCGGTGTCGTGATCCCTGACGATGCGGGTGCGCTCTCGGGCTGCAGCCGCAGTCCTCACAATGGAGCCTGTGACCGACGAGCAGTCCGACCACTGGCAACGCGCTTACGCTGAGCGGGAGGTTGCGGAACTGAGCTGGACCGAGCCGATCCCGGCGACCTCCCTGGCGAAGATCGGCGAGGCGGCGCTCCCCCTGGATGCCGCGATCATCGACGTGGGTGGCGGTGCGTCCCGTCTCGCCGCCGAGCTGGTCGGCACCGGACACAGCGACGTCAGCGTCGCCGACCTATCCGCGAAGGCGCTTGGCCGCGCACAGGCCGACCTAGGTGAGAACGCGGGCGCGGTGGCGTGGATCGAGGCGGACGTGCGCGAACACGACTTCGGCCGCCGCTTCGACCTCTGGCACGACCGCGCTGTTTTTCACTTCATGGTCGATCCCGCCGACCGTGACAGCTACCTCGCGGTCCTCCATCACTCGCTGCGCCCGGGTGGGCATCTGATCCTCGCCACCTTCGGGCCGGATGGCCCGACCGAATGCAGCGGCCTGGCGGTCAACCGCTACGACGCTGACACGCTCTTGAAAACGCTCGGAGGCGACTTCAAGCTGGTCTCCTCGCAGCTCACGGAGCATCGAACTCCCTCCGGTCGCGGCCAGCAGTTTCTCTATGCCCACCTCCGATCCCGCGACTGAGCGACCCCGTGACAGCACCCCAAGCCCTCCCATACGAACACCTCGGCGGCGACCGCCACCGTCACGGCAACGGGCTGAGCCATTCCCATCACCATCACGGCCCGCATACCCACGAGCCTTAGCCCCCCGGCCGTCACCGTCGCGGAGAACACGGCCACTCACATGGGCTGGTCGCGTATGCACCAACCCAAAATGCGACCAGACCGAGCCCTGGGACTGGTGATCCCGGCCGGTGGTCCGGAAGACCTGGGAAGCTGCCCGGGATGCGTTTTGCTGGACGGTCGAAGCGCTTCACGGATGGGTCATGATCCGTCCCACGACGATGCGAAACTTCTGCCATGATCGAACGTATGTTCGTCGCTCCGAAGAGATGCTCGATGGCCGCTGACACCCGCACCGCGACCCGCGATCGGCTGCACCTTCTGGCTCTCTGCATGATCGAGGGCGCGAACTGGAACGTCCTGGCGCGTGAAGCCCAGCGTCCAGAAGGGCTGGTGCGCCTACTGGCCGGAAAGATCGCGGAGGATTCGCGGGATGGGCGGGCGACGGGCGACCTCGTCCGGGCAGCGCTGGGTTCTCTTGAGGAGCGGCTCGAGCGGGCCGAGGCAGAGGTCGGCGGCGCCGCCGAAGCCGGGGCGCGGTTGGTCACGGTCTTAGACGACGGCTACCCCTCGAATCTGCGGGTCGTTCCAAAGCTGCCCCCCTTTCTCTTTTATCGCGGCGAGCTTCGCCGCGACGACGCTCGGTCGGTCGCGGTGGTCGGCACCAGGCGCGCGTCCGAAGAGGGAATCGGTCGAGCGCGCACGCTTGCTCAGTTGCTGGTCGATGAGGGAGTGACGGTGATCTCGGGTTTGGCGAAGGGAATCGACACCGCCGCCCATTCGGCCGTTCTTGACGCCGAGGGGCGAACGATCGCCGTGGTTGGCACCGGGATCCTTCGGGTCTACCCGAAGGAGAACGCCGAGCTTGCCGAGCGGATCGTCGAGCGCGGGGCGATCGTGTCGCAGTTCTGGCCGACGGCACCACCGACGCGCTACAGCTTCCCGATGCGCAACGAGGTGATGTCGGGGATCAGCCAGGGGACCGCGGTGATCGAGGCCAGCAGTACTTCCGGCGCAAAGATGCAGGCACGGCTTGCACTGGAGCAGGGCAAGCGCGCCTTCCTGATGTCCTCGCTGGTGACGAGGGAGAAGTGGGCGAAGTCGTACATCGAGAAACGGGGTGCGATCGAGGTCCACTCGGTCAACGACGTGGTCAGATGGTTGCGCTCCGCTGAGCAGGTGGAGCTGCAGTCGAGCCAGCGCTCCCAGCTCGAGCTCGACCTCGTCTAGGCGGTCGAGACCGGGTCGTGATCGACCTCTCGAAACTTGATCGGCCGCCTCTCGGCTTCGCCGACTGCCGCAACTGCGCCTATCGCCAAACCGGAACGGCGCCGATCTGTTTCGCCTGCGCCGCCGGCAACCCGCTCTGCTCATGGGAAGACCGCTACTTCGAGCGAGTCCGGGCGATCTCGATGCGCACGGGTCAGATGCAGCGAGCTATCTCGCGCTACAAGTACGACGGCAAGCGAGGTTGGCGGGCGATCTTCGGGCGGATCTTGGTCGGCTACCTGGGCGAGCACTCACAGCATTTCGAGAGCTATGACGCGATCATTCCGAGCCCGACCTTCGTCGGACCGGGCGCCGAGCGCAGCTTCGACCACACGCGAATGATCGTCGAAGCGGCGGAGGTCGAGGAGCCCCTCGCATGGCCCTTCGAGTACGACATGGTTGTAAAGGACGCCAAAACGGAGCGCTTTGCCTCGCGCGGTGCGGTGAAGCCGTGGAGCGAGCGAAAGGCGATCGCCGAAGGTCCGCTGCGTCAAGCGTTGCGAGTGCCCGACCGGAGTCGCGCGGCAGGCCAGCGGATCCTCGTTGTCGACGATGTCTTCACCGAGGGCTTCACTATCCGCGAGGTGGCGAAGGTCTTGATCGAGGCGGAAGCGACTGAGGTGTCGGAGGTTGTGTTGGCAAGGCAGCCGTTTCGGGGCTGATGGTCTCGTCAGCTGGTTGCTCGTCGTCGTCGGGCGCCACGTCCAGCTTGGCCAGGACGGGGTCCTGGGCACGACGCAGAAGAATCGTGGCGGGGCCCAAGGATTCATTTGGAAGCGCATCAACCAAATCGTGGAGTTCGTCCCTGGTCATCGGTGGCAACGGTACTGCCGCCGGGGCGCGGAGAGCCAAGCACAGTCGACCAGCCGTCCGATTTTCTGCCGCTCGGGCGCCGCGAGCGGCAGAATCGCCGGTAATCGCCGGCTATCCGCGGTAATCGAGCCAGAGGACTCCGCTAGTAGCCCGTGGGGAAGTTCCTGCAAATCACTACTTTTCAATGGCTTAGAGCGCCTGGATCGCACCCAGGAGGTCGGCGGTTCGAATCCGCCTAGCTCCATCGACTTCTCCCTGCAGGCGAGGCTTCGCTGGACAGCGAAAAGCTTTTGTCATCACAACCTGGCAATCGAAGTCAACAGCAGGTCAACCCGAGAGGTCGCCGTAGCCAGCGCCCGATAACCCCCACTTATGGGACCGGGGCGACGCCCGTCGAGAAGCCGCGTCAGTCCCCGTCGAGCGAGTACCCGCGCCGCTCCCAGGCCCGCTCGGCCCGCCGGTATCCCTCGCGGTTGCCTTCCCAGGTCTTCCGGGAGTCTCCCGAGAGTTCGACGGTGGGTGGGTCGGGATTGAAGCCGTGACCACCGGCGGTGCAGGGCTCATAGCGGCGCCGGGCCTTGACATCGACGTCGCCGAGGCTCTCGCGCTCGAGCGCCGCCTTCGCCCGCGCCTCAAACTCCGCCGGGTCGATGCAGGTGTAGATCGCGCGCCTGTAGAGCGAGGAGAGCGCGTCGGCGGCGCGGGCGCCCAGGGCCTGCGCCTCGTCTTCGCCGCGGCTGCGGGTGAGGACCGCGATCACCTCGCCCTCGGGGTCGACGAAGGCGGCGCAGGGATGCTCGCCCGCCACCTCGACTCGGACGTCCTCGTACTCGGTGCCCTCAAGCCGCTTCCGCGCGGCCGCTGCCACCTGCTCGGGAGATCGGCATTCACCGGCCGGGGTGTCCTGCATGTCCGCCGCCATCAGCTGCATCCAGGCGCTGTAGGCGCGGGCGGCTTCGCGACCGGCCGGGGCGAAGTCTCCGGGCAGCGGCTCCAGGCCGAGCCGTGCGCAGAGACCGAGACCACCGGGGAAGACGAAGACACCCTGGTCGGGCTTGCTGCAGGCGACGAGCTCGGGAGAAGCTGGGCCGCGGCCGGTGTCGACCACCCCTTCGCTCCACAGCTTCCCGCACTTGGCGATCGGGTCGGCGCCGGCGTTGACCACGGTCACCGCCAGCTCGGGGCCGTGCAGGCGCGGTTCGCTGTAGCAGCCGATCCCATACTCGAGCGCGACTTCGTCGGCGGAGAAGAGGCCCGCTGCCCAAGCGACGCCGCCGCTCAGGGCAAGCATCGCGGCGAGCGCCAGCACGAGGCGGCGCTTCACCCGTCGCCGACGGGCGGGCTTCGGCGCGATCTCCGACACCAGCGCCCGCCGCTTTGCCTCGACCGCGGCCTCGCCGGGAAGCAATCGGGAGATATCTGGTCGCTGCCCGTCGGTCATCTCAGGTCTCCTCCTTCGGATGAGTCATTGCCGGCGGCTCGGCGAAGGCGCTGCCGAGGCGGCCGCGGGCGCGAGCCAAGCGCGAGCGCACCGTTCCGATCGGCACCCCGAGCGCGGCCGCCGTCTCCTCGTAGCTGAGTTCTCCCCAGGCGATCAGCGCCAGCACATCGCGCTCGCCCCGCGGCAGGGCGCGGATCTCCTCGCCCGCCTCGCCGACGCGATGGATCGCTTCCATGCGCGCGAGCGCCCCAGCCTCGACGTCTTCGGGCTCCTGCACCCTGACGCCGCGCAACCGCTCCAGCGCCCCGCGGTGGCGACGGATGGCGCGCCATTGCTGGCGGAGCACGTTCGTGGCGACGCCTAGGAGCAGAGGCACCGCGCTTTCGGTCCTCAGATCGAGGCGGCGCCGCTGGCGCCAGGCTTCGAGGAAGACGGTGGAGGTAGCGTCCTCGGCCAGGCGCAGGTCGGCGGTGCGCCAGAGGCAGTAGGACTGCACCGCCCGGACGTGCCGCGCGTAGATCTCGCCGAACGCCTCGGCGTCGCCCCGCCGGGCCTTCTCCCAAAGCTCTGAATCCGCTGCCATCCCTAGAACATGACCGCAGACGGGATCGGAGTTCCCGGTCGTCCGATGGCCGCGCTCCCCCCGCACTGCTCGCCCTGACCCAGGCAGAGGTCAGGCCGCAGGCAGTCCGAAGGGGGATGGCCCGGGAGGCAGGGACTCCTCCCGGGCCTCAGCTTTCCGCTGGGACAGAGCCGTGGTCGACAGGGTGATCGAAACGACTCGGGGCGGCAAAGCCGCTGATGGGAACTTAAGATAGACCAACGGTTTTGTCAAGGAAAAGCTATGGTTCTCGAATGGTCGAGCTCCAGGTGCGCGGCGACGCCTGACGTCTGACGCCGCGGGGTACCCCCGGAGGCCGCCCACAGGGGGACGGGCGGCTACCCTTCTTCGCGCAGCGCACCTTCAGCCGGGGCCGGAGAGGGTGGCTAGGTGAACTTCGACGGTTCGAACCTGCAGTAGACGAAGTCGAAGCCGAGCACCTCGGCATTTGCCCTGTTGCCGGTTCGGGTCAGCTCTTCCGTCATCCGCACCGCCTTCGATTTCTCCCCGTCGCGCAGGAGCTCGGCCGTCCGCTTGAACAGTT
>JAWVEZ010000055.1:0-3981 GCA_033856455.1 Solirubrobacterales bacterium | reverse complement strand
CCGCCTCGAGGTCGAGGGCGAAGCTGTCGAGGTCGGCCATCGCGTCGTAGTCGCCGACCAGGCCGAAGTTGACCTGGCCGTTGTAGGACATGATCCCGACGCAGAGCGCCTGGCGGCGGGCCAGCGGGACCATCGGGAAGATCGACTCCATCTGGTGGCCGAGCACGTAGAGCGGGAACTGCGGCCCCGGCACGTTGGTGATCACCAGGTTGAAGAAGCGCTGGGCGGGCTGCAGACGGGCCGCCTGCGAGGCGATCGTGGTCGGCGCGAAGTCGGTGATCTTGGTCAGGATCTCCGCCCCGACCGCCTGGCCGGAGCCCTTCAGGTCGCCCATCCGCGCGGTCACGATCCGCAGCCGCTCGACCGGGTCCTCGCACCAGATCGGCAGCGGCGCCATCATCGCCGAGATCCGGTTGCCGAGCGCCCCGTGCTCTTCCTCGGCGCGGATGCTGACCGGGACCATCGCCTTCATCTCGAGGTCCTCGGTGTCGTGGCCGCGGGCCCGCAGGTAGTTGCCGATCGCGCCGGTGACGACCGAGAGGATGACGTCGTTGACGGTGCCGCCGTGGGCGTCCTTGACCCGTTTCAGCTCGGCCAGGTCGGCCTGCGTCATCGCGAAGCGCCGGTGCGGGCCGATCTCGACGTTGAACGGCGTGCTCGGCGCCGAGATCCCCGCCCCCAGCATCTTCGAGGTGGCGGTGGCGCCCTTCAGCACCTTGCGCGGACCGCGGAAGGCGCGGCGCACGCCGCGGACGATCTCGGCCGGGCTGGTCAGCCGCTCGCGCATCGCGTCGCCGAGCAGCTGCAGGTCGGTCGGTTCGGGGCGGGCGAACCAGCGCGGCGGGCTGGACGGCCGGCCCTTCGGCTCGCGGTCGAGATCGAAGAGGACCGTGGTGATGTCCACCCCCGAGACCCCGTCGACCAGCGCGTGGTGGCTCTTGCCGACGATCGCGAAGCGGCCGTCGGCGAGGCCCTCGACCAGCCACAGCTCCCAGAGCGGCTTGCTGCGGTCGAGCTGCTGGGAGAAGATCCGCGCCGCCAGGTTGCGCAGCTGCTCGTCGGAGCCGGGGGCCGGCAGCGCGGTCTGGCGCACGTGGTACTCGAGGTTCAGGTGCGGGTCGTCGACCCAGACCGGGCGGCCCTGACCAAGCGGTACGGAGCGAAGCTTTTGCCGAAAGCGCGGCACCAGGTGCAGCCGCGAGGCGATGTGGTCGCGGAAGTCTTCGTGCGAGGGGGCAGCCCCCTCGAAGACGATCGTGCTGGCGACGTGCATGTGCGCGCCCGCCCGCTCCATGTGGAGGAACGAGGCGTCGAGTCCGGTCAGGCGGTCAGCAGCCACTCGGTCATCTTTGCAGCCGACAGCTCAGGAAGCCAGACCCAGCTGCAGCTGGCCGGCCGGCGCCGTCTCCGGCTCGGCCGCGGCTTCGCCCTCGAAGCCGGCGACGCGGACGCCGAGCAGGCGGACCGGGCGCTGCGGGTCGTAGGCGCGCAGCAGCTCCAGCGCCGCCGGGACGACGACCGCGGGGTCGTTGGTCGCCGCCTCGACCGTGTGCGAGCGGGTCACGTTGGTCCAGTCGTCGAGCCGGATCTTGATCCCGATCGTGCGCCCGGCCAGGTTCTTCTGGCGCAGCCGCCTGCAGAGCTCCTCGGCGAGCCCCTGGACCTTCGACTCGATCTCGCCGCGCTGGTTGAGGTCGGTGTCGTAGGTGGTCTCGACCGAGACCGATTTGGTCTCCCGTTCGACCGTGACCGGGGTCTCGTCCCAGAGCTTGCCGCGGAAGTGCAGCCAGGCGCCGGAGCGCGGGCCGAAGGCGCCTTCCAGCTCCTCGCGAGAGTGAGCGCCGAGCTCGGCCAGGGTCGCGATCCCCATCGATTCGAGCTTGGCCAGGGTCTTGGGCCCGATCCCGGGGATCAAACCGGGGGAGCCCGGCCCGAACCGCTCCAGCGCCGCCTCCCGCGAGAGCACCACGAGCCCCGCCGGCTTGCCGAGCTCGCTGGTGATCTTCGCCAGCAACCGGCTCTCGGAGATGCCGACCGAGCAGGTCAGCCCCGTCTCCTCCCGGATCTGCACGCTGACCCGCCGCATCGTCGCCTTCGGCGAGAAGATCCCGGTCAGATCCAGATAGGCCTCGTCCAGCCCCACGACCTCGACCACCTCGACGTTCCCCCGCAGCACGTCCATCACCTTCGCCGACGCCTCCCGGTAGGCCGGGAAGTCCGGCGTCAGGTAGATCGCCTCCGGCAGCAGCCGCCGCGCCACCGCGGCCGGCATCGCCGAGTGGATCCCCGCCAGCCGCCGCGCCTCGTAGCTCGCCGTCGTCACCACCGCCCGCGGCCCCGACCCGCAGACCACCACCGGCTTCCCCTTCAGCTCCGGCCGCCGCCGCAGTTCCACCGACGCGTAAAAGGCGTCCATGTCCAGGTGGGCGATCGTGCGCTCGAAACTCACTTCCCCGATCGTACGACGCGGGGGAGACGAACGAACGTGTGTTCGCTTCGCCCAGAGAGCCTATCGGCGCCGATGGATACAGCGATACCCTGGGGCCCCGATGGCTTCCCCCGAGGCGAAGAACCTGGAGGCGATCTCCCAGGCGATCGACCAGCACAACGCGAACTGCCCGTTTCCGGCGGCGGAGGTGCGGATGAACCCGTTCGAGGTCGAACGGCTCGGCTGGGACACGATTCGGGGGCTGCCGGTTGTACCGGACAGCGCGGTGGGGACGGGGCGGTTCCGGATCGTCTGCTCGCGCGACCTCGAGGGCGACGGCCTGGAGATCACCGAGGCCGTCGGCAAAGAGCTCGAGACCGTCACCCCGGTTCAAAATTGAGTGCGCTCCTCGCTTTGTACGGGCTATAGGCCGTACAACCCACGGAGCGCGACGCGCCTAGACCGAGTTCCAGAAGTCGATTCCTAGTTCTTCCGCCCAGCGCTGGACTTCGCTGTTGAGCTGGGTGATTTCGTCGGTGAGGATGAGGATGCCCATCACGATCAGGATCACGCCGCCGATCGCGACGATCAGGGCGTAGTGGCGCTTGACCACGGCGAAGGCGGTGGTCATGCGGGAGAAGGCGAGGGCGGTGGCGATGAAGGGGATCGCGAGGCCGGCCGAGTAGACGGCGAGCAGGAGGGCGCCGTGGCCGGCCGAGCCGGAGAGCGAGGCGGCGGTGAGGATCGCGCCGAGGGTCGGGCCGATGCAAGGGGTCCAGGCGATCGCGAAGGCGGCGCCGGCGACGATCGGGCCGCCTCTGCCGGCGCGTTCGAGCAGGGCGTCGACGTGCCACTCCCTGTTCAGCCTGGTGATGAACAGGGAGCCGACGAAGAGCAGGCCCATGAGGATGATCAGCACCCCGGCGATCGTGGTCAGGGTCTCCTCGTGGTCGTCGAGGAAGGAGCCGAGGCCGGTCGCGGTCAGGCCGAGCAGGATGAAGATCCCCGAGAAGCTGGCGACGAAGAGCAGGCTCGGCCCCAGCACCCGGCGCCAGTTGGCGTTTTCGAGCTCGCCGGCGGAGACGCCGGTCACCGCGGAGAGGTAGCCGGGCACCAGCGGCAGCACGCAGGGGGAGAGGAAGGAGACGATCCCGGCCGCGAGGGCGGCGAAGAAACCCACTCCTGCGGCGGGATCGGAGCTGATCGCAGCGGTTACCACGGGGGCTGAGGTTACCCTCAGGGCCGTGTCGACCCGCTCGCCGTCCAGCCCCCAACCGGGCCTCTACAACCCCGCCGGCACCGCCCGCCGCCTGGTCACCTCGCCGCTCTTCGCGATCGGGCCCGCCGCGCCCGGCCCGGCGATCCGCCGCGGCTTCCTGATCGCGGTCCCGATCGGGGTCTGCCTGGGGATCGAGTTCGGCTTCGACGCGCCGACCCACGGCGCGATCGGGACCGGCGCCCTGTTCGCCGGCTTCGTCGGGATGGCCGCGGGAGCGCTGCCGCGGGCGGCCTGGCAGGCGGCGGCCACCCCGGCGATCGCGATCGCCGCCGCG
>JAWVEZ010000054.1:0-11888 GCA_033856455.1 Solirubrobacterales bacterium | reverse complement strand
AAGATCTCGTCGCCTTCCTCGAGCACGGTCTCGGCGGTGGGCACGAAGCCCTTGCCGGCGCGCAGGACCGAGATCAGCAGGCTGCCGTCGGGCATCTGCAGGTCGCCGACCCGGCGGCCGGTGACGCCGCAGTCCTTGCCGAGCAGCATCTCGATGATCTCGAGCTGCTCCTCCTGCAGGTCGAGCAGGTGGACGAGGCCGTACTCGGGCACCTCGTGCTCGAGCAGGCGCAGGATCAGGTCGGTGGCGGAAACGCTCGGTTTCACCCCGAGCAGGTCGAAGTGCTCGCGGTTGCGGGGGTTGTTGACGCGGGCGATGATCTGGGCGACCAGGTACTTCTCCTTCGCGACCTGGCAGATCAGCATGTTGTCCTCGTCGTCGCCGGTCACCGCGATCACCATGTCGGCGCGCTGGATCCCGGCCCGCTCCAGCACCCAGAGCTCGGAGGCGTCGCCGTAGGAGATGTTGTGCTCGAGCTCCTGCTCGACGGTCATGTAGCGGCGCCGGTCGGCCTCGATCAGGGTCACCTCGTGATTCTTCTCGAGCAGCTCGCGGGCCAGGTTCCAGCCGACCTTGCCCGCTCCGACGACGATGATGTACATGCCTGCCAGCCCTCTTCCTAGGCGGCTTTCGCGGCGCTGCGGACGGTGTCCTCGAGCATGTCGATCGCGACCCGGGTCGGGCAGACCGTCTGCAGGCCCTGGCGCTGGTACCACTCGGCCCGCAGCGGGTCGAGCACGCGGGCGATCACGGTCGGGACCTCGTACCGGCGCTGGGCGATCTGGGCGATGATGATGTTCGTGTTGTCGCCGTCGGTGGAGGCGATGAAGACGTCGGCGCGCTCGATCCCGGCGGCGACCAGCGCCTCGATCTCAAGCCCGGCACCGACCGTGAACTGGCCGCCGAGATCCTCCCAGCCCTTCTCCAGGCCGACCTCGAGGCGGGCGTGGGACTCCGGGTCCTCGTCGAGGCAGGAGACTTCGTGCCCGTCGTGGAGCATCGCCCTTGCCACGGAGGAGCCGACCCGGCCACAGCCGACGATCAGGATGAACATGCGGTGATACTAGGCGCTATCGGTGGCGTCCGAGGTCTCCGGCGGCGCGGTTAGTAACACGCGGCACGGAGCTTTCTTCAGCACGTACTCGGTCGCGGCCCCGATCTCGGCCGGCTTGGCGGCGCCGATCCCGCCGATCATCGCGCCGCCGCGGATCTTGGTCGGCTCCTCGCCGCCGATCACGATCGCCTCGGCGTCCAGCTCGCGGGCCGCTTCGACGATCCCGGCGCCGACTTTGCGGGCGCGGATCACCGCCGTCGTCACCTCGACGTCCTCGTACTCCTCGCCGACCTCGCGGGCCCGGGCCAGCGCCTGCTGGGCCTCCCGCTCGCGCTCCGGCGGCAGCTTCGCGTCGAGCGGCAGGGTCAGCGGCACTTCGATCACGAAGATCACGTCGAGTCGCGGGTTGGGCTGGCCCTTCCGCTTCTCCTCGGCGGCGGCGAGGCGGCCGGCGGTGCCGACGATGTCGTCGTCGAACTTCGTCCCGAAGACGGGCACGAGGATGTTGCGAAACGCGACCTCGGGGACCTGCTTGGTCAGCGCCTGCTCGGAGACCGAGACCCGGCGGGTCAGCGTCGTCCCCTCGAAGACCTTGCGGTAGACGACGTAGAAGGTGAGGCCGAAGGCCATCCAGCCGAGCCCGACCCAGCGCGCGGTCGAGTGGAAGGCGAGCACGCTGAGGAAGGCGAGGCCGCTGACCAGCGCCGCGAACAGCGCCGGCAGCGGCAGCTCGGCCTCGCCCCAGCGCACGTTCCAGGGGATCTTGAAGGGCCGCGGCTTGTCCGGTTTGCCGATCCGCAGGCGGATGATCGAGAGGTGGGCGATCGTGATCGCCAGGGTCGCGCCGAAGGCGTAGATCCCGGCCAGCAGCTTGACGTTGGTCGGGATCACCAGCCCGAAGGCGATCACCCCGCAGATCACGATCGCCACGTAGGGCGTCGCCTTGCGCTTCTCGAGCTTGCCCAGCCAGCTGGGGATCTGGCGGTTGATCGCCAGGGTGTAGATGTGGCGGGAGACGCCGAGCATCGAGGTGTTCGCGGCCCAGAAGAGGACCGGCACGGCGATCAGCATCACCATCCAGCGCATCGAGTCGGCGACCCAGGTCGGCTCGAAGGCGGAGACGACGCCGAGCACCGGCTCCTCCACGAAGGTGCTGCCGAGCGCCGTCGCCGGCCCGTCGGGCCCGGCGACGACCGGCACCGCCATCAGCGCGATCGCCGCCATCCCGGCGTAGACCAGCGGCACCGCGATCGCCCCCAGCGAGGCGATGCGCTTGAGGTCGCGGCGGCTGACTTCGATGTCCGGCGCGAGGTCGGAGGCGGCCTCGATCCCGGCGTAGGCCAGCATCGCGACGACGAAGGCGTAGACGGTGTCGCGCAGGCTGGGGCTGGTGAAGAGGTCGAGCTGGGCGGTCAGCTGCTCCGGGTGCATGACCACCAGGACGCCGACCACGATCACCATCAGCTGCAGCAGCAGGTCGGCGAGCGCCAGCAGGGCCAGCGAGCGCTGCCGTGCGCGCCCGGTGACGTTGAGGATGTTGAGCACGCAGGCCGCGGCGATCACCAACGCCGCGATCGGGATCTCCAGGCCCGGCTTGGCGAAGTCGCTGGAGATCGGCGCCAGGTAGTGGGGCACCGAGATCGCCGCCAGGGCGAGGACGATCAGGTAGTCGATCAGGATCGCCCAGCCGGCGATGAAGGCGACCAGCTCGTTGAAGGCGTGGCGGGCGAAGGTCGAGGAGCCGCCGCGCTCGCGGAACATCGCCCCGCCCTCGACGTAGGTCAGCGTGGTCAGGCCGAACAGCAGGCCGGCGGCGAGGAAGATCAGCGGGGTGAGGCCGAGGCCCTTGTCGGCGACGACGCCGAGCGCGAAGTAGATCGAGAAGCCGACCGCCGAGTAGGCGGCGGCGAACAGCCAGGGGACGCCGGTGCCGCGCTCGATCTGGCGGCGGCTGCGTAGGGCGAGCTGCTGGCGGCGACCCTGGGGCGCGCCGTCGCCCTCCGGGGTGCTCACGAGTCGCTCCGCAGGCCGAGCCAGAAGCGCAGGCCGCCGACCGCGATGAAGGCGACGCCCATCACGAAGCCGAGCGAGGCCGGGCCGCCGCCGTTGGCGAGCGTCGTCACCAGGACGAGGATCCCGATCCCGATGAAGGCCAGCGAGAAGCCGCGGACGGCGCCGCGGTAGAGCCTCTCGCCCCGGTCCGGATCGCTCACGACAGCGCCCCCGCGGCGACGGTGGTCAGCTGTTCGGTCGGGTCGGAGACGACGATCACCCGGCAGGGCCGCTCGCCGAGCACGGTCTGCAGGGTCTTGTCGTAGAGCGGCACGCCGGCGCGGTAACGGAGGCCGATCACGATCGCCGCCGCCTCGATCTCCTCCGCCTCCCCGGAGATCGAGTAGCCGGCCTGGCCGGGGCGCACCCGGGCGACGTGGCCGGTCACCCGCTGGCCGCCGATCAGCCGCGCCTCCTCGACCTTGGCCTGCGCCTCGGCTTCCTTCTCGGGCAGCTCGGCGCCCAGGGGCAGGTGGGTGGGCACGGTCATCATCGAGTGCACGTGGATGCCGCGGCGCCGCTTCGAGGCGAGTTTGACCGCGGTCGCGACCATCTCGGCGGAGAACGGCTCGTCGTCCTCGAAGCCGACCAGGACGCTGTTGTACTCGACCTCTTCGACCCCGAGCGGCTCCGGCAGCACGACCTTGACGGTTTCCGTCAGCGGCAGGCCCTGGTTGCGGCGGTAGAGGACGTAGACGGCGATCCCGAGCGCCATCCAGCCGAGCCCGACGAACAGCGTGCGGGGGTTGAGGACCATGACGACGAGCCAGGCGGCGAAGGTGCCGAGGCCACCGAGAACCGCGGTCAGCGGCAGCTCGAAGCCGAAGGCGCGGAAGTTGAGCGGCGCCTTCCACGGTCGCTCGGCGTCCCCCTGGATGCGCCGCAGCTGAATCACCGCGACGTGGGCGATCGTGAACGAGAGCATCGCGCCGAACGAGTACAGCGTCGCCAGGAAGTCGGTCTGCCCCGGCAGCAGGGTGACGATCGCGACCGCCGCGAAGATCATGATCGCGATGTAGGGGGTGCGGTACTTCGGGTGGACCTGGCGCAGGCCCTCGGGCAGCTGGCGGTGCTGGCCCATCGAGTAGGTCAGCCGGGAGACCCCGATCAGGCCGGCGTTGGTGGCGATCAGCAGGATCACCGCGGCGAGGATGCCGACGTAGTAGCGGAGGATTTCGGTCAGCCCGTGGGCGAGCCCCAGGTTCTCGACGATGCCGAGGATCGGGTCGTCGGCGAAGGTCGTGCCGAGCTCGGTGCTGAAGTTGCCGGCGGCGTCCTGGGTGACCGGCATCGCCGAGAGCGCGACGATCGGGATCAGCAGGTAGAGGCCGAGCACGGCGACCACGGTGAGGCCGACGCTGCGCGGGATCGTCTTCGCCGCGTCTTTGGCCTCCTCGGCCATGTTGGAGATCGTCTCGATCCCGGTGTAGGCGATCATCCCGACCGCGATCCCGAGCGCGAAGTCGCTCCAGGTCGGGGCGACGCCGAACTGGATGTTGTCGATCAGGATCTCCGGGCTGAGCACCAGGACGAGCCCGATCAGGACCAGCACGACCTGGGTCGCGAGGTCGGCGATAGCGAGGATCAGGTTCAGTTTCGCCGACTCCTCGGTGCCGCGGATGTTGATCAGGGCGAGGGCGACGATCACCGCCGCGCCGCCGATGACGTCGCCGGGGGAGCTGCCGAGCCAGGGCCAGAAGACGGCCAGGTAGTGGGGAATGAAGAAGGCCGAGATCGCGACCGTGATCGTGTAGTTGAGCATCTGCCCCCAGGCGGCGACGAAGCTGACGAACTCGTTGAAGGCGTGGCGGGCGAAGCTCGAGGAGCCGCCGGCCTCCGGGTACATCACGGTCGCCTCGGCGTAGGTGGCGGCGGTGGCGGCGAAGATCAGCCCGGAGATCACGAAGGCGACCGGGGTGAGGCCGAGGGCGAAGGCGGCGGTGACGCCGAGCGCGTAGTAGATCGAGGAGCCGACGTTGCCGTAGGCAGCCGAGAACAGCGCGCCGACGCCGTGGACGCGGCTCAGCGACTCATCTCTGGGGATGCGCTGGGCCATCTATGTGCAGCGGAGAGGGATCCTGCCGGGGCGAGTCACAGGCGCGAATATACGCTCGTCGCCGGTGCTCTCTGCACGTGGGAGCGACTCAGCTCGGCGGGCGAGGTGCAGCCGCAGAGAGCGAGCGTCAGCTCGAGCTCGGCGCGGAGCATCGCCAGCACCCGCGCGGCCCCTTCCTCGCCGCCGGCGGCGAGGCCCCAGAGGGCCGGGCGGCCGACCAGGACGGCGTCGGCGCCGAGCGCCAGGGCGATCGCGACGTCGACGCCGCGGCGGATGCCGCCGTCGACCAGGACGGGGACCCGGCCGTCGACCGCGTCGACGATCTCCCCCAGCACGTCGGCGGTGGCCGGCGAGCGGTCGAGCTGGCGGCCGCCGTGGTTGGAGACGACGACCGCGGCGGCGCCGTGCTCGGCGGCGAGCGCCGCGTCCTCGGGGGTGAGGATCCCCTTGACGAGGACCGGGACCCCGGCTTCGGAGGCAAGGTCGGCGAAATCGCTCCAACCCATCGCCCGGGTCATCAGCTCGAAGGTCTCGGCGATCGTGATCGCGCGCTCGGCGCCGAGCGCGGCGGTGACGCTGGGGACGCCGACGTCGGCGGGGATCTCGAAGCCGGTGCGCCGGTCGCGCTCGCGGTTGCCGCCGGGCGGTGCGTCGACGGTGACGACGATCGCCTCGAAGCCGGCCGCGACCGCCTCCTCCGACAGGGCGCGGGTGATCGCCTCGTCGCGGAACTGGTAGAGCTGGAACCAGCGGCGGCCGTTGGGCACGGCGGCGGCGATCTCGCTGGGCCGGGTCGTCGCCAGGGTCGAGAGGCACATCACGGTGCCGGCCGCCGCCGCGGCAGCCGCCATCCCGAGCTCGCCGTCGGGATGCGCGAGGCGCTGGTAGGCGACCGGGGCGACCAGCAGCGGCATCGAGAGCGGCGCCCCGAACAGCTCGGACTCGGTGCTGATCGCCGAGGTGTCGACGAGGACGCGCGGCCGGAAGCGCCAGCGCCGCCAGGCCTCGAGGTTTTCGGTCAGCGTCAGCTCTTCGCCGGCGCCGCCGGCGAAGTAGCCGAGCTGCCCGGGCTCGAGCCGCTCCGCCGCCTCGCGCTCCGCGTCGCCGACGTTGATCCAGCCATCGCTCACGGAGGCGACACTAACCTGCGCGGCCATGGCTCGGCTAGGCGGCTCGGCGTACCTTTCTCAGTGCCCCGCCACCGGAGCCGTAGCGGGACCGACCGAGCAATGCGCCCTTTTACCGCCATTTTCACCGCCCTCGTGATCGCCGCCCTGGCCGGCTGCGGGTCGAGCGATTCCTCCGAATCGACCACGATCGTCTCACCCCAATTGCCTGCCGAAGGCGAGCTGCGTCTGGGGGAGTTGACCGTCGACAGCGAAGCAGTCGGCAAACCGCTCGAGGTCAGCACGATCGCGCCGGTCGGCGGCGGCTCCACCGGGAAACGCCCGCTGCTCGTCTTCCTGCACGGAGCCGGCGGCTCGAACGAAAGCTCCCTCGAAAACGAAGCCGTCCTGACCGGGCTCGAACAGCTGGGGGACGAAGCCCCCGTCATGGCCTTCCCGGAGGGCGAGGAAAGCTGGTGGCACGACCGCGCCAGCGGCGACTGGGGCGAATACGTCGTGCGCGAGGTTATCCCGACGATCAGCCGCCGCTTCCGCACCGACCCGCGCCGGGTCGCGATCGGCGGGATCTCGATGGGCGGCTACGGCGCCTACCACCTCGGCCTCGCCTACCCGCATCGCTTCTGCGCCGTCGGCGGCCACTCTGCCGGCCTCTGGCTCGACCCCAGCGAGGAATACCCCGGCGCCTTCGACGACCAGGCCGACTACGAACGCAACGACGTGATCGCCGCCGTCGAGGCCGACCCCGACGCCTTCGGCGACGTCCCGGTCTGGAACGACTACGGCGACCAGGACTGGTTCGTCCCCGGCAACGCCGCCTTCGTAGCGGCCCTCGAATCAAGCGCCACCACCCCCCTCACCGCCCACGTCTGGCCCGGCGGCCACGACCAGTCCTACTGGGACGCCCACTTCCCCGAGTACCTCAACTTCTACGCCAAGTCCCTAGCCGTTTGCTGACTCGAGGATCCTGAAACGGGCGAGCGCCGGGGTTGGGTCGGCGTTGCCGGCCGCATCGACCGCGAACACCCTGAAGACGTGTTTGCCGAATCCCAGGTTCGCGAACCTGACTGGCGATTTGCAGGTCCGCGGCGGCTTGTCGTCGAGGCGACAACGGAAGCTGCCGCCCGCCTCGCTGGAGGCGAAGCGGAACTCGGCCTTGCCTTTGCGCGGTTTCACCAGGCGTTTGCGGATCGTCGTCTGCGGCGGACTCGTGTCGGCTGCCGGTGGAATGACCGTGGGCGGGTTGCCGGTCGGTGCTTCTTCTTCGTCGTCGTAGCCGGGGCCCCACGCCAGCTCGACGAAGATCTGGAGGCCGAATGAGCCCAACTGGGGTTCCCCCGTTCCCTCGTCGGCAGCGCCGTCGACGGCGATCTTGTAGGTCACTCCAGCCTGCACCGGGTATCCGAACACCGGCGATCCAACTTCGTCGATCTCGGAGAGCGCCGTCAGCGCCGTCCCCTGGTAGACCGACATCAGGTCCGGCCCGGCGCAGCAGGTACCGATCCGGGCGGTTCCCGACTCGGGGGCAGTCCAGGAGTACCAGACCGATGCCCCGCCAGGGTCCCCCTCGTGGTCGGGCTCGTCGAGCTCCTTGGTCGCCAGCCAGTTGTAGCCGTGGACGTCGGCCCAGAAGCCGCGGTGGCCGTCCGGTTCTTCGAAGATTTCGCCCGCCAGGACCTTGGCGTCGGCGAAATCGTCGTTCGGCGGGACCGGCGTCTGCTCGATCCGCAGCTTGAAGGTTCCTTCGGTGTCCGGCGTGAACCCGGGGTTCGGGTTGAAGATGTTGCCCTCGACCGCGATCTCGTATTTGGTCCCGCTCTCCGCCATGAAGGTGTACTGCCGCTGGGAGTACCTGCAGAAAGGGCCTTCCTTCGCGTTGCCGTCGGCGACCTTGGTCAGCCCGTTGACGGCGGTGCCGGTGTAGACGCCGAGCAGCCGCATGAATTCGTCATCGCCCTCGCAGGCCCCGATCGTGACCCAGCCGGTGCTCGTCGCCTCCCACTCGAACCAAACCGAGTGCCCGGCGGCCGCAAACAGGTTGAGTGACTCTTCGGGCTCATTGGTCGCCTCGTCATTCGACCGCGTCACCTCGATCGGAAGCGGCCCGCCGAGCACCTCCCGGTCGGCGAAGTTGTCATTGGCCGGCGCTGCCGCCGAAGCCGCCGCCGGCACCAACAACGCCAGAACCACCACAGCGATCACGCCGAAACCACGTCCGAGTGCGAGCATCTTTCCCCCTGGCCGATTAGAGGGCAGGACCCTACATACTCAGATGTAGCTTCGCCAGTCGAATCAGCTACGCGACAAGCGCGACGCCGATCCGTCCCGATCGTCCACCGCAAGCGCCGGCGTGGAGGGGCCAGGTGCCCCTCGGAGCGTCTTGTACTTTTTTGGGGATTATGTACTTGACACAGGGTAGGCGAGGCCATAGGGTTGCCCTATGACTTCGCTTTCCTGTTCTCTAGAGCCGTTTTCTTCGCCTCGTCCCGAACGTCTTTCGGGAACAATTTCTTCATCACGGCGTCGTCTTTCAGCTCGCGGGCTTTTTTCTTCTTGCGGGGCATCGAAGCGATGAACCTCCCAAAGCTGATCGAGGAATATGGCTCTGAGGATAGGTGCCGGCAGTACCTGGAAGACCTCCGCTGGCCCGCGGGCGTCTACTGCCCGCGCTGCAACTCAACGTCGCTCTCGAGGATCGAGAAGCGCAAGCAATGGGAGTGCAACGAAACGGCGTGCCGCTACCAGTTCTCGGTCACGGCGGGGACGGTCTTCCACGACAGCCACCTGCCCCTCTGGAAGTGGTTCCTCGCGATCTACCTGATCGGCGAGTCGAAGAAGGGGATCAGCGCCAAACAGCTTCAGCGCACGCTGGGCGTCAGCTACAAGACCGCGTGGTATCTCGGCCACCGGGTGCGCTCGGCGATGGAGGAGGACTCGCCGATCCCGCTGCACGGCATCGTGGAGATTGACGAGACGTTCATCGGCGGCAAGTACACCGAAGACCCGAACAACCGCAAAGGCCCGCACGCGAACAAGCAGATGGTGCTGGGCGCAATCGAGCGCGACGGGGAAGTCCGCTTCAGCGTCCGCGTCGGCCCGGATCGCCGCAAACGCCAGAGCTACCACGACTTCGTGGAGGAGACCGTCAGCGACGGCGCCAAAGCCATCTACACGGACTCGGCGAAAGCCTGGGGCGACCTCTCAGACGAGGACACCGAACATCACAAGGTCAACCACGTCGGCGACGAATGGGTTCGCGGCGTCGTGCATACGAACACCGTGGAGGGCGTCTGGAGCCTGCTCAAGCGCTCCGTGATCGGCACCTACCACCAGATGAGCGCCAAGCATCTGCCCGCCTACCTGGACGAGATTGCCTTCCGCTTCAACAACCGCGACAACGAGTACCTGTTCCGGGACACGCTGCTAGTGATGATCCACGGGGAGACGTTGCCCTACGCGGAGTTGGTTGCGGACGAGGACGCGACGGCGGGCTAGCCGCCCGTCGCGTCCGAGCGCCCCTGTCCGCGCTGCGCATCTTCTTCGTTGCGCATCAGCGCCGCTCGTTGCTCGGCATGGAAGATCGTTAGCTCGATCAGGACGACCGTCCCGGCGACAGACCAAGTGGCGAGCGCGGTAGCGACCCCAAGCCCCACCCGCTGCAGCACCGGAGAGAACTCGGGCCATCCAACTGCAACGACGAGCGCCGCGGTAACCGACAAACCAGCAGCGATGGCAATGACTATGTAGGGCGCCATCGCCTCGCGGATGCCGCCAGCGGCTTCGAGCACGCGCCGGTAAGGACCGTCGAACAATGCCGCGATAACCGCCAGGGCGGTCAGAACGGCGCTGATGATCGCCACACCGACGGCACCGGTCGCGATGGTCAACGTGACGCCCTGATCCCGAACCGCGCTATCGCACGCCAGCCAGGCGACCAACGCACCGACTGCGAGCCCCACCCCGAAATCCCAATGGAGTGCAGTGCGGAGATAAAGCTTCAATTCTGGTCGTCGTCCTCGTCAAGCATGCCGAACTCCTCGCTCTCATTGTGCTCGATGCTGGCCTTGTACTCGTCTACCGAGGCGCGCGCCTCGTCGATGTCTTCCTTTTCGGCGGTCGGGTCTCCCAGCTCATGCCGTAGCGACCGCCCACTGACCTCGTGGGTATCCGGATCGGCCTCGGCGACTCGAATCTCAGAGGCCGAGTCGTCCTCGGAGGTCCACTGGCTCTGCTCGCCGTTGGTCTCTCCGGTAATCCGAACCTCGCCGTAGTTCTGGTGGGCATGCTCGATGCCCTCCTTGACGAGGGGGTCGCTTAGGTCGATGCCCTGCGGATCGTTTACCTCCGCGTGAGCCGCGAACTGCACCGTCCCCGCGTTCGTGCCCTCGATGAGGTCGCGTATCGTCTGACGCGAGCCGTAGTGCGGATTGGGCCGGCGAAGGGTGAGTAGAACCGTTCTCACGCGATCCACGCTCTCCGCCCACGCCTCCAGCGGCACCTGTCGGGTGTCGCGCGAAACACGCCACCGGTCGCCCTGAGACGCCTCGTTCAGCAGCGCCTGAAGCGCCCCCGTGAATGAGTTGGCCTGAATCTCCTTGCCTCGTAGCTGAAACGCGACCCGCATCTCAACCGGATCGATTGCAAATGGCGAGGTCAGTCCAAGTGGACGGGCATGCTCACGGAAGTCGTTCGCCTCCTCGTCCCACAACTCGGCCATCGCCGAAGTCTGGAAGCCAATCCGGCCAACGAACGCCTTCCCCTCCTCCTCCCACTTCCCCATCCGCCACGTCCGCTTGCGGATCTCGACGCGGGTACCAGGAACAAGCGATTGGCGAAGTGCCTTTGCTGGATCAGCGCTCGCCGCGAGCGTCTCCCACTCGATCCTTGCGAACGCGATCTTCCCCCCGCCCATTGCGCGAGAGCATAAGAGTATTTAGAGCCTTGTGTCGCGGCGGTCTCCTACTCAGGGCACCGCCCACGGCGCGACGTAGAAGTCGCCGCCTTTCGGATTCCGGGGCACCCAGTCGATCCCGGCCAGCAACTCGTCTACGTCGGCTTCAACCGCCGCCGCGAGCTTCAGCAACGTGTCGATCCGCGGTTTACGGTGCCCGGCCTCCAACATGCCGATGGCCGTGCGGTGCAGGGAGGCGCGGATCGCGACTTCTTCCTGAGAGAGTCGCGCCCGTCGCCGGCAGCGGCGTAGGTTCTCGCCGAACCGTTCCCCGATGGTCACCACTGCACCAGCCGCGAGAAGCGCAGGGCTGCCCGCGTGGGGATCACCGATTCCCCCTCCCGCCGCAGGAGGCCGACGCCGACCAGCCGATGCACGCCGCGATCAGCGGCGTCGGCGTCGTCTACTTCGCCTGCGATTTCAGCGAGCGTCATCAGCGCTGGGTGCTCGCTGAGGACCACTGCAAGAACTGCTACTTCCGCCTTGTCGTCTTCGTCCTGCGTGGTGCGAGACGTAGCCTTGTGGGGCATCTGGGACTGACCTCCCGGGTGTCGGGCCGGGGGCCGTTCACGCGGTGCCCCGGCCGCTTTGCATTTCCAGGCCGGGAAGCTAGGTCGGGAGGGAGGCGGAAATTACCCCTGTGTCAAGGGG
>JAWVEZ010000053.1:0-22828 GCA_033856455.1 Solirubrobacterales bacterium | reverse complement strand
CGCCGGTGTGCCACTTGCCGGGCGCCACCCACTGCCCGACCTTGGCGGCGTGGAAGCTGACCGTGAGCTCCGCTTCGACCGCCTCCGCGGCGATCTCGCCGCTGGAGGCGTCGACTCCGGAGGCGATGTCGCAGGCGACGACCGGCGCCGGGCAGCGGTTGATCGCGGCGATCGCCGCCGCGGCCGGCTCGCGCGGGACCCCGGAGAAGCCGGTGCCGAAGATCGCGTCGACGACCGCCCCCGAGCCGGCCAGCCAGGCGTCGAAATCGTCCGGGGCGCCCGCGTCGAAGAGCCGCGCGACCTCGACCTCGAACCCGAGCCGCTCCAGCTTGCGGGCCGCGATCTCCCCGTCGCCACCGTTGTTCCCCTTCCCGCAGAGCACCCGGATCGGCCCCTGCGGCGAGAGCCCGGCGACAGCCTCGGCCAGCTTCCCCGCCGCCGCCTCCATCAGCCGCTCCGAGGGGACCCCCTGCCGCTCGATCGCCCAGGCGTCGATCGCCCGAATCCCCGCGGCGTCGTACAGCGGCTCCAGCCAGGACTCCATCCCGTCAGCCTAGCCACAGCCTCAGTGCCATCCGCCGCCAGCGGCGATGATGCATTGATATTTTCTTAATATCATTTGGCCGTGGGCATTGATACTTTCTAAACATCATGGTCTTTCGGACTCCGGACCTCAGAGAGGACGAGCTCGAGGTTCTCGATCTGCTCCGCGAGCAGCGCACCGCCCTCCGCGATCGGGTGCAGGAGCCCCGACGCTGGTCGGGACGACTGCGGCGAATGGCGTTCGCCAGGGCGGTTCAGGGCTCCAACAGCATCGAGGGCTACAACGCCTCGCTCGACGACGTGGTCGCCGCCGTGGAAGAAGAACCCACCCTCGCCGCCGAGGAGGAGACCCAGCTGGCCCTGGCTGGCTACCGCGATGCGATGACCTACGTGCTCCAGATAGCCGACGACGACGGACTCGAGGTCGACGAGGGGCTCCTCAAGAGCCTCCATTTCATGATGATCAAGCACGACCTCTCGAAGAATCCGGGGCGCTGGCGCCCCGGGCAGATCTTCGTCCGACGCGAGGAGACCGGAGAGGTCGTCTACGAGGGGCCTCTCCACGACGAGATCCCGGACCTGATCACCGAGATGCTTCGTCAACTTGAGGAGGACGAGGCACCCGTTGTCGTCAAGGCCGCGATGGCCCACCTCAACCTGACCATGATCCATCCCTCCAGCGACGGCAACGGCCGGATGGCGAGGTGCCTGCAGACGCTTGTTCTCGCGCGTGACCGGGTGGTCGCCCCCGTCTTCTCCAGCATCGAGGAGTTCCTCGGCCGCAACACGGAGTCCTACTACGCGGTTCTCGAGGACGTGGGCGCGGGGTCGTGGAATCCGGATCGAGACGCAAGGGCCTGGCTGCGCTTCTGCATGCGAGCGCACTACCTGCAGGCGATCACGACGATGCGGCGCCGCGAAGAGATCGAGATCCTCTGGAACTCCTGCACGGACCTCGCCGAGGTCCACCGGCTCCCCGAACGCTGTGCCGCGGGTCTGATGGACGCCGCTATCGGGATCCGCATCCGCCGCCGGGTCTACCGATCCTCCGCGGAAGCGGCGATCGGCGAGGAGCTGAGCGATCTGACCGCTTCCAGGGACCTGCGGGCGATGGTCGACGCAGAGCTGCTCGAGCCCGTCGGCGAGCGCCGGGCCCGTTACTACGTGGCCGGAGGAACGCTGAACTCGCTTCGTGAACGGGTCAGGGCGGAGCGGCCGCCAAAAGGCACCGACGACCCGTTCGCGATCGTGCGCGACCGGCGCCAGCTGAAGCTGACCTGAGAGCGGCTATTCGTCGAAGCCGAGGATCAGCTTCGAAGTCGCCAGATCGCCGTCGCTGCCGGTGCCGATCGCGACGTATTCGATCTTGTCGAGCAGCGGCCGGACTTCCGCGAGTTCGGCGGCTTCCTCGGGCGAGAGCATGTTTTCGACCAGGGCGACCGTGGCCGGCCCGGCGATGAAGCCGCTCAGCGGGGTGTCGCCGAGGGCGTCTCCGGCCGCTTTGAAGGCGGGGTTCTCGGCCAGCGTGGCGCTCTTGCCGGCGGTCAGCGCCGCGGCCGCGGCGACCGGTCCGTAGGAGATCGCGATCTTCTCGCCTTTGGCCGCGACGACCAGCGGCTGGGCGCCGAGGTCGTCGTCGCTGATCGAGAAGCCGCTGACGCCGTTTTCGGAGATCGCGGTGATCCCCGGGGTCTCGCTGGCCCGCAGCAGCAGGCCGATGTTGGAGACGGTGTTCTTGGCTTCCTTGGCGTCGGTGGTGGTGAGCACGACGGCGCCGGTCAGGTTGCTCTCGGTGTTGCCCTGGGCGAAGACGCCGAGGTCCTCGATCGAGCCGCCGATCCGGTCGAGGTCGATGTTTGCCGCTTTCATCGCGCTCTTCAGTTCGTTCGGTTCCAGCTCGCCCGGGATGCCGTTTTCGTCGAGCTGGTCGATCGCTTCGCTCAGCCGCTTGCCGAATTCGGTCGTCGCGAAGGCGGCGAAGGAGCCGCCCGGCAGCGAGCCGAGCAGCTGCGAGGCGTCGCCGGTCGGCGCGTCGTCGCCGACCAGGTCGGTGGCGAAGTCGATCTCGATCTGGTTTGAGCCCGGAACGACGCTGGCCAGCGCGGTCGCGTCTTTCGGCTCGATCCCCGCGGTTTCGAGGAAGCCTTCGGTTTCGGGATCGATCGCGCCACCGGATTCTTCGATCAGCCCGCCGACGTCGACGAAGACGTTGGCGAGGCTTTCCGCGGGGGCGGCGTCGACCGCGCTCGTGTAGGCGTCCTGGTCGGCGAGCGATTCCTCGTTGCTCGCGTCGACCGCGGCTTTGAAGGACGCTTCGTTTTCGGCGAAGACGAGGAAGTCGCCGACGATCCCGACCGCCTCGCCGTCCTCTTCGACCTTGAAGTCGGTGCCCTCGTAGGAGGGTTCCTCGGCCACTTCGTCGGCCTTGTCGTCGACGAATTCCTGGGCGGCGCCGGTGTCAGTAGTCGCGACCGCGACCACGAAGCCCTGGAAGTCCTCGCCGTCGTACTCCTGCAGCGAGATCCCGGCCTTCTCGCCGAGCCAGGGCTCGACTTCTTTCTCGTAGTCGAATTCTTCGCCGTCGCCCGCCGCCGATTCTTCGAGCTGTTCGATCACGAAGCCGCCGAGGTCGTCGATCCCGGCGAGGCTCTTGGCCAGCGTCTCGAGGTTCGTCTGCAGGTCGCCTTCGGGCCGCACCGCGACGTCGATGAAGACCGGCGAGTCGGCCGGCGCCACCGCGGCGGGGTCCGAGCCGGAGCTGTCGTCGCCGCCGCAGCCGGCGACGATCAGCGCGGCGGCGGCCGTGGCCAGAGCAAGGAGATGAACGAGACGTACCTTCATGCGGCGGCGCACCCTAACAGCCCGTTTGGACCGATTTACTCGACCGTGACGGTCTTGGCCAAATTACGGGGCTGGTCGACGTTCAGCCCGCGGGCCCGGGCGATGTCGTAGGCGAGCAGCTGCAGCGGCAGAATCGCGACGATCGGCTGCAGGATCCAGTCGGTGGCGGCGACGGCGATCGTCTCGTCGGCGACTTCGCCGGCCCGCTCGGAGCCGGCGGTGGCGATCGCGATCGTCTGCGCGCCGCGCGCCCGCACCTCCTCGACGTTGGAGAGGACCTTCTCCAGCACCGGGCTGTCGGTGGCGACACAGACCACCGGCGTCGACTCGTCGAGCAGCGCGATCGGGCCGTGCTTCATCTCCCCCGCCGCGTAGGCGTCGGTCGGGATGTAGGAGACCTCCTTCAGCTTCAGCGCCCCCTCGAGGCAGACCGGCAGGCCGATGTGGCGGCCGAGGTAGAGAAAGAAGTTCTGGTCGGAGTGGGCGGCGGAGACCGCCTTGACGCCCTCCTCGGTCGCCTCCAGGGTCTCGTCGATCTTGCTCGGCAGCGCCTTCAGCCCGGCGACCAGCTCGGCGATCCGCGCCGGCTCCAAGGTCCCCCGCAGCTCGGCCAGGCGCAGCCCCAGCAGGTACATCGCCGCGACCTGGGCGACGAAGGTCTTGGTCGCGGCGACGCTGATCTCCAGCCCGGCCCGCGTGTAGAGGACCGCGTCGGCTTCGCGGGTCACCTGGCTGCCCATGATGTTGGTGACCGCGAGCACGGTGGCACCGGCCTCGCGGGCCAGGCGCATCGCCGCCAGGGTGTCGGCGGTCTCGCCCGACTGGGTCATCCCGATCACCAGGTCGCCGGGCCCGACCACCGGGTTGCGGTAGCGGTACTCGGAGGCGATGTCCATTTCGACCGGCACCCGCGCCCACTCCTCGATCGCGTAACGCCCGATCAGACCGGCGTGGTAGGAGGTGCCACAGGCGACGATCACGATCCGCTTGACCTCGCGGAGGAACTCGTCGGATAGCGCGACGTCGGAGAGGTCGACCCCCTCGTCGCCGGGCAGGCGGTCGGCGATCGTCTCGGCGACGGCGTCGGCCTGTTCGTGGATCTCCTTCAGCATGAAGGTCTCGTAGCCGCCTTTCTCGGCGGCGTCGGCGTCCCAGGTCACCTCTTCGGACTGGCGCTCGATCGGCGCCCCCTCGGCGTCGCTGATGCGGATCCCGGTGGCGTCGATTTCGACGATCTCGCCGTTCTCGATCGGCATCGCCGTGCGGGTGTCGGCGAGGAAGGCGGGGATCGCCGAGGCGAGAAAGGTCTCCCCCTCGCCGATCCCGGCGACCAGCGGGCACTCCTTGCGGGCGCCGAGCAGCCGCTCGGGCTCGTCGGCGTGCATCGCCACGAAGGCGTAGTGGCCGCGCAGCTCGGCGTAGGCGGCGCGGACGGCGGCGGCGAGGTCGCCGTCGTAGTGGTGGGCGATCAGGTGGGCGACGACCTCGGCGTCGGTCTCCGAGGTGAACTCCTCGCCTTCGGCCTGCAGCCGCTTGCGCAGCCCGGCGTGGTTCTCGACGATCCCGTTGAGGACGATGTGGACCTTGCCGGAGCTGTCGTCGTGCGGGTGGGCGTTCTCCTCGGTGACCCGGCCGTGGGTCGCCCAGCGGGTGTGGGCGATGCCGGTGTGGGACGGGGGCAGGGCGCCGGCGCCGTTGTCGGCGCGCCCCTCGACCGCCGCCCGCAGGTTCGCGAGGTTGCCGACCGCGTGCACGCTCTCGACCTCGCCGTCCTCGAGCACGGAGAGACCGGCCGAGTCATAGCCGCGGTATTCGAGCTTTTCGAGGCCGGAGAGGAGCAGCTCCTCGCAGGGGCGCCCACCGACGTATCCGACGATTCCACACACAGAGGCGAGACAGGGTAGAGGGCGGGCGCCCTCGGGTCTCCTACCCCAGCTCTTCGCGGACGATCGCGACCAGCCGCCCGCAGACGGCCTCGGCCTCCTCGGCGCTCGGCGCCTCGACCATCACCCGGACCAGCGGCTCGGTGCCGGAGGGGCGCAGCAGCACCCGTCCCCGGCCCTCCAGGGCCTCGTGCTCGCGCTCGACCGCCTCCCAGACGGCTGCCGCGTCGTTGACCGCCTCGCGGTCGGCTACCTCGACGTTGACCAGGGTCTGGGGCAGCTTCTCCATCGGGGCGGCGTCGCCGAGCCCGCGCTCGCCGAGCTCCCGCATCGTCATCAGCGCCGCCGCGATCCCGTCGCCGGTGGCGACGAAGTCGGTGGCGATGATGTGGCCGGACTGCTCGCCGCCGAGCTGCCAGCCGCGGCGCAGCATCTCGTCGATCACGTAGCGGTCGCCGACCTGGGTGACCGCGACCTCGATCCCGTCGTCGGCCATCGCCCGGTGGAAGCCGTAGTTGGTCATCACGGTGACGACGACGCCGTCGAGCTCGCCGCGGGCGGCCATCCCGCGGGCGCCGAGGGCGATCAGCTCGTCGCCGTCGTGGACGCGGCCGCTGCCGTCGACCGCCAGCACCCGGTCACCGTCGCCGTCGAAGGCGAAGCCGATGTCCGCCCCGGAGGCGACCACCTGGGCGGCCAGCGCCTCCATGTGGGTGGATCCGCAGCCGGCGTTGATGTTGCGGCCGTCGGGCTCGACACCGATCGTCTCCACGCTGGCGCCGAGCCGCTCGAAGATCGCCGGGCCGGCCCGGAAGGTGGCGCCGTTGGCGCAGTCGAGGACGACGTGGCGGCCGGAGAGGTCGAGTGGGAAGGCGCGCTCGAGCTCCCGCAGGTAGTCGTCGAGACCGCCGTTCAGCTCGCGCACGGCGCCGGCCCGCGCGGTCGGCGGCGGCGCCTCCTCCATCAGCGCCTCGATCCGCGCCTCGATCTCGTCGCCGAGCTTGGTCCCGCTGCCGTCGAAGAACTTGATCCCGTTGTCGTGGAAGGGGTTGTGGGAGGCGGAGACGACCGCCGCCAGGTCGAGTCCGAGCCGCTTCACGAGGATCGCCGCCGCCGGGGTCGGCAGCACGCCGCCGAGCAGCGCGTCGCCCCCAGCCGCGGCAACGCCGGCGGCCAGCGCCGCCTCCAGCATCGGCCCGGACTCGCGCGGGTCGCGGACGATCAGGACCTGCGGGCGTTCGGCCTCCAGCGAGGCGGTTACGGCCCGCCCAAGCGAGGTCGCCAGCTCGGCGGTCAGGAAGGTCCCGGCCTCGCCGCGGATGCCGTCGGTCCCGAAAAGCTTTCTGGTCGTCTGGGTGGCCATAGGACTCCTAGTTTCGGTGGCGGGTACCCAATTCCCGTCCCAGCAAGCGGGGCAAGAACCTAGTCCTACATCTTCAGCGCCCGGAAGCGCAAACGAGAAAGTTTTAGCGCTTCGAGAACTGCGGCTTCTTACGGGCCTTCTTGAAGCCCGCCTTGCGACGCTCCTTGACGCGAGCGTCGCGGGTGAGGAAGCCGCGGCGCTTGAGATCGCCGCGCAGCTCGGGGTCGATCTCGGTCAGCGCCCGGGCGATTCCGTGCCGCACGGCGCCGGCCTGGCCGCTGATCCCGCCGCCGTGGACGCGGATGCGGACATCGACGTTGCCCTCGTAGCCGGAGACGGTGAGCGGCTGGACCGCCATCGTCTGGTGCAGGGGCCGCGGGAAGAACTCCTCGAGGCTGCGCTTGTTGATTTCGATCTTGCCGTCGCCGGGAAGCAGGGTGACGCGGGCGATCGAGCGCTTGCGTTTGCCGGTGGCGAGGAAGCGGGCGCCGCTCTCCATCTTCGCCGGGGCGCGGGTGGCGGTCTCGGCGGCCTCGTCGGCGGCGGCCAGCTCGGCCTCGCGACGCGCTTTCTCCTCTTCCTCGGCCTCGAGGCGGGCCTTCTCCTCGGCGCTCAGCGCCGGCCCCTCGGGCTCGACCAGGATCGGCTCCAGGTCGGCGCCCGGGATCACGTCTTTTTTCTTCTCCTCGGCCGCGGGCTTCTCGGCGGGGGCCTCAGCCGCAGCGGGCTTCGGCTCCTCGGCCTCGGCGGCGGGCTCCTCGGCGGCCTCGGGCTCGGCCTCGGCCTCGGCGGGGGACTCCTCGGCGGCCTCGGGCTCGGCCTCGGCGGGGGACTCCTCGGCCTCGGCGACCGGCTCGCCGGCGGGCTCCTCGAGCTGCTCGGCGGCGGCGTCGTCAACCGGAGCGGCGTTCTCGCCCTGCTCCTCGGCGACGGGGGCGGGATCGGCCGACTCGGACGCCTCGGGCTCGGGCGTCTCCTCCGCCGGGGTCTCCTCGGTGCTCTCGTCCGGGGTCTGCTCGTCCTCAGGGAACATCAATTCAGTTCGTCTCCATCGGTTTCGGCTGCTGGGCCGCGTGCGGATGCTCCGGCCCGGCGTACACCTTCAGCTTGGTCAGTTGCTGGCGGGCGAGGCGGTTGCGCGGGAGCATGCCCTTGACCGCCTTGCGGATCACTTCCTCGGGCTTGCGATCGAGCATCTCGGCCAGCGTGCGCGACTTGATCCCGCCCGGGTAGCCGCTGTGGCGCCAGTACGTCTTCTGCTCCAGCTTGTTGCCGGTGACGCGGATTTTCTCCGCGTTGACGACGACGATGAAGTCGCCGGTGTCGACGTGGGGCGTGTACTCGGGCTTGCGCTTTCCGCGCAGAGCGTCGGCGATCTGGGTCGCCAGACGGCCCAGGGTCTGGCCCTCGGCATCGACGACGTACCAGTCTCGCTGGCGATTCTCGGCGTTGGCTACGTAGGTCTTCATCGGTCTTCTCGCGCTCTCAATCAGAAAAAAGCCACGCGGACGTACCTGCGCGGCCGGGGGATGATAGCCAGGTTGAGCGACTCGCGGCCGGCCCGGGGTCCGCGCGGTGGCTTCAGGTCGGTTACCTATACTGCCGCGCCAGCAAATGCCTAATCCCATCGGCCACCCGATTGGGAGCGGAGGACCCGCAGGGATCGAAGCAGGTCCCGGGGGCGAATCGGGCGAATCCCGCCCGTAGCGCGACTCTTTCAGCGCGAGCCCGACAGCTAACTCCGCAGGCGATCGAGAGAGAGGGCTAAGCGGTGCGCAGGACAGCGAGTGGCCGGCGTGGATGGGCCGGCGGGATCGGGATTTCGGCGACGTTCGCGATGCTCGCGATCGCTGCCTCCAGCGCCTTCGCCGGAACCGGCGGCGCGCCGACCCCGACCTCCTCCCCGCCGCCGCCCGGCAGCGGCAGCGGCGCCCCGGCGGCGGAACCGAGCGCCGGCGCGATCACCCTCGTCGCGGCCGAAACGAAGCCGCGCAAGTCCTTCTACTTCGGTGTCCGCTACCCCCGCCTCAGCTACACGCTGGGCAGCAGCCAGCCCCAGAACGACGTCCGCGTCGACGTCGTCAACGGCACCGGCGAAATCGTCCGCAGCTTCTACCGCGACGACCTCGCCCCCAACGTCGCCTACAACCTGCGCTGGGACGGCACCACCATCGAAGGGAAACCGGCCCGCAACGGCAAGTACAGCTTCCGGATCAGCCCCCAGACGCCAGCCCCCGCGGCCCGCAAGGCGACCGCGACGACGACCCTCGGCCTCGGCTTCACGCTCTACGGCTACACCTTCCCGGTCCTCGGCGCCCACGACTACGGCGGCGCGATGGCCCGCTTCGGCGCCGGCCGCTCCGGCCACACCCACCAGGGCCAGGACGTGATGGCCGCCTGCGGCACGCCGCTGGTCGCCGCCCGCGGCGGCCGCGTCCAGTTCTCGGGCTGGGACGACGGCGGCGGCAACTACGTCGTGATCGACGGCAAGGGCACCCCCAACGACTTCGTCTACATGCACATGGCCGAACCCTCGCCGCTGAAAGCGGGCGAAACCGTCCGCACCGGCCAGCCGATCGGGATCACCGGCACCACCGGCTCCTCCTCCGGCTGTCACCTCCACTTCGAGATCTGGTCCGCCTCCGGCTGGTACGAGGGCGGCAGCCCGTTCGATCCGCTTGCGGAACTGCAGAAGTGGGATCGCTACAGCTAGCCAGCAGGGACGCGGGCCAGCCCACACACCTCCGTGGGCAGGTAGGTGTGCGGGCTGGCCCTCTGCTCGGTTCCGGTGGGAGTTTTGGTCGCTATGCGGTCATAAGTTCCACCGGAACAAGCCGTTCACCGCGCGGTTCCTTATCCGCCTGAGGGACGGATAAAGAACCGCGCGATCGCCGTCTCGCGGAATCCCGCCCCATCCCGCCGGGCCAATCCCACACCTACCTGCCGAGTCGGTGTGCGACCCGGCCCGGCGTCGCCAGCCAGCTCAACTGCACTTCTCGCAACGCCCTTTGAGCACCACGTCGTGCTCGGCAACCTCGAAGTCGATGCTTTCGGAGAGGCGATGGATCGCCACCTCCAGGGAGCGGTCCTCGAACGGGACCATGCGGCCGCAGTCGCGGCAGATCGCGTGGTGGTGATGGTGGCCGGCGGGGTCGACGCGCTCGTAGCCGGCGGTGCCGCGGCAGACCTCGATCCGGCGGACCAGGCCGAGCTCCTCGAGCTGCTCGAGGGCCCGGTAGACGCTGGCCCGGGCGACCGCGGGCTTGCGGCGGCGCAGCTCGTCGTCGAGTTCGATCGCGGTCACCGCGCAGTCGTGGCCGGCGAGGGCTTCGACGACCGCGGTGCGGGCGCCGCCGCGGCGGTGGCCCGCCTCCTGCAGGGTGGTGAGCGCGTGCTCGGCCCAGCCGCTGTCGGTCACGGTCGTCACCTAGTGATCGTAGCCCTCGGCGGTGCGCAAGCTCGCGGGCCGGAAGCGCCTCAGCGAGGCCGGCAGCAGCGAGAGCAGGTAGAAGGCGACGATCATCAGGGCGACCGAGGCGCCGCCGGCCGTCCCCGCGTAGTAGGAGAGATAGAGACCGGCCAGACCGGCAAGCACCGCGACACCGACGGCGATCGCGATCATCGGGGCGATCCGGTCGCTGAGGTTGCGGGCGCTCGCCGCCGGACCGACGAAGACGGCGACGACGAGCAGGTTGCCGAGGCCCTGGACGGCGACCACGATCGCCGCCGCCAGGAGGACCAGCAGGGCGGCCTCGACAAGGCCCGGCGAGAGGCCGAGCGCGCCCGCCGCGTCGCGGTCGAAGCCGGTCGCGAGCAGGCGCCCGTGCAGCAGCGGCAGGGCCACGGCGAGCACCAGGACGAGCACCGCGGCGGCGATGATGTCGCCGTCGCCGGGACCGAGCACGTCGCCGAACAGCAACGCCTCCACCCCGGGCGGCGAGTCCGGCGAGAGCGCCAGCAGCACGCCGAGGCCGAACATCGTGGTGACGACGACCGCGACCCCGACGTCGCGGCCGACCTCGCGCAGCCGCGAGGCGAGGGCGATCGCCAGCGCCGCCAGCACCACCGCCGGGGTCGCCCCGAGCAGCAGCGGCAGGCCGGCGATCGCGGCGATGACGAGTCCCGGGAAGAGCGAGTGGGCGAGCGACTCGGCCGCGTAGGAGAGCTCGTGCAGCACGACCCAGCAGCCGAGCGCGCCGCCGGCCAGGGCGAGCAGGGTCATCTCGGCGATCGCCCGCTGCATGAACGTCTCGGTCAGCGGCTCGAACATCTCAGTGGTGGTGATGGTGGGCGGGCAGGACGGCGCGGCCGCTGCCGTCGGGCAGCTCGACGATCGCCCCGCCGTAGGTGGCTTCGAGGACGGGGACGTCGAGCACCGCGGCCGGAGCGCCGACCGCGATCTGGCGCCCGTTGACGCAGAGCACCGTGTCCCAGCGGCGCGCCTGCTCGAGGTCGTGGGTCGCCATCGCGATCGCGTGCCCTTCGCCGGCGAGCTCGGCGATCAGCGCTTCGAGCCGCTCGGCGGAGGGCCGGTCGAGGCCGGTGAACGGCTCGTCCATCAGCAGCACACGGGCGTCCTGGACGAGCGCGCGGGCGATCAGGACGCGCTGGCGCTGGCCGCCGGAGAGCTCGCCGAAGGTCTCCTCGGCGCGGGTCTCGAGGCCGACCCGGGCGAGCGCCAGCCGCGCCCGCTCGCGCCCGGCCCGGCCCGGGCGGCGCCACCACGGCTGCCCAGCCAGCGCGCCCATCGCGGCCACGTCGAGCGCCGAGACGGGATAGTCGAGCCGCGAGCGCTCGGTCTGCGGGACCGAGCCGCAGGAAGCGCCGACTCGCAGGCTGCCGGCAAGCGGGCTCAGCTGGCCGAGCAGGGCGCGCAGGATCGTCGTCTTGCCGCCGCCGTTGGGACCGAGCAGGGCGAGCCGCTCGCCGGCCCGCAGCTCGAACTCGAGATCGGTGACGACGGCCTGGCCGGAGCCGTAGCCGAGCGCCACGGCGTGCGCCTCGATCAGGGGCTCAGCTGACACCCGATCCTCCCGTCGCTGAAGCCGCGGGCCATCGCCTCGGCGTTGGCCGCCTCCATGCCGATGTAGGTGGCGCCCGGCGAGCCCTCCGGGCCGAGCGTGTCGCCGTAGAGCTCGTGGTCGGAGGAGGCGCCGGTCTGGCGGGCGACCGCTTCGGCGACGCTGGCGCTGAGCGAGCTCTCCGGGAAGACCGCCTTCACCCCTTCGCGTTCGATCAGGTCGATCAAGGCGCTGACGTCCTTGGCCGAGGCCTGCGCCTGGGTCGTCTGCGAGGGGATCACGGCGCCGACCACGTCGATCCCGTAGCGGTGGGCGAAGTAGCCGAAGGCGTCGTGGTCGGTGACCAGCTTGCGCTCGGCGGGCGGGATCCGGCCGAGGCAACTGGCGATCCCGGCGTCGAGGCGGGCGAGCCGGCGCAGGTACTCGTCGGCGTTGCGGCGGAAGAGCGCGCGATCGGCCGGGTCGGCGGCGCTCAGGGCCCGCTGGATCTCCCGCACGGCGGCCTCGGCGTTGCGCGGGTCGTGCCACCAGTGCGGGTCGTACGCGGAGTCGTGCTCGTGGACCTCGTGCTCGTCGCCGGCGTGCTCCTCCTCGGGCTCGTGCTCGCCCTCGCCGGCCAGCCGCTCCGGGACGTGCGCCCCGAGATCGATCACCTCGGCGTCGCTGCCGCTGTCGGAGACGATCTGGTCGATCCAGGTGTCGAGGTCGTCGCCGCTGGCGAAGACGACGGCAGCGCCGGCCGCGGCGGCGACGTCGCTGGGCCGCGGCTCGTACTCGTGCGGGTCGGTGTTCGGCTCCAGCACCTGGTCGACCGCGACGGCGTCGCCGCCGACCGCGCGCACCCAGTCGCCGATCTGGGTGGTCGTCGCCACCACCTCGAGCCTGCCTTCGGAGTCCGAGCCGGAACCGCCGCAGCCGGCCGCGAAGGCGACCAGGCCGAGCGCGGCCGCTCCGGCCGCGAGAGGCGCCCGTGGAATCCGCTCCAGGAGCTCGCGGCCGAGCGCCACCAGCGCGAAGACGGCGCCGGCGACGCAGGCGATCGTCGCCCCGGGAGGGGCATCGGTTTCGACCGAGAGCCAGAGGCCGAGCGTGCCCTCGGCGGCGACCAGGGCGACGCTGGCAAGCTGCCAGCTCAGCATCCGCCGGGTCAGCAGGCGGGCGGTGGCGGCGGGGACGACGAAGAGCGAGGCGACCAGCAGCGCGCCGACCACGGAGAGCGCCGCCGTCGTCGCCAGGGCGATCAGGGTGAGCAGGACCGCGTCGAGGAGCAGCCGCTCGCGGCGCCCGATCGCGCCGTTCTCGGGGTCGAAGCCCTGGGCGAGCCAGCGGCGTCCGACCAGGGCACTGGCCAGCAGGGTCGCGACCGCGGCGACGGCGGCCAGCCTGATGTCGGCGCCGTCGACCAGCAGCAGGCTGCCGAAGAGCAGCGTCTCGACGTTGGCGCCGGAGCCGAAGACGTCGCTGGCGAGGATCACCCCGGCCGCCAGGCAGCCGACCAGGACGAGGGCGACGACGCTGTCGCGCCCGCGGTCCCGTCCCCGCCCCAGCAGCGCGTTGCCGGCGGTGAAGACGAGCGCCGCGGCGAAGGCCCCGAGCGGCGCCGCGAAGCCGAGGCCGTCGGCGAGGACCAGGCCGGGGAAGGCGGCGGTGCCGACCGAGTGCGAGAAGAAGGCGAGCCGGCGGAGGACGATCCAGGTCCCGAGCAGGCCGGCCGGGACGGCGAGGATCAGCAGCTCGAGGAGGCCGCGCTGGACGAAGGGCAGTTCGAAGGCCTCGAGCATGCGCGGGATCTTAATGAGAATGAGTCCAGTTTGTATTTAGCCTGATTCATACCGAACTCCTCCAGTACGCAAACGGTTTATTGATCGAATTACTTAAACCCAGAATTTCCGGCTGTTGCGGCGTTTCTGGCCAGCGCTCTGATCCAAGAAAGTACTCAGCGGGTATCTAAATAAGCAACGAACGTCGGCGTACCGGCCGACCCCCAAAAAAGGAGCCACAAATGACGCAGCAAGAGGAAATGATCGACCAACGCCTGGTCAAGGCGCTCGCGCATCCCCTGCGAGTTCGCATCCTCGAGATCCTCAGCGAACAGGTGTCGAGTCCCAACCGCCTCTCCGAGGCGCTGGAGACGGGTCTCACCGACGTCGCGTACCACACGCGCGCGCTCGATCGCTGCGGTTGCCTGCATCTCGTCGACACCGCCCAGCGGCGCGGGGCCACCGAGCACTTCTACAAGGCGACCCCCGACTCGTTCCTCGGCAATCCAGCCTGGCGGGGCGTGCCGCGCGGCATCCTCCCCGGCGTCTCCGGCGCCACCCTGCAGACCTTCATCGACAAGGCCGCGACGGCGATGCAGGCGGGAACCCTGGACGGGCGCGACGACACCGTCTTCCGCTGGCTGCCGCTGCTGCTCGACCAGATCGGCTGGAACGAGGTCGTGGCGATCATGGAAGAGGCGACCGAGAAAGTGCTGGCCTCGCACCTGCGCAGCCATTACCGGATCGACAGCGCCGACGACGCGGTCTCGGCGGTGATCGGGATGGCCGTCTTCGAGACCGCAGGCTCACAGGCGCCGCAGGACTAGACAATGGTGCTCGCGACTGCGGCCCCTCCGCTCACTCCCACTCGATCGTCGCCGGCGGCTTCGAGGAGATGTCCAGAGCCACCCGGTTCACGTCGCGGATCTCGTTGATGATCCGGTTGGAGACGCGCTCGAGGAGGTCGTAGGGGAGGCGCGCCCAGTCGGCGGTCATCGCGTCGTCGGAGGTGACGGCGCGGATCACGATCGGGTAGGCGTAGGTGCGGCCGTCGCCCTGGACGCCGACCGAGCGCACGACCGGCAGCACGCAGAAGGACTGCCAGAGCTGGCGGTAGAGCTCGGCGGCGCGGATCTCCTCCTGCAGGATCGCGTCGGCGGCGCGGAGGATGTCGAGCCGCTCTTTGTTGACCTCGCCGCCGACGATCCGGATCCCGAGGCCGGGGCCCGGGAAGGGCTGGCGCCAGACCATCCGCTCGGGCAGGCCGAGCTCGGCGCCGACCTGGCGCACCTCGTCCTTGAACAGCATCCGCAGCGGCTCGACCAGCTCGAACTCGAGGTCGTCGGGGAGGCCGCCGACGTTGTGGTGGGACTTGATCGTCGCCGCGTGGTCGGAGCCGCCGGACTCGATCACGTCGGAGTAGAGCGTGCCCTGGACCAGGAAGGAGACGTCCTCGAGCTTCGCCGCCTCGTCCTCGAAGACGCGGATGAACTCGGCGCCGATGATCTTGCGCTTCGTCTCCGGGTCGTCGACCCCCTCCAGCTTGGCGAGGAAGCGCTCTTCGGCGTCGACGTGGACCAGCGGGATCTCGAACTGACTAAACGTCTCGACCACCTGCTCGGCCTCGTTCATCCGCATCAGCCCGTGGTCGACGAAGACGCAGGTGAGCTTGTCGCCGACCGCCTTGTGGACGAGCATCGCGGCGACCGAGGAGTCGACGCCGCCGGAGAGGCCGCAGATCACCTTCCCCTCCCCCACCTGGGTCTGGATCTTCTCGACCTGTTCGGCGATCACCGACCGCGGCGACCACTGCTCGACGCAGCCGGCGACGTCGCGCAGGAAGCGGGTGAGGATCTCGGTCCCGTAGGGCGTGTGGACGACCTCGGGGTGGAACTGGATCCCGTAGAGGCCGCGGTCGGGCATCTCCGCGGCCGCGACCGGCGAGCTCGGGCTGGAGGCCAGCGGGACGAATCCCTCCGGCGCCTCGAAGACGACGTCGCGATGGCTCATCCAGCAGCTCTGCTCCTCGGGCAGACCGCCGAGCAGACGCCCGCCGCCCGCGGTCAGGGTCAGATCGGTGCGGCCGAACTCGCCCGCCTCCGCCGACTCGACCCTGCCGCCGAGCGCCAGCATCATCGCCTGCATCCCGTAACAGATCCCCAGCATCGGAATCTCGAGGTCGAGCAGCTGGGTCGGGAAGGGCGGCGCCCCCTCCTCGTAGACCGAGGCGGGGCCGCCGGAGAGCACCAGTGCCTTCGGCGCCCGCTCGCGGATCTTCTCGACCGGCGTGGTCGAGGGCAGCAGCTCGGCGAAGACCCCGCATTCGCGGATCCGCCGCGCGATCAGCTGCGAGTACTGCCCTCCGAAGTCGAGGACCAGCACCTCCTCGACCGCCCGAACATCCTCCGTGGGCAGCTCTTCGCCCGGCTCGACGAGCAGGTCGTCGTCGGACCGGGCGAGAACCGGATCAGTCATCGCTTACGGCGACTCCCGCGGAGACCGCGGCACGGCCGTTGGAGCCCATGCCCACCGACTGCTCGTTCTGGAGCTTCTTGCCCTCGCTCATCAGCGCCGGCGCGACCATCACCTCGGCCCGCTGGAAGGAGCGGATGTCCTCGTAGCCGCAGGTGGCCATCGAGGTTTTCAGCGCCCCCATCAGGTTGAAGGTGCCGTCGTTCTCTTTGGCCGGACCGAGCAGGATCTCCTTCATCGTCCCGTCCTGCTTGGTCGAGACGCGGGTGCCGCGCGGCAGCGAGGAATGGAAGGTCGCCATCCCCCAGTGGAAGCCGCGTCCGGGCGCCTCTTTGGCGCGGGCCAGCGGCGAGCCGATCATCACCGCGTCGGCCCCGCAGGCGATCGCCTTGGAGATGTCGCCGCCGGTCCGCATACCGCCGTCGGCGATCACGTTGACGTACTCGCCGGTCTCCAGCATGTGCTGGGCCCGGGCCGCCGCCACGTCGGCGATCGCGGTCGCCTGCGGGACGCCGATCCCGAGCACCCCGCGGGTCGTGCAGGCGGCGCCGGGGCCGACCCCGACGAGGACGCCGACCGCGCCGGTCCGCATCAGGTGCAGGCCGGTCGAGTAGGAGGCGCAGCCGCCGACCACGGTCGGCACCGGCACCTCGGCGATGAACTCCTTCAGGTTCAGCGGCTCGACCGTGGTCGAGACGTGTTCGGCGGAGATCACGGTGCCCTGGATGACGAGGACGTCGAGACCGGCCTCGACCGCCACCTCGTAGTGCTCGCGCACCTTCTGCGGGGTCAGCGAGGCGCAGACGACGGCGCCGCGGGCCTTGATTTCCTCGATCCGCTTACCGATCAGCTCCGCCTTGACCGGCTCCGTGTAGATCTCCTGCATCAGCCTGGTCGCCTCGTGCTTGGGGGCGGCGGCGATTGCCTCCAGCCGCTCCTCGGCGTCGTCGAAGCGGGTCCAGATCCCCTCCAGGTTCAGCACTCCCAGGCCACCGAGCTCGTTGGTGAGCACCGCGGTGTCGGGGCTGACCACACCGTCCATCGCCGAGGCGACGAGCGGGATGTCGAAGCGATACGGACCGAGGGTCCAGGTGATGTCGATGTCGTCGGGGTCGCGGGTACGACGCGAAGGAACGATGGCGATGTCGTCGAATCCGTAGGCGCGCCGCCCCTTCTTTCCGCGACCGATTTCGATTTCCAAGTTAGTCCTCCAGGGCTGGCGGGTGAATCAACCAGCCTACACTTCGGCGGGGACCTCCAGATCGTGGACCGCGACCTCCCCGAGCAGCCGCTCGACCTGGTTGCGATCGACCGTGCCGGCGCCGAAGTGCTGGGTCGACTCGGCCCCGCAGGCGACCCCGTAGGCGAGGCAGTCCTCCTCCGAGCGGCCCTCGTAGCGGGCGGCCACGTAGCCGGCCAGGAAGGCGTCGCCGGAGCCGACCGTGGAGACCGGCTCCAGGGGCTCGGTGTGGACCTCGAGCAGGCGCCGCTCGGAGCCCTCGCCGACCGCGGCGACGCAGCCCTCGGGCCGGGTGATCGCCGCCTCCAGGGCGCCCAGGCGAACCAGCTCTTTGAGCCCGGCGGCGAGGTCGGAGCGGTCGGAGAACTCCTGGCCGACCAGCTCCTCGGCCTCGCGCTCGTTCGGGGTGACCATCGAGGCCCCGGCCCGCACGCCTGCCAGCATCGCCTCGCCCTCGGCATCGAGCACGACGGCGACGCCGCGGCGGCTGAGATCGGCGATCAGGCGGGCGTAGAGGTCGTCCCCGGCGCCCGGCGGCAGCGAGCCGGCGAGCACGCAGATCTTCGCGCCGCTGGCCAGGTAGGCGATCCGGTCGAAGAGCCGCTTGACCTCCTCGGGGCTGACCGCGGGCCCGCGCTCGTTGATCTCGGTCTGGTCGCCGGAGGTCGGGTCGATCACCGCCAGGTTGATCCGCGTCTCGGCGGCGATCCGGGTGAAGTCGGTCAGCACCGACTCCTCGCGCAGCTGTTCGAGCACGCGGGTGCCGGTCGGGCCGCCGACGAAGCCGGAGGCGATCACCGGGCGGCCGAGCAGGGTCAGCGCCCGCGCCACGTTGATCCCCTTGCCGCCGGCGACGGTGCGGCTCTCCACCGCCCGGTGGCGCCGGGCGAGGCGGAAGCTGGGAACGGCGACCGTGCGGTCGATCGCCGCGTTGAGAGTCACGGTGAGGATCACTTCGGGTCCACCTGGGTGGGTGCTCCTTGGTCGTTCAGCGGGATAGCCGGCGGTACAGCAATACCCCGCCAATCAGTATCACGCACAGCGCAATCGAGATGAAAATCCAGTAGTCGGCGAGGAAGGCGCGGGCGCGGTCGAAGCCGCTCGCCTCGGGCACCGCACGGGCGGCCTTCAGCGGCACCCTGCCGGCCTTGAGACCGTCGACGTAGACGGTGACCGTGCCAAGTTTGGCGCCGCGTTTGATCGGGCCCTCGACCTCGTCGGGCGCCTTCACTTTGACCGTCAGCTCCTGGCCTTTTCTGATCCCGACCCGGATCCCGTCGCCGGCCCGCAGCGGCAGGCTGCCGCCGGAGTACTCGATCGTGGCTTCGGCGAACTGCTCCCCGCTCTTTACGGGCTTTTTCTTTTCGTACTGGGAGAAGCCGTATTCGAGCAGGGCGAGATTGTCGGAATAGCGCGTTTCGTCGGTCGGGGCGGCGATCGCGACCGAGATCAGGTCGATGCCCTTCTGGCGGCCGGAGCCGACCAGGACGTAGCCGGCGCCCCAGGTGTGGCCGGTCTTCACCCCGGTCACCCACGGCTCCATCAAGAGCAGTTCGTTGATCGTGTCGATCCGGCGCGGGGGGTTGGTGCTCTTGAGCTCGACGCTCTCGGTGTCGGAGATCTTCGCGAAGGCGGGCATCCGCAGCAGCCGCTGGGTCAGGGTCAGGAGGTCGCGGGCGCTCGAGTAGTTGCCCTTCTGGTCGTGCCCGATCGGGTTCGCGTAGTGGGTGTCGGCGAGGCCGAGCGCGGCCGCGTAGCGATTCATCTCGGCGACGAAGCGCCTGGTGCTGCCGGAGGTGCGGATCGCCAGCGTGTGCGCGGCGTCGTTGCCGCTGCGCAGGATCAGGCCGTAGATCAGGTCGCGCACGCTGATCTTTTCGCCGGCCCGCATTTCCAGCAGCGACTCCCCGTATTCGGCGTCGTAGGGGGCGGCGCGCACGACTTTGTCGAGCGGCATCTCCTTCAGCGCCACGTAGGCGGTCATCAGCTTCGTCGTGCTGGCGATCGGCAGCCGCTCGTGGGCCGCCTGCCCGGCGAGGACCTCGCCGCTGCGGGCGTCGAGCACCGCCCAGGCCCGGGCCAGCACGCCGAGCTTTTCGGCCAGCGTTTCCTTTTTCGGCTTCTTGGGCTCCCGCTTTTGCCGCTTCTGCTGCTGCTGCGGCTGTGACGGCTGCTTCTCCGCCGCGCCCGCAGGCGTCGCCAGCAGCGCAAAGGCGAGCAGCACGAACCCCAGGCGGGTTCGCCTCATCGCAGTTTGATGATCTGGCCGATAACCAGGTTCTGCGGGTCGATTTCGGGGTTCAGTGCGAGCAGCTCGGTGACTTTGACGCCGCTCCGGTAGGAGATCCGGGTCAGCGTGTCGCCCGACTTGACTTCATAGGTGGCCGCTTTGATCTGCGGTTTCGGCTTCGGGTCCTGCGTCTGCTGGCTGTCCTGTTTGCCGGACTTGGTCGAGTCCTCGTCGAGCGCGTTCGAGGCGACCAGGTAGACAGCCGCGATCGCCGCGACGAGCGCGATCAGGGCAAAGAGCCGGGCAAAGACACTGGAGCGTTTCTTCATGGGGCAGGTGAGGGTTCGGAGCGGAGCCGCTGATCGTAGTATCGGCAGCCGCGCTCAGGCGGTCGAAATCTTCCAGACCGCGGCCCGCAGCTCCTCCGCCGCGAGCCGTTGGTCGGCGGCGTTGGCGATTGCGCGGGAGGCCGGGACGACCGCCGAGGCGGGGCCGGCGGTGAACGCGGCGCCGAGCAGCTCCGGCTGCCCGCCCTGGGCACCCACCCCCGGGATCAGGAAGACGGCGCGCGGCATCAGCTCACGCAGACGGCCGATGTGCTCGGGCTCGGTGGCGCCGACCACCGCACCCATCCCACTCAGCCCGCTCGAACCGGCGAGGCGCGGGGCGAGCCCGTCGACCAGTCCGGCGAGGCGCTCGTGCAAAGGCACGTCGGGCGCCGGCAGGTCCTCGACGTCGGCGGCGCCCGGGTTGCTGGTCCGGACCAGGGCGAAGATCCCGGCCCCGGCTTCGGCGGCAGCCGCGACCAGCGGCTCCAGCGCGTCGAGGCCGAGCAGCGGATTGGCGGTGAAGGCGTCGGCACCGAGCCCGGCGACGGGGCCCCAGGGGGTCGGCGTCTCGCCGACCAGCGCCTGCGCGTAGGCGGCGGCGGTCACCGGGACGTCGCCGCGCTTGCCGTCGGCGATCACCAGCAGGCCGGCATCCCGGGCGGCCTCGATGACCTCGCTGAGCGCCGCCCAGCCGGGGGCGCCGAGCCGCTCGAAGCAGGCGAGCTGGGGCTTGATCGCGACGCAGGCGGGGCCCGCGCGCTCGATCAGGCCGCGGCAGTGCTCCGAGACCGCGGCAGCGGCGAGCTCTGCTGCCTCGCCGGAAGCGGCCGTCGCCCCGTCCCCGGCCAACTTGGCCGGGTCGGGGTCGAGGCCAAGGCAGATCTGGCTGCGGCGCTCGTCAACGAGCGCCGCAAGCCGATCCGCAAAAGCTGCGGGAATCAGCCGCCCTTGACTTTGGTCTTCAGGGCCGAGCCGGCCGAGAAGCGGGGGACTTTGCCGCCCGGGATCGTGATCCGCTCGCCGGTGCGGGGATTGACCCCCTGGCGCGGACCGCGCTCAGCGACGTGGAATTTGCCGAAGCCGGTGAAGCTGACCTCGTCGCCGCCACTCAGCGCGGCGGTAATTGCGTCCAGCACAGCGTCGACAGCGTCGCTGGCAGCCTTTTTGCTGCCGAGCCGGTCGTCGCCGGATAGTTGATCTAGAAACTCAGCCTTGGTCACGTCGAGAATCCTCCTCGGGGTTGAAGATGCGCGCACCCTAACAGTGGGTACGGCGTAAAACCGCATTGGCAAGCGGCAGACGTTACGAGCCGCTGATCGAGAGCTCGCCGATCAAGAGCGGCGGAGTCTTCACCGAACCGCCGAACGGGACCCAGCGGGCCTCCGATCCGGCGGCCTTCACCTGGCCGAGCAGGGCGACCAGATCACCGGCGATCGTGAACTCGCGGACCGGCTCGGCCAGCTCGCCGCCGCTGATCGTGCGCCCGGAGGCGCCGACCGAGAAGACGCCGGTGACCGGGTTGACGCCGGAGTGCAGGCCGGCGACGTCGGTCACGTAGACGCCCTCGCCGGCCTCGGCGAGCAGGCCGGCCAGCGAGAGCTCGCCGGCGGCGACGACCAGGTTGGAGGCCGAGACCGAGGGCAGCGAGCGGTAGCCGCTGCGGGCCGCGTTGCCGGTCGAGGCGCCGCCCTCGCGGTTGGCCGTGTAGGTGTCGTAGAGGTAGGCCTGGAGGCGGCCCCCCTCGAGCAGCGCCGTGCGCCGCCGCGGCACGCCCTCGCCGTCGAACGGGGCCGAGCCGGCCCCTTCGGGGTCGCGGCCGTCGTCGTGCAGGACCAGCGCCGGGCTGGCGAGCGAGTCGCCGAGCCGGCCGGCGAACGGCGAGCGCCCGCGCTGCACGGCGCTGGCGGCGAGGGTGCCGCCGATCAGGCCGGCGAAGCTGGCCGCCACGGTCGGGTCGAAGACGACGGGGCAGGAGCGTGAGCTCGGCTTGCCGGCGCCGATCATCGCCAGCGCCCGCTCGGCGCCCTCGGCGCCGATCGCCTCGGGGTCGAGGCCCTGTGGGCCGCGGGCGAGGCCGAAGCCGAGGCCGGTCTCGCGCGCCCCGTCGCCCTCGGCGAGGGCCTGCAGGTAGGCGAAGCAGCTGGAGGTCTCGTACTCGCCGGCGAGACCGGTCGAGGAGGCGATCGCGACCTGCTCGGAGGAGTCGGCGTAGACCGCCTGCTCGACCCCGGCGATCCGCGGGTCGGCGGCGAGCGCGGTGCGCTCAACGGTGAGGGCGATCGCGGCGACCTCGTCGGCGCTGGCGGCGGCGATTCCGGGGTCGCTGAGCCCGGCGATCGCCTCGACCTCGGCCGGCCCGGGCGGCGCCGCGAACTCGTCCTCGTCGGCGACCGCGGCCGCGGCGGCGGCGCGGGCGGCGATCTCCTCCACCCCGGCGTCGGAGAAGTCGGTTCCGTAGGCGTAGCCGACCCGATGGCCGATCCAGGCGCGCACCCCGATCCCGCTCTGGGTCGCCGCGGTCAGGCTCTCGACCTCGCCGCCGTGGACCCGCACCTCGCGGCCGGAGTCGCGCGAGGCGAACGCCTCGGCCGCGACCGCGCCGGCCGCCTGGGCGGCGGCGACGGCGCGCTGCGCGGAGGCCGAGAGCTCGGTCATACGTTTGTTGAGAGTTGGTTCATATAAATGTTCCGCTTCACTCCCTCACGAAGAATCAGATCGTGACGTTCGGTCGCTCCGCGTCACAGCTGCGTTCCGCCGACGGTCATCGCCCCGACCCGGACGTGGCCCTGGCCGGTCCCGACCGGGACCCGCTGGCCGCCCTTGCCGCAGATCCCCGTCTTCATGAAGAAGTCGTCGCCGACCGCGTCGATCGCCGCCAGGGCATCGAGGCAGTTGCCGATCAGGGTGGCGCCGCGGCAGGGCCGGGTCACCTTGCCACCCTCGATCAGGTAGCCCTCGGAGACGCCGAAGACGAAGTCGCCGGTCGCCGGATCGACCTGGCCGCCGCCGAAGGAGACCGCGTAGAAGCCTTTGTCGACGTCGGCGATGATCTCCTCCGGGGTGGCGTCGCCGGGGGCGATGTAGGTGTTGGTCATGCGCGGGATCGGCAGGTGGCGGAAGCTCTCGCGGCGGCCGTTGCCGGTCGA
>JAWVEZ010000052.1:0-6792 GCA_033856455.1 Solirubrobacterales bacterium | reverse complement strand
CGTCGGCGGCCGCACCCCGGAGCAGGTCGACGGCTGGATCGGCGCCGCGACGCTCGAGCTCGACGCGGCTACGGTCGCGGCGATCGCGGGCGCGAGGGACGAGGCCCTGATGCCACCCGGTAGTCGCCGCGGCTGAGCGTGCTCTCCAGCCAGACGTAGAGGACGATGAACAGGTAGCGGCTGCCCATCTCCTTCATCGCCAACTTGGCCTCGCCGCTGGTGCGATTCGTCCAGTTGGTCGGGATCACCTCGTAGGAGTGGCCGCGGACGATCGCCTTCAGCGGCATCTCCACGGTCAGGTTGAAGTGTTTGGAGAGCAGCGGCGAGATCGTCTCGATCACCTCGCGCTTGTAGGCCTTGAAGGCGTTGGTGGTGTCGTTGTAGCGGTGGCGGAAGAGGACGCGGATGAACTGGTTGGCGAAGCGGTTGACGTAGTACTTGAGGCGCGGGTAGTCGTGGACCTGGGCGCCGGGCACGAAGCGCGAGCCGAAGGCGCAGTCCCAGCCGTCTTCGAGCAGCTGGTGGTAGCGGACGAGGTCCTCGGGGTTGTCGGAGGCGTCGGCCATCACGATCGCCACCGCGTCGCCCTCGAAGACGTCGAGCCCGGCCCGGATCGCCATCCCGAAGCCGCGTTCGTAGTGGGAGCGGTGGACCTTGACCCGGGGGTTCTCGGCGCCGATCGCCGCGACCACCGCTTCGGTCGAGTCCTTGGAGTCGTCGTTGACGACGACCACCTCGTAGTCGATGCCCTCGCGCTCGAGCACCGCGACCACGCCCGCGACCGTCGCCCCGACCGACCCCTCCTCGTTCTGGGCCGGCATCACCACCGAGAGCTTCATGCCTGGCGCACCTCAGACTTGGCGGTCGACCGCGCGCAGCTCGACGGCGACATCTTCGATCTCGACTGATCCGGCGTTTTCGAGGAGCCAATCGACATCGCCACGGTGCAAGTGGCCGACGGGGACTGACCTTGTCTCCTTCTCGCTTGCATTGCCTGTGGCGCGGAGACGCACAGGATCCTCATCTGGACCAAAGCTCCTCATACCGGCGGACGCTATCGGTTCCCAGCCTCTGGGTGACACGTCTCCGACATTGACCACACCTGGGTGGGTAAAAGTTCGGATGCGCGATGGCACTCGCGATCTTGGCCGCACTCAGGCCTGGTCAGTGTGACGAGCGGAGGTTGGGCTACGCCGGCGCCGCCGTCCAGCGCTCGAGGTTCTGCTCGTACATCTCCTGGAGGATCTCCTCGATCCCGAAGCGCAGCTCGAACTCCGGGTAGTCGGCTTCGAACGGCGCCAGGTCGGAGATCCACCAGCGGTGGTCGCCGATCCGCGGCTCCTCGCCCATCTCCCAGGAGAGCTCGCGCCCGGCGACCCGCTCGCAGACGTCGATCGCCTCCAGCAACGAGCTGTTGGAGAAGCGGCCGCCGCCGATGTTGTAGACGGCGTGCGGGCGCGGGGCCTTGCGGAAGGCGTCAAAGGCGGCGATCAGGTCGGCGCTGTGGATGTTGTCGCGGACCTGTTTGCCCTCGTAGCCGAAGACCGTGTAGTGGGTGCCGGTGACGGTGCACTTCATCAGGTAGGCGAGGAAGCCGTGCAGCTTCGCGCCGGCGTGCTGGGGGCCGGTCAGGCAACCGCCGCGGAAGCAGACCGTCGGCATCTCGAAGTAGTAGCCGTACTCCTGGACCAGGAGGTCGGCCGCCGCCTTGGAGACGCCGAACAGCGAGTGGGTCGCGCTGTCGATCGACATGCTCGTGTCGATCCCCTTGTAGTAGGGGTGCTCTTCGGGCAGCTCCAGCCGCTTCTCCAGCGACTCCAGGGGCAGCCGGTTCGGCGTGTCGCCGTAGACCTTGTTGGTCGAGCAGAAGATGAAGGGGGCGTCGGGGCAGTGCGAGCGCGCCGCCTCGAGCAGGTTCAGGGTGCCGTTGGCGTTGACGCCGAAGTCGGTCTGCGGATCGCTCGCGGCCCAGTCGTGGGAGGGCTGGGCGGCCGTGTGGATTACGAGCTCGATCTGGCCGGCGTGCTTGGCGAAGATCCGCTCGATCGCCTCGGCGTCGCGGATGTCGGCGTTCTCCCAGTGGAAGGAGTCGTGCTCGGCGACCAGGCGCTCGGTGACGTGCGAGGTCGAGGACTCGGGGCCGAAGAAGCGGGCCCGCATGTCGTTCTCGATCCCGACCACGTCGAAGCCCCGCGCGACGAAGTGCTCGACCGCCTCGGAGCCGATCAGGCCCCCGGCTCCCGTGATGATCGCTACCGGCATCTGGCTCGCTACCTCGTTCCCGTGTTGGACTAGACGTTCAGCGCGGCGGCGATCCGCTCAGGATCGGAAGCCACCCACGCGTGTATATCGCTCAGGACCTCTCGCGCGCTGCGCCGCGGCCGCCACTGGTCGAGCTCGAACAGCCGCGCGCAGTCGGAGAGGTAGATCGGGACGTCGCCCTGGCGGGTCTCCAGGACCGGCTCGATCGGCACCTCGTGGCCAGTGAGCTCGCGGCAGAGCGCGGTCGTCTCCTGCAGCGAGAGCGAGCACTCGCGACCGCCGCCGACGTTGACGGTGCGCCCGTCCCACTCGTCGGGGGCGAGCAGCTGGCGCTCGACCAGGTCGACCAGGTCCTCGACGTGGAGCAGGTCGCGGACCTGTTTGCCGGTGCCGCCGAAGCCGATGTAGGTGAGCGGGTTCTCGAACTGGTGGGCGAGCATCCAGTGGGTGAACACCCCCTGGTCTACCTTCCCCATCTGCCAGGGGCCGGCGATCACGCCGCAGCGGTCGATCACGGCGGGCACGCCGAGCCCGCCGCGGAACTCCTCGATCAGCAGCTCGGCGGCCAGCTTGGTCGCGCCGTAGAGGGTGCGCTGACCCTCCAGCGGGAAGCGCTCCGAGAGCCCGGCGGGCGAGATCCCCGGCAGCTCCTGCTCGGCGGCGATCTCGAAGCGGGTCTCCGCCTCCTCGAGCTTGATCCGCAGCTGCGGCGCCACCGGGTAGACGCGGCTGGTCGAGAGGAAGACGAGGAAGGCGCCGTCGCGGCGGGCCAGCTCGAGGCAGTTGTAGGCGCCGGTCAGGTTGGTGTGGACGAGGTAGTCGGTCTCGCCGTCGACGCCGCTCATCACCGAGGGCTCGGCCGAGCACTCGATCAAAGCGTCGATCGCCGGCAAGGCCTTCAGGTCCTCCGGCTCGCGCACGTCGCCGCGGATGAAGTCGACCCCGGCCTCGGCCAGCCGCTCCAGGTTCAGTTCGGAGCCGCGCCGGTAGAGGTTGTCGAGCACGACGATCTCCCACTCGGGGTGGCGCCCGGCCAGCGAGACCGCGAGGTTGGAGCCGACGAAGCCAGCGCCGCCGGTGATCAGAAGGCGGTTCAAGGCGGCTGAAACTACCCGACCCGCTCCCGGGCCACCCTCAGTCGTCGGTCGCCGAGGGCTTCGGCAGCATGAATTCGAAGGGACCGACCTCGGCGACCGGCCGGAATTCGTCGAGCACATATTCGACCAGCGGCCGCTCGGGCGGCGCTTCGCCGTGCAGGTAGGAGGCCGCCAGCTCGTCGTTGCGGATCGCGCACGGCCGCTCCGAGGCCCGCAGCTCCGCGACCGCCTGCCGCTGCTGCTCGTCGTCGAGGGCATAGAACCAGCCGTTCGGAGCGAAGGGCCGCGGCGGCTCCAGGCCCGACCACAGGTAGAGGCTGTTGACGTTCGGGTAGCCGATGAAGGTCGTGCACCCGTGCTCCTGCAGAAGGCCGACGAGCTGCTCGTACTGTTCGGCGGCCGGCGCGGCGATCCGCATCGCGCTCGCCCCGGGCAGCGCCAGCTCCGTGTTGTCGCGGTAGGCGACGATCGCCGACGCGCCCGGCAGGAGGAGCGCGTTGAGGGCGAGAATGCCGGCGACGGCGACGCTGGCTACCGCGGTCGTGCCGCCGAGGCGGGCCAGGCGCGGTGCCAGCCCGTCGGCGTAGACGGCGCGCAGCTCGGCCACGGCATCGGCCAGGAGCAGGGCGCCGACCGAGGCGAAGCAGACCGAGGCGATCCCCAGCTGGCTGCCGGGGACCGGGTAGATCTGCAGCGTCTCGGCGATCGCCAGGGCCGGCAGCAGGACCCGCAGGAAGCGCTTGTACGGAGTCTCGGCGAGACCGGCGGGCGGGATCACCGCGATCCAGGCGATCAGCATCGGCACGATTACCGGGTTGGAGCTCGAGGGGTTGAAGCCCACGACGACGATGTGGGCGATCCCGAACCAGGTCACGAGGCCGGCGAGGGCCCGCAGCAGCGCCGACCAGAGCGCCGGACGGCCCTCCTGGCTGCGCAGGACCCTGGTCGCGAGGTAGGCGGCGGCGAGCGCGCCGATCCCCCAGACCAGCGTCGTGCCGACCGGGAACGGCGTCTGCGCGAGCAGCAGGTCGCGGATCCCGAACGCCTTGCGGACGATGCCGTCGTAGGCGTCGCCCAGGGACGGGCCGGTGAGCAGCAGGACGACGAGGATCGCGACGACCGCGACGAGGAACCCGGCGACGCCGCCGAGCAGGGTGCGCAGCAGCTCCCGGTCGGGCCCGGTCGGGCGCAGCGGCCGGGCAGCGACCAGCACCGCGGCGATCGCCAGCATCTCGATCAGCATCAGTTCGCGCGCCCAGGCGAGATCGAGGTCGCGGGCGAGGACGACCCCCGGCAGGACCAGGACCGCGGCGCCGACCAGCCAGCGGATCCAGGCGCGGCCGGCGAACGGCCAGGCGGTGTACGCGGCGGCGACGACGACCGCGGCGATCGCGAAGACGCCGAGGTTGACCTTGGCCAGCAGCAGCGCCGCGAGCAGCGCCCCGCAGCCGGCGCCTAGCCAGAGCGCCCGTTTCGAGGGGCCGCGGACCACGAGCAGGCTGAAGGCGCCGAGCAGCAGCACGCAGAGGCCCTGCGGATGCATCGGCTCGTTGGCGAGCACGGCGAGGGCGGCGAAGGCGGCGATCATCGCCGCCAGGCCGAGCCAGAGGCTGCGGGTCAGCGTCTGGGAGACGAGGCCGAAGCAGAGGCTGGTCGCCACCCAGACGACGACGACGACGCTGCGGCTGGCGTCGGTGGTGACGTCGAGGCCGGAGAGCGAGAAGAACCCGCCGAAGAGCTCGTAGTAGAAGGGCCCGTACACCGACCAGATGTCGCGGTACAGCGCTTCCCCCTCGACGAAGGCGCGGAGGCCGACCAGCAGGGTCCCCTCGTCGTCGTAGGGCGCGAAGGTGGTGAAAATCGTGAAGTAGGCGGTGACCGTGGCGCCGATCGTCACCACGGCGTAGGCCAGGACCGCGGTCAGCTCGGGGTTCTGCTCCAGTACCCGGCGAATGCGACCGAGTGCCGGTCCCGGTTGTCCCGAGTAATCGACCACCAGCGCGGCAACTTATCGTGCGGTAACTATTCCAGCGTGGACGACCTGGCCGTGGAGATCTGGCGCGTCGAGCTCGACCGGTCCCCGGCACCTCCCCGTGGCCTGCTGAGCGCGGCCGAGCAGGAGCGCGCGGAGCGGCTCCGCGACCGCGCCGCCGGGCAGCGCTGGGCGGTCTCCCGCTGGGCGCTGCGCGAGCTGCTCGGCCGCCGGCTCGACCGCGCTCCGGCCGCGGTCGAGCTGGCGCTCGGCGAGCGCGGCAAGCCGCGGCTGGCGGAGCCGGCGGGCCTCGAGTTCAACCTCAGCCATTCCGGCGGGCTCGCCGTCGTCGCCCTGGCGACGCTGCCGGTCGGGGTCGACGTCGAGGCGGTGGTGCCCCGCGGGCGCGACCTCGCGGCGCTGGCGGCGCGCGCACTCCCCCCCGCGGAGGCGGCGGCGATCGCCGCGGCGGAGGCGGACGAGCGTCCCGCCCTCTTCTTCGCGGCCTGGACGCGGCACGAGGCGCGGCTGAAGTGCGGCGGCGGCGGCTTCGGCGCCCCGCCGCCGAGCGAGCCGGTCACGGTCGCCGAGCTCGAGCTCGGGGCCGACTACGCCGGCGCGGTCGCGATCGCCGGCGAGCGGCCGCCGCTGGTCCAGCTCTACCGGCTCGACCTGCGCTGAGCGAGGCGCAGCAGCGGCAGCCGCCAGATCGCCTCGACGACGATCGCCCCGTTCATCTTCGAGCTGCCCCGCTCGCGGTCGTGGAAGACGATCGGGATCTCGCGCACGCGGAAGCCGAGGCGGACCGCGCGGTAGGTGACCTCGACCTGGAAGGCGTAGCCCTTCGAGTCGACCGTCCCGAAGTCGATCGCCTCCAGCACCTCGCGCCGGAAGCACTTGAAGCCGCCGGTCAGGTCGCGCACGCCGAGCCCGAGGACGTGCCGCGCGTAGACGCTGCCGGCCCGGCTGATCCCGCGCCGCACGGGGCCCCAGTCGCCGATCCCGCCGCCGGGGACGTAGCGGGACCCGATCACCAGGTCGGCGTCGGCGCTGGCCGCGAGCAGGCGCCCGAGGTCGGCCGGGTCGTGGGAGAAGTCGGCGTCCATCTCCAGGACAAGTCCGGCACCGGCGGCGAGGGCGCGGCGGAAACCGGCGATGTAGGCGGGGCCGAGGCCTTCCTTGGCCGGGCGGTGCAGGACCTCGACCGCCGCGTGCTCGGCGGCGAGGCGGTCGGCGATCGCCCCGGTCCCGTCGGGGGAGCTGTCGTCGACGATCAGGATCCGGCCGTCGGCCGGCATCTGCGCGCTGGCCGCTTGTATGAGCAACTCGAGGTTGTCTGCCTCGTTGTAGGTGGGTAGGACCAACCAGGCAGGACCCCGCGAGCCGACGTCGGACATTGGGGCGATGCTATTAGCTACCTTGAGAACAGTGATTCGGATAGCGACGGCAATCGCCGTCCTC
>JAWVEZ010000051.1:0-17310 GCA_033856455.1 Solirubrobacterales bacterium | reverse complement strand
CCCACGACGAGACGATCGTCACCCTGCACAGCCTGCTCGACCGCGACGTCTACCGCGGCGGCGCGATCGTCGTCGGCCCGGTGCGCCGCGGCCGCGGCCGCAAGGTCCGGGTCGAGCGCCGGATCGTCCCGGTCTCCGACGTCGAGGAGAAGCGGATGGAGGTGCTCGAACGGGAGATCTGGCGGATCGCGGTCGAGAACCTCGACTACCCCGAGCAGCACGCCTGGGCCGCCCTGGCCGGCGCCCGGGTCAACACCCAGGGCTGGCGGCGCGCGCGGGCGATGCTGCAGAACGACCGCACCAAAGAGCTGCGCCGCCGCTTCCTGCTGACCTGCGTGCAGCGCAACCGCAACGCGCAGCTGCGGCTGAAAGCGCTGGCCGAGATCTCCGACCTCGGCGACGGCGACGCCTTCGACGACGCGATCGACATCGTCGGCACCTGGAGCCGCGAGGACAAACGGGCGGGGACCAAGACTTTGCTGCAGGCGTTGATCGACAAGCGGATCGGCCGCCGCGACCAGGCCCAGGCGTGGGTCTGGCGGCTCGCCTCCTACACCCGCGAACTGCACGAGGAGTACGCGGTGCAGCGCTGGCCGGAGACCAAGCGCCTGCTCGGGCTGCTGGTCAACTCCTCCGGCCGTGCCCACGGGCGCAACGCGCGCCGGCTGGTCCACGCGGCGCGCAAACAGGACCGGCGGCTGGCGGTGGCCCTGCTGGCCGCGGCCGTCTCGCACACGCCCGAGGGCGAGGAGGTGCTGCGCGGGGCGCGGATGCGGATGGCGCGGAAACCCTCGGCGGTCGCCCGCGAGCTGCTGCGCAACTTCCCCAAAGGCGGCAAGCGCCGGCGCAAGCGCGGCAAGCGCAGCGGCGGTCAGGGCGAGAACGGCGGCGCTCCGGAGGGCGAGGCCCAGCTTCAGAACGGCGGCGCGGAGGACGTCGACATCGACGGCGCGGGCGAGGAGACGCCGAAACCGAAGCGCAAACGCAAACCGCGCAAACGGAAACCCGCGAAAGCGAAAAGCGGAAAATCTTCAGAAGATGGCGACGCGTCAGGAGCGGGTGAGGTGGACCTCGCCGGCTCCGACGCTGACGCGCTCGCCGGAGGCGGTGACGACGACAAGGTAGCCACGGTCGTCGATGCCGTCGGCGACGCCTGAGCCGCCCTCCCAGGCGACCTCCCGCCCCCGCAGCGCGTCCCGCCTCCGCCAGGCGGCGAGCACCGACGCTTCATCCGCCTCGAGCCAGTACCCGAGCCGCTCGCTGAGTGCTCCGGCCGCCGCTCGCACCCTGCTTCCGTTCGTCCTTTGCAGCCCTGTGGACGACAGAGGACGAACGGCAGGCTGCGGCTGCTCGATCGCGAGGGAGGTGGCGGTGGCGCGGAGGTCCTCGGGGAACTCGTCGGGGGCGATGGTGAGGTTGAGGCCGACGCCGACGACCGCCCAGCCGTCCTGGGGGCGGGCCTCGATCAGGATGCCGGCCAGCTTGCGGCGGCCGACGAGGACGTCGTTGGGCCACTTGACGCCGCACTCGACCCCCGGGGCGAGTGCCTCGGCCGCCTCGGCGACGGCGAGCGGCACGGCCAGCGGCAGCAGCATGTGGCGCGGCTCGAGCGGCCGCACGATCGCCGAGTAGAGCAGCGCCTTGCCCGGCGGCGCGGTCCAGATCCGCCCCTGCCGCCCGCGCCCCTCGGTCTGCTCGCCGGCGGTGACCACGGTCCCGCCCGGCGCCCCCGCCGCGGCCAGCTCGCGCGCCCGCGTGTTCGTCGAGTCGGTGCGGGCGTATTGGCGGTGCGGCGAGCCGAAGCTAGCTGGCGTCATCGAGCAGAGCTTGCAGCAAGCCGTCGACGTCGTGGCGCTCGGCTTCGACGTCGACCTTCAGCCCGGCCTCCTGCGCGGTCTCGGTGGTGACCGGGCCGATCGAGACGACGCGGGCTCCCCTGGGGAAGCGCTCGCCGAGCGCCGCGGTCAGGTTGGTCACGGTCGAGGAGGAGGTGAAGGTGACGTAGTCGGCGTCCTCGGCCGCCGCGATCGCCTCCTCGCTGGGCTGCTCGCGCACGGTCTCGTACAGCGCGACCACGTCGACCTGGGCACCGCGTCCCCGCAGCCATTCGGGCAGGACGTCGCGCGCCTCGGCGGCGCGGGCGACGAGCACCCGGGCGCCCTCGACCTCGATGTCCCCCAGCGCCTCGATCAGGCCCTCGGCGACGAAGCGCTCCGGGACCACGTCGGCGCGGACGCCGCGCTCGGCCAAGGCCCGCGCCGTCCCCGGCCCGATCGCCGCGACGGTGACGCCGGCCAGGGCGCGGGCGTCGAGCCCGGCCGCGGCCATCGCCTCGAACAGCAGCCACACCCCGTTCGGGCTGGTCAGGCAGATCAGCTCGTAGACGCCGACCGCGCCGGCGGCTTCAAGCACCTCCGGCGCCTGCAGGCGGGGCTCGATCCGGATCGCCGGCAGCTCGACCACCTCGGCCCCGAGCTCGCGCAGGGTCTTCGCCAGCCCGCTGGCCTGGGCGCGGGCGCGGGTCACGATCACCTTCTTGCCGTGCAGCGGCCGCCGCTCCAGCCAGGCGAGCTGCTCGCGGCGCTCGACCACCGGCCCGACGACGATCAGCGCCGGCGCCTTCACCGCGGCCAGGGCGACCGCCTCGTGGATCGTCCGCAGGGTCGCGGTCACGGTGCGCTGGCCGCCCATCGTGCCGCGTTCGATCGCCGCCGCCGGCTGCTCGGGGTCGCGGCCGGCGGCGATCAGCGCGTTCGCGTTCTCCTCCAGCCGTTTCACCCCCATGTAGAAGACGAGCGTGCCGGGGAAGGCGGCGAGCGCGCTCCAGTCCAGGGCGCTCTCCTCCTTATCCGGGTCCTCGTGGCCGGTCACGAAGGCGACCGCCGAGGCGTCGTCGCGGTGGGTGACCGGGACGCCGGCGTAGGCGGTGGCCGCGACCCCGGCGGTGATCCCGGGCACGACCTCGAACTCGACCCCGGCCTCGCGCAGCGCTTCGCCCTCCTCGCCGCCGCGGCCGAACACGAACGGGTCGCCGCCCTTCAGCCGGACGACGCTGCGGCCGCCCTGCGCCGCCTCGATCAGCTTCGCCCCGATCTCCTCCTGGGGCACCGAGGGCACGCCCGGCTGCTTGCCGACGTAGACCAGCTCGGCCTCCTCGCGGGCGCCGGCCAGCGCGCCGGGGGGGATCAGGCGGTCGTAGTAGACGACGTCGGCGGCGGCGATCAGGTCCAGCGAGCGCGCCGTCATCAGCCCCGGGTCGCCGGGCCCGGCGCCGACCAGGTAGACGGTGCCCGGCCGCGCGCTCATGCCCCCGCCTCCGCCCGCTCGAGCAGCTCGCGGGCGCCGGCGACGAGCAGCCGCTCGGCCAGGTGGAAGCCGAGCGCGGTCGGGTCTTCGGCTGGCCCCTCGACCCGGTCGCGCAGCCACTCGCTGCCGTCGGGCAGCCCGACGAAGGCCGTGATCGTCATCCGCTCACCCTCGATCCGGGCGTGGACCCCGATCGGGGTCGCGCAGCTGGCGCCGAGCGGGGCCACGGCGGCGCGCTCCGCGGTCAGCTCGCGCATCGCGTCGAGGTCGGCGACGGAGCCCACCGCGTCCTGGGAGGCGAGGTCGTCCCGGCGGACCTGCAGAGCCAGGCAGCCCTGCCCTGGCGCCGGCACCATCACCTCGGCCGGGATCGCGAAGCCGATCTCCTCCGCCCGCCCGAGCCGGCGCAGGCCGGCGGCGGCGAGCACGATCGCGTCGAGCTCGCCCTCGGCCAGCTTGCGCAGGCGGGTGTCGACGTTGCCGTGCAGCTCCGTTACCCGCAGGTCCGGGCGCGCCGCCAGCAGCTGGGCGCGACGGCGCAGGCTCGCGGTCCCGACCCGGGCGCCCTCCGGCGCCTCCTCCAGCGATCCCCCCGGCCCGATCCAGACGTCGGCCGCGTCCTCGCGCGCCGGCACCGCGGCGATCTCCAGCTCGGCCGGCAGCTCGCCCGGCAGGTCCTTGGCCGAGTGCACGCCGACCTCCGCCTCGCCGGCCAGCAGCGCCCGCTCGACCCCGCGCACGAAGCGCGACTTGTCGCCCGGCTCGCGGTCGGACGAGGCCTCGACCAGCTCGGCGCCACCGAGCAGATCCGCGACTTCTCCAGCTTGAGTCAAAGCGAGGGCGCTACCGCGGGTGGCGATTCTGATCATCGGTGGAAGTGTCCCGTCTCGTGAAGGAGCGATCCCGGCAGGGGTGGAGCGTCTTGTACTTTTTCGCTGCTGACCTTCGTCGGCAGCGGCAAACGATCCTCGAAAAAGTTAAGCGGAACCCCTGCCGGGATCGCTCCTCCGCAACTCGGTCACATTGCCCCGACCCTCGACTTCCGGCGTGGTTTCGACGTCGAGGCCGAACAGTTCGCGCAGGGCGCCGAGCAGGAAGTGGGCGTCCTCCTCGCCGGCGGCGCGTCGCACCCGCAGGGTCGGCTCGTGCAGGAGGCGCGAGGCGATCGCCTTCGCCATCGCTTCCATGCGCTCGCGGTCGGCCTCGCCGAGGCTCTCCCAGCGCGACTCGTTCTCGGCCAGCACGCGGCCGACGATCTCGTCGCCCCGTCCGCGCAGCGCCGCGATCGTCGGCACCACTTCCAGCGAGGCGAGCCAGCGCTCGAAGCGGTCGAGCTCGACCTCGATGATCAGCTCGGCCCGTTTCGCCTCGGCCTGGCGGCCGGAGGCGTTGCGTTCGGCGATCTGCTGGACGTCGTCGATGTCGAAGACGCCGACGCCCGGAACCTCGCGGCATTCTGGGTCGACGTCACGCGGGACGGCGATGTCGATCAGCATCAGCGCCCGGCCCGGCCGCGCCGCCATCACCTGTTCGAGCTCGTCGCGCTCGACGATGTGGTGGGGCGAGTTGGTCGCGGAGACGACGATGTCGGCCTCGGCCATCTGCTGGGGCAGGTCCTCGAGCCGGACCGCGGTCCCGTCGAACTGCTGGGCCAGCCCGATCGCCCGGTCGTAGTGGCGGTTGGCGACGAAGACGGTGTGGACGCCGCGGGCGACCAGGGCGCGGGCGACCAGCTCCGCGGTCTCGCCGGCGCCGACCATCAGCACGCGGCGGTCGGTGAGGTCGCCGAGCGCGCGGCGCGCCAGCTCGACCGCGACCGAGGGGATCGAGACGCCCTTCTCGCTGATCCCGGTCTCCTCGCGGGCGCGGCCGCCGGCGGCGAGAGCGCCGCGGAAGAGGCGGTTGAGGATCGGCCCGGTGCCGCCCTCGACCAGCGCCAGCTCGTAGGCGCGTTTGACCTGGCCCTGGATCTCGGCCTCGCCGAGGATCATCGAGTCGAGCCCCGCGGTCACCTGCATCAGGTGGCGCGCCGCCTCGGTCGAGCGCAGGGAGTAGAGGTGGCCGAGCAGCTCGGTCGGCCGCGTCCCGGCCTGGCGGGTGAGCACGTTCAGCGCCGTCGACTCGGCCTGCACCGGGTCGGAGACGATCAGGTAGAGCTCGGTCCGGTTGCAGGTCGAGATCGCCGCCGCCTCGTGGATCCCCTCGCTGTCGGTCAGCTCGCGCAGGGCGCTGACCGCGGTGCCCTCGGTCAGCGAGAGCCGCTCGCGCAGGTCGAGCGGCGCGGTCTTGTGCGAAACCCCCAGGGTGAGGATCTCGCTCATCAGACGCCGGCCTCCTCCGGGCTCTGCTCCTCCGCTTTGCGCTGCTCGGCGAACTCGGCGATTTCGCGCAGTTCCTTCTCGATCCGCCCGAGTTTCGTCGCCATGATCGCCACGTAGACGACCAGCAGCACGACGAAGACGACGTAGGCGCCGGCGACGTACTTGCCGGCCTCGTCGAGCGGCAGGGCGGGGGTGGCGGCGACGAGCAGCGAGAGCATCAACTCACCTCCGGGGCGATCCGCGAGGAGTTGGCCGGGCCGGGCGCGTCGATCGCGCGGCGCAGCCGCTTGACCTGGCCGGAGGCGCTCTTCGCCGCCAGCTCGAACTTGACCAGGGTGACCCAGAGCAGCGCCATCGCCGCCAGGCTGGCGAGGAAGGCGTACGTCATTTCCGCCGGCAGGCCCCCTTCGGCGGTGGCGAAGGTCCGTGGGTGGACCAGGCTCTCCGCCATCCGCACCGCCATGAAGTTGAGCGGGACGAAGGCGCCGGCGGTGATCGCGAAGACGGAGGCGTAGCGCGCCTGGCGGTCGCGGTCCTCGATCGCGTAGCGGAACGGGTAATAGGTCGAGTAGAGGAGGAAGACGATCAGGAAGCTGACCAGGGTCGGCTCGTCCCAGACCCACCAGTGGCCCCAGGATGCCTTCGCCCAGATCGCCCCGGTGATCAGCACCGCGACGCCGAAGATCACCGACATGTGGATCGAGACGTACGAATACGCGTCCCACTTGCGCTCGCCGCTGCGCAGGTGCAGAACCGCGAAGACCCCGCCGGCGACGAAGCCGACGAGCGCGACGATCGCCAGCGGCACGTGCAGGTAGAAGATCTTCTGGATGAAGCCCTGGTCGGCGTCGAGCGGCGCGTAGAAGAAGACCAGCGAAAGCGACAGGGCGAGCATCGCCACGGTGGCGATCGAAAGCGGTCTCAGTCCTTTGCCGTACATGCTCGCGAGGTGGTGGTGGGGAGCCCGGTCGCGTTAGTCCTCGAGGAGGAAGTCGAACACCGCGTAGCCGAGCAAGACGAAGATCAGATCGTATAGGCCGAGCACCATCAGCCAGGTTCCGAAGCGATCGTAACCGGGACCGCCCACCGCCAGCAGGGGGTCGGTGGCCCCGGTCGCGGCGATCATCAGCGGCACCACCAGGGGCAGCAGGATCAGCGGTACGAGCAGGTCGCGGGCCCGCGAGTTGACCGCCATCGAGGAGATCAGCGTGCCGGTCGCGGCGAGCCCGAGGTCGGCCAGCAGGAGCACGGCGACCAGCGGCCCCAGCGCCTCCACCGAGTCGAGGAAGAAGAGCGCGAAGACCGGCACCGCGATCAACTCCAGGGCCAGCAGGTAGACGACGAGGGCGCTCGCCTTGGCGGCGAACAGCACGCTGCGGTCGATCGGGGCCAGCCGCATCGCGTCGAAGCCGCCCTCCTCGCGCTCGGCGACGAAGAGGCGGTTGATCCCGAGCACGGCGGCGAACAGCAGGGTCGCCCAGAGCACCCCGGAGGCGAGGTCGCCGGAGAGCTGGGTGCGGTCGAGCCCGAAGCGGAAGATCACGAAGGTGGTGACGGCGAAGATCGCCATCGCCGGCAGCGACTGCAGGGTACGCAGCTCCGCCCGCAGGTCCTTGCCGAGGATCGCCGCGAAGGCGACGCGGGAGGGGGTCACGCGACCGCCCCGGCGGGCTCGCCGATCCCCAGCCGCAGCACCCGGTCGGCCTCGGGCAGGAAGCGATCGGGATCGTGGGTGACGACGACGCGGGTCAGGCCGGCGTCCGGCCCGATCAGCCCGCGGGCCAGCTCACGCCCCTCGGCGTCGAGGTTGGAGTCGGGCTCGTCGAGCAGCAGCAGCGCCGGCCGGTGCAGGACGCAGCGGCAGATCGCCAGCCGCTGGCGCATCCCGGCCGAGAGCTCGACCACGCGGTCGTCGCCGCGGCGGTCCATCCCGGCGCTGGCCAGCACCGCCTCGATCCGCGTCTCGGCCTCGGCCGCTTCGAGCCCGTGCAGACGCGCGTGGAAGCGCAGGTTCTCGCGCCCGGAGAGGTCGCGGTAGAGCAGCGGTTCGTGGCCGAGGTAGCCGATCTGGCCGCGCAGCTTCCAGGCCTCGCGTGGCAGCGCGCAGCCGAGCACGGCGATCTCGCCGCTGGTCGGTCGCAGCAGCGTCGCCAGGATTCGCAGCAGCGTCGTCTTGCCGGCGCCGTTGGGGCCGAGCACGACCAGGGTCTCGCCGGCGGCGAGCTCGAGGCCGACTCCGTCGAGCGCGGTGCGTTCGCCGAAGTCCCGGCGCAGCCCGGCGAGGACGATCGCCGGGCTGGGTAATTCCTGCGTAGAAGCCATCGATCCCGGATTGTGATGCCTGGCGATCATCTAGGCTGCCGCCGCGCAGGTCGGCAAGAGGCGCATCGGAATCTCGACTAGGAGGACTGGATGAGGAAGAGCAAGCTCGTTGCCCTGCTCGGGGTAGCGGTACTGGCGGTGCTGGCGCTGGGCGCCGCCGTGGTCACGGCGGCCGAACCGGGTCAGACGGTGAAGGTGAAGTCCGAAATCACGATCGGCGCCAGCGGCTACCAGGGCAAAGTCAAGGCGAAGAACTCGAACTGCGTCGGCGAACGGATCGTCGTCCTCAAGCAGAAGGGCAACGGCGTGCTCAGCCGGGTCGAGTCGAAGCCGAACGGCAACTGGAAGGCCGACCTCGAAGACCTCAACGCCAACATCAAGATCCCGGCCAAGGTCTTCGCCGAAGTGAAGCCGATGACCCAGGCGACCGCCGGGCCGATCTACAAGTGCGAGGCCGCGGCCTCGAAGACGGTCGAAATCGCCGGCGGCTGAACGGTTCCTGTCGAGTCATGCACCGCATAGGTGCATAACTCGACACCGTTCTCAGCCGCGCCGCTTGCGCAGGGTGCGCCGGCCCACCTCGAGCAGGGGGCCGGCGCCTTCGCGCAGCGCCTTCGTCCGCGTCTCGCCCTTGCCGTAGAGGATCTTCGCCGAGGCCCGCACCGCCTCGCCGAGGCTGCGGTCGTAGGGGTGCCACCAGAAGTCGCGGGTCAGCCCCGGCTCCCAGGCGTTCATCTTGATGTTCACGCACTCGTAGAAGCCGAATTTGGAGTGCGAGCGGCCGAGGCCGGAGTCCTTGACCCCGCCCCAGGCGCACTGGCAGGCGCCGTGGCTGAAGGAGTGGTCGTTGATCCAGACCATCCCCGACTCGATCCGCCGCGCGATCCGTTCGCCGTGCTGGCGGTCCTTGGTCCAGACCGAGGCGCCGAGCCCGAACTCGGAGTCGTTGGCGAGGTCGATCGCCTCCTGCTCGGAGTCGACGACGACGATCGGCAGCACCGGCCCGAAGATCTCCTCGCGCATGATCCGCATCTGGTGGGTGACACCGGTGAGGACGGTCGGGGCGATGAACTTCCCCGGCAGGCCGGGCAGGTCGACCGGGCCGCCGCAGAGCTTGGTCGCGCCGGAGGCGACCGCGTCCTCGATCAGCTCGACGACGATCTCGTACTGGCCCTCCGAGGTCATCGGCCCGATTTCGGTCCCCCACTCGAGCGGCTCGCCGACCCGCATCGCCGCCGCCTCGCGGGCGACGCCGGTGATGAAGCGGTCGGCGACCTCGCGCATCACGTAGACCCGCTCGATCCCCGAGCAGGTCTGGCCGGCGTTGGCGAAGCCGCCCCAGATCGCTCCGGAGACGGCGTTGTCGAGGTCGGCGTCGGCGCAGACGACCATCGGGTCCTTGCCGCCGAGCTCCAGCACCGAGCCCTTGAGCCGTTCGGCGCAGACCTCGCCGACCTTGCGCCCAACCTCGACCGAGCCGGTGAAGAAGACCTTGCCGACGCTCGACTTGGCGAGCGCGTCGCCGACCGCGCCGCCGCCGTGGACGACGCGGACGAGGCCCTCGGGCAGCCCGCCCTTCTCGAACACGGCGCGGATCCGCTCGCCCAGCAGCGGGGTCAGGCTGGCCGGCTTGAGGACGACGCCGTTGCCGGCCATCAGCGCGATCGCGACCTCGCCGAAGGGGATCGACCAGGGGTAGTTCCAGGGCGCGATCACCCCGACCACGCCGATCGGCTCGTAGGAGAAGTGGCCTTTCTTGGAGAGCGTGAAGGCCTGGGTCATCTTCACCTTCTCCGCGGCGAGGATCTTCGGCCCCGCCTTGGCGCACCAGTGCAGCGCGTCGACCGTCGGCAGCAGCTCCATCGTGTACGCCTCGACCCGCGGCTTGCCCTGCTCGCGGACCAGCAACTCGGCGATCTCGTCGATGTCGTCGAGCAGCGCGTGCGCGGCGCGGCGCATGTACTCGGCCCGCGTCTTCGGCCGCAGCTCGGCCCAGGCCGGCTGCACGCGGGCGACGTCGTCGACGACCCCCTGCACCTGCGCGGGGGTGATCGTCGGAACCGTCCCCACCAACTCTCCGGTGGCGGGATTGAACGACTCCAGGGTGGACAGGGACTCTTGAACTGCCGTGGCGCTCTCCATACTTCGATTTTACGTTGGAGGGTCAACTGTTCGATACCGGTGGCGCCGGGGCGGAAGATTCGCCCGCCCTGCCCCCTGACGCGCCCCTGGCGGTGCGGCTGCGTCCGCGCTCGCTCGACGAGCTGATCGGGCAGGAGCACGTGGTCGGGCCGGACTCCGCGCTGCGCGCGGCGATCGAATCCGGCAGGCCGCACAGCGCGATCCTCTACGGGCCGCCCGGCACCGGCAAGACGACCCTGGCGCGAATCGCCGCGAGCGGTGCCGAGGGCGCCTTCGAGGAGGAGTCGGCGGTCAACGCCGGCAAAGCCGAGATCCGCGCCGTGATCGAGCGGGCGCGGGAGCGCCGGCGGGCCAACGGCCGGCCGACGATCCTCTTCCTCGACGAGATCCACCGCTTCAACAAGGGCCAGCAGGACGCGCTGCTGCCGGCGGTCGAGGAGGGCCTGCTGACGCTGATCGGGGCGACCACCGAGAACCCCTTCTTCGAGGTCAACTCGGCGCTGCTCTCGCGCGCCCAGGTCTACGAGCTGCGGGCGCTCGACCCCGGCCAGGTGGAGGAGCTGCTGCGGCGGGCCCTGGCCGATCCCGAGCGCGGGATCGCCGAGCCGCCGCCGGTCGAGGACGCGGCGCTGGCGATGCTCGCCGAGCGCAGCGGCGGCGACGCCCGGGTGGCGCTCTCGGCGCTCGAGCGGGCGGTCGAGCGGGCCGCCGGCAAGCCGGTCGACGTGGCGGCGATCGAGGACGCGCTGCAGCGCAAGGCGATCGACTACGACCGCCAGGGCGACCGCCACTACGACTTCGTCTCGGCCTGGATCAAGGCGACCCGCGGCTCCGACGTCGACGCCTCGCTCTACTACCTGGCGGTGATGCTGGAGGGCGGCGAGGACCCGCGCTTCATCGCCCGCCGCATGGTCATCCTCGCCTCCGAGGACGTCGGCAACGCCGACCCGCAGGCGCTGCTCGTCGCCGACGCGGCGGCTCGCGCGGTCGACCGGGTCGGGCTGCCGGAGTGCGCGCTCAATCTCGCCCAGGCGGCGGTCTACCTGGCGATGGCGCCGAAGTCGAACGCCTCCTACAAGGCGCTCGCCGCGGCCCGCGCCGAGGTCCGCGCCAACGGCGCCCAGACGCCGCCGGACTACCTGCGCGACGCCCACTACCCCGGGGCGGAGAAGCTCGGCCGCGGCAGCGGCTACCGCTACGCGCACGACCAGCCGGGCGGCGTCTCCGACCAGCCCCTGCTCCCCGACGGCCTCCGCGACCGGCGCTTCTACACGCCCACGGACAGAGGCTTCGAGGCCGAGCTGGGGCGCCGTCTCGAGGAGCTGCGAAAGCGGCTCGGCAAGTCGTAGACCGCGGCGCAACTCCTCCGGTATCGGAGTGTTTCTATGGTCGGCTTTCCAAGCTAATGCCAGGGAGAGCCGACTACCGGCCGGAGGCCTGGACTGGGGGTCTCCGGCCGGGTTTTAGACAGGGGGGAGAGGACGCCGAGAGGGGGACCAACTCGGCGTCCTCGTCGTTGCGGGGCTCAGGCGCGGCATCCCCTAAGGTGGGTGCATGGCGGAGAGCGAGGAGGCCCAGAAGCTGCGACTCGGCGGCATGGCGCTCCGCAACGGGCTGCTGATCCACGGGCCGACCCACTGGGCGGCGGCGGTCCGCGACGGCGACGGGGCGATCCAGGTCGCTTCCGAGCGCAAGCCGGAACTGGCGCCGAAGCTGGTCGCGAAGGTGCCGGGTCTGCGCGGGCCGCTGAAACTGGCCGAGGCGATGGCGGTGCTGCCGCTGGCCCGGCGGCGGCTGCCGGCGGCGCGGCTGCCGTTCGAGGACCTGCGCGTGCTCGGCGCGATCGCCGCCACCCTGGCGCTCACCGGGCTGCTGCGCAAGCGGGCGCCGGCCACCGCTTTCCGCGAGGGGGTCGTGCAGGCGATCGGCGTCGTGCCCGCCCTCGTCGCCCTCGCCGACCGCGACCTCGCCGCCTACCACGGGGTCGAGCACAAGGCGATCGCCGCCTACGAGCAGGGGATCGAGGACGTCGCCGGCGTGCCCAAAGAGCACGACCGCTGCGGCTCCAACCTGATCGTGCCGATGATGCTGCTCTCGGCCGGCGGCACGGTGATGCTGGAGCGGCTGGTCGAGAAGCCGAGTCCGGCGGTCCGGGCCGGCGTCGGCCTCGCCGGCGCCTCGCTCGCGGTCGAGATGTTCGCCTGGAGCGACCGCCACCACGGCGACCCGCTGGCCGAGGCCTTCCACACCCCCGGCCGCGAGATCCAGCGCCGCTGGGCGACCAAGGAGCCGACCCCCGAGCAGCTCGAGGTCGGCCTCGCGGCGCTGGCGGAGATCCTTCGCGCCGAGGGTGCATAGACTGGCCGCCGTGTTTGGACGCATCGATCACATCGGCGTCGCGGTCGAGGACATCGACGCCGCGATCGGCCTCTACGAGACCAGCTTCGAGATGCCGCTGGTACACCGCGAGACGGTCACCGAGCAGGGCGTCGAGGCGGTCCTGCTCGACGTCGGCGACGGCCACGTCGAGCTGCTGGCGCCGCTCGGCCCCGACACCCCCGTCGGCAAGTTCATGGCCAAGAACGGCGCCGGCCTGCACCACGTCGCCTACGCGGTCGACGACATCGACGCCACGCTGGAGCAGCTGACCGCGGCCGGGATCAAGCTGATCGACACGAAGCCGCGGATCGGCATCCGCGAGAGCCGCGTCGCCTTTCTTCACCCCCGCTCGACCGGCGGGGTCCTGACTGAGATCGTCGAACCCGCGGGAGGGCACTGATGGCAGAGGTACAGCGCGTCGAGATCGGCTTCGAGGGCGGCCAGGTGATCTCCGCCCGGCTCGCCGAGGACGATCTCAAGGATCTCCGCAAGCAGCTCGAGAAGGGTGGCTGGCACGACGTCCACACCGAGGACGGCGTGATCTCCATCCACCTCGCCAAAGTCAACTTCCTGCGGATCGCCTCGGGCGCCAGCCACGTCGGCTTCGGCAGCGTCGAGTAGATGCGCCCGCGGCTGCTGCTCGGTGCCGCCGGCGCAGCCGTGATCGGCGCGGCGTTGTGGTGGCGCAAGAACCCCTCGGCCTGCCCCTACGGGCAGCGCTTCTGGGTCGAAGCCCCGCACCCGATCATCACCCGCGAGCGCCTGCGTGAGGTGCTGCGCCCCGAGCCCGGCGAGCGCATCCTCGAGCTCGGCGTCGGCACCGGCTACTACAGCCACGACATCGCGGGCTGGATCGAGCCGGAGGGGACGCTGGAGCTGTTCGACCTGCAGCGGGAGTTCCTCGACCACGTGATGCGCGGCGCCGCCGAGCGCAACCTGACCAACCTGGTCCCGACCCTGGGCGACGCCACCGCGCTGCCCTACGCCGACGCCTCGGTCGACGCCGTCGTGCTCACCGCCGTGCTCGGCGAGATCCCCGACTCCGACGCCGCCCTGCGCGAGATCCGCCGGGTGCTCAAGCCCGGCGGCCGGCTCGTGGTCGGCGAGCTGTTCGGCGATCCCCACTTCACCACCCAGGCCGCGCTGGAGCGCCAGGGCGCGGGCGCCGGCCTGCGCCTCGACGAGCGCTCCGGCAACTGGTTCGGCTACTTCGCCCGCCTGGCGCCGGTCTGACTCAGCCCGCCTTCGGCGCGTAGCGGTTGTGGAACATCAGCAGGTTGCCGTCGGGGTCCTCGAAGATCGCCATGTGGCAGACGCCGCTGTCGATCGTCTCGCCGTGGAAGGCGACGCCCTTGGCTTCGAGCTCGGCGCGGGCCGCTTCGACGTCGTCGACGTGCAGGGCCAGCGGGTGGGGCCGGGGCGCGAACTCACGGCCCACCGAGGCGGCGTCCATCAGCTGCAGGGTGAGGTTGCCGGTCTCGTACTCGCCGGCCGGGATCCGGCCGTAGTCGACGGTGTGCTCGAGGCCGAGCACCTCGCCGTAGAACTCCTGCGCAGCCGGGTAGTCCTTGACGAAGACGGTGAGGAAGTCGACGCCGCCTACGGTTACGCTCATTGCCACTCCCTGGTCGTTGGTCCGGTGGCAGCGAATCTAGCCGACCGGGCGCGGGGCGCTCGGCACCTGGTTCGCGGCCCGGGCGATGTAGATCGCCTTGTAGTGGACCGCTTCGTCGAGCGGCTCGACCAACCCCTCCACGTCGGTGTAGCCGAAGACGTCGAGGCACTCCAGGCCGGTCGCCTCGATCGCCGCCAGCACTTCGGCTTCGGCGAAGTGGCGCTCGCGGTGCAGCTCGGCCGGGATCGGTGCCGCCTCGCGGTCGCCGAGTGGCTCGGCTTCGAAGCTGGCTTCGAAGACCGTTCCCGGCGGGTCATCCGGCTTCGAGTGACCATGCCAGGAGAGCCGCCAGCCGTCGCGCTCGGCCTCCACCTCTTCGCAGAAGAAGCCGCGGTAGCCGTGGAGCGTGTTCGTGTCGAACAACAACAGTCCGTCCGGGCCGAGATTGCGGCGCATCCCCGCCAGCGCCAGCCTGATCTCCTCGGGGTCCAACATGTAGTTGACCGGGTCGTTCAGCGCCCAGACCAGCTCGAACGCCCCGAAGCGCGGAAGCTCGCGCATGTCGGCGACGTCGACGCGCACATCCGCGCCGCCCTTGGCCTGGGCCAGCTCCAGCATCGCCGGCGAGACGTCACAGCCGTGGACGCTCCAGCCGCGCGCCAACATCGGCGCGAACGCCTTGCCCGAGCCGCAGCCGACGTCCAGCACCCGACCGGTGCGCAGACCGTGCTTTTCGAGCGCCGGCAGAAGCTGCCCGAACCAGGTCTCGTAGTCGTTGAGGTGGGTGAATTCGTCGTAGACAGGAGCCATCGCCTCGTAGGCGATCTCGGCCCAGCGAGGACGTCCCGACGCAGCCGTTGTCAGCTCCACAGCGCAAAGACCGGGATTTACTGAAAAGTGTTCCAGCGCTTTATCTCCCCTCTGTGGTTATAGGCGATGTAAGTTCGTTTGATCAGCACTCCATCCACACATCGACCAGGGAAAGACGATGGCTGGGAGTGGGGAGAGGCACATAGGGTTTGTCTGCGGTTGGCGTATCGCTACGCGAGCAATCCGAGCGAAGCCGAAGATATAGCCCAGGATGCTTTGCTCCGCGCCTGGCGCCGCCGTTCGACCCTGCGGGAGCCCGACCGCCGCAAGCAGTGGCTGGCGACGATCGTCCGCAACGAGGCCTTCCGCCAGCACGCGCGGGTGCGGCCGATCCCGACCGAACTGGTCGAGACCGAGGCGGTCGAGGACGCCCGGGTGATCGCCACGGTCGAGCTCGCCGATCTGCACGCGGCGCTGCGCCAGCTGAGCGAAAAAGACCGCGACCTGCTGGAGATGCGCTACCAGGACGACCTCACCCAGGGCGCGATCGCCCGCAAGCTGGGGATCCCCGAAGGCACGGTGAAGGTCCGCCTGCACCGTGCCCGCAACAAGCTGCGCCGCGTCTACATCCCGCGCTGAGCTGGCACGCAGTAATTCTTTATCCGCCTGTACACACGGGCGAGCGTCCGCCGGGGAACTTCAGACCGGTGTACAACGACTGGGAGGCGCCTGTAGCCGACTATTGGGTATATGAAGACGGCACCGAGGCAGATCGTCGCGTTCGGCGGGGGTGGCTTCTCGATGGAGTCCGGCAACCCGCTGCTCGACGACTACGTCCTCGGGCTGGCAAAAGCCGAGCGCCCGCGGGTCTGCTTCCTGCCCTCGGCCAGCGGTGACGCCGACCACTACATCGTCCGCTTCTACCGCGCCTTCTCCGCCCACCGCTGTGAGGCCAGCCACATCTCCCTGTTCCGCCGCGAGCAGGGGCCCGAGGATCTGCGCCGCCACCTCCTCTCCCAGGACCTGATCTACGTCGGCGGCGGCAGCGTGATCAGCCTGCTCGGGGTCTGGCGCGCCCACGGGATCGACGTGATCCTGCGCGAAGCCTGGGAAGCGGGGGTCGTCCTCTGCGGCCTCTCGGCCGGCTCGCTCTGCTGGTTCGCCGAGGCGGTCACCGGATTCCACGGCGCCCCGCAACGCCTGGAGGGGATCGGCCTCCTGCCGTTCAGCAACTGCGTGCACTACGAGCCGAAATCCAGTCGGCGCGAGTCCTACCACCGCTTCCTGCGCGAGGGGATGCGGCCGGGCTACGCGGCCGAGGACGGGGCCGCTCTGCACTTCACCGATCAGGAGCTGAGCCGGGTGGTTTCCTCGCGGCCCGAGGCCCGCGGCTACCGGCTCGACGTCTCCGGACAGCGGGTGGTGGAGATGCGCATCGCCACCACCTACCTCGGCGATCGCGGCGCGGTGCCGGCCGCGGCCGTTCCCGAGGCGCTGTCCACCGCGGTCGCCGCCTGATGGGGTTGCCAGGAGGCGCCAACGCCGGCTCCGGTCCGGCCGATTCGGCGCCCGCCACCGCCGTCCGCCGGATCCTCGCCCTGGGCGGCCACGACTTCACCTCGCGCCCGCCCGACCGCGCCGTCTGCGAGCTGCTCCTGCGGCTGGCCGGCGAGCGCGGCGCCGAGCGCCCGAGGATCTGCATCCTGCCGACCGCCAGCGGCGACACCTCGGAGCAGATCGGACGCTTCTACGCCGCCTTCGGCGAGCGCTCCTGCGAGCCTTCCGACCTCTCGCTGTTCCGGCTCGGGCGCAAACCGATGGCCCTGCGCGACCACCTCCTGGCCCAGGACCTGATCTACGTCGGCGGCGGCAGCCTCGTCAACCTGCTCGCCGTCTGGGAGGCGCACGACGTCGCCTCGATCCTCAGCCTCGCCTGGCGGCGCGGGATCGTCCTCGCCGGCCAGAGCGCCGGCGCGATGTGCTGGTTCGAGGCCGGGATCACCAAGTCCTCGGGCAAGCCGCTGGCGGCGGCCGGGCTCGGCCTGCTCGCCGGCAGCCTCTGCGTCCACTACAACAACGAACCCGAGCGCCGCGCCGCCTACCTGGAGGCGGTCGCCGACGGGATGCCGGGCGGCTACGGGCTCGACGACTACGCCGGCCTGCTCTGGGAGGGCGAAGGCACGCCCTCCGCCGTCACCGCCCGCCGCGGCGCCCGCGCCTACCGGGTCACCGCCCGCGACGGCGCGGTCTCCGAGTCGCCGTTGCCGGCCCGCTTCCTCCCGGCCCCCGCGCCGGCCGCCCTGCGCGAGGACATCGCCGAGTTCCGGCGCATAAAAACTATGCGCAAACGCGCTGGGTGGCTCGGGTAGGACTACGGGCAGTGAGATGAGGGTGGCGTCGGAGGATCCCCCGGAA
>JAWVEZ010000050.1:0-13244 GCA_033856455.1 Solirubrobacterales bacterium | reverse complement strand
TGGAGCGAGATGTAGTCGTCGAGCTCGGGTGCCGCGGACCAGTAGGCGAGCGCCCGCATGTGCTGGGTCGGCAGCCCGTCGGCGCGGACCAACGGCATCTCCTCCAGCTCCCCGCGCCTGGTTTCGTACATCACCATGTCGTCGGCGTAGCGGCGGGTCAGCGTCCCTTCGCTCAGCCCCTGGTTGGTCAGTTCGCGGACCTCGGGCAGGAAGTCGGACTCGAAGATCACCTTGTCGAAGCCGATTCCCAACCGCGAGAGCGTCTTGCGCTGGCCGGAGATCACCCAGGCCCGCGTCTTCGACCAGAGCTCGATCGCCCCCTGGTCGCCGGCCAGGACGCTCATCATCAGCTCGTCGGCGCGGTCGTTGTACAGCGAGGACTCGCGGGCGACCGAGTCCTCGGCGCCGTCGTCGGCGACCCCGACCCCGCCGCCGTTCTGGCGGCCGGCGGTGACGTACTCGGCGTAGCAGTCGCCGACGAAGTGGTCGCTCTTCTCGCCGCCCTCCTTCCAGTCCGCGTCGTCGCTGGTCGCGACCCCGGCCATCGCCTCGCCCATGCTGCGGCCGACGTCGCAGATCAGGCTGCGGTGCTCGACCCGGCCGCCGGCCTGGGTCAGCGAGGCGCCGATCGCGTTGCCGACCGCGAGGTTGCGCAGATGGCCGATGTGCAGCGCCTTGGTCGTGTTGGCGCCCCAGAAGTAGACGGCGTAGCGTGAGTCCTCCGCGAGGTCGCGGTTGGACAGGGCACCCTCCCCCGCTTCCAGCTCCGCCGCGGCGTCCTCGATCCAGCGATCGTCGAGGCGCAGCCGCACCGCGTCGCCGCTCTCGTCGATCGAGTCGACCCAGGGTTGCGCCTCGATCTCGCGCAGCGCCGCGCGCGGCCCATCCTGGTCCCACCAGTCCGGGACCCGCGGGACCAGCATCAGGTCGAAGCTGGGCTCGGGCCGGTACGGGGCCCGCGCCGCCCAGTGCGCCTGATCGCCCGCCTCAGCGGCGATCCTGTCCAAGCTGTCGAAAAGGTTCTCCCCCATAGCCCGTCTCTCCGGTTTCCCCGTTTGCGGATGCACCTGCCGGGGCTCGAACCCGGATCTCCGGCTTACAAATCCGGCCCTTTAACCGATTAAGGCACAGGTGCTGGGCTATGCGACTCTTCCGTTCAGAAAGCCTGATTGGTTGAGCCGGCCGCGACCATAACAGCATTCCGCGCGCGGCGTCAAATGTAACTGAGTAAACGAACCGGTTTGCAGGGTGAACCGGGGTTGCCGAGTGATCGTCTTAGGCGAGGCGGCGCTCGAAGACGCAATCCAGGTGCCGCTCCTCGTCCTCCCCGTGGACGGTCTTGTCGAGCTTGATCTCGGCCCGGCGACCGTCGAGCCGCAGGGTGGCGACCTGGTTGTCGAAGAAGGGCCCGTCGGTGAGGCGCCAGCGCAGGTCCGGATCGGGGGCGCCGGCGGCGCTCGCCAGAGCCCGGGTCAGCGCGGTGAAGGGACGCGTGAAACCGGTCTTGATCGCCAGCCGCTCGTGTCCGTCGAGGGGATTGCGGTAGGGCGAGCAGACGGCCTGGTAGGCGGCGCTGTGCGATCCCGTTCCGGCCGGGAAGCCGAGCTTCGCCAGGTAGGCGTGGTGGACGTCGCCGGAGAGGACCACGATCGAAGCCGGCGCCTCGCCGTGCTCGCCGGTCCCCACCTCCTCGATCAGGTCGCGGAGGCGCCGGAAGGAGTCGCCGAAGGAGGCCCAGTGGTCGAAGTCGAGCCCGCACCGCAGCTTCTCCCCCAGCCGCGCCGCCAGCGGCCCCCAGGCACCGTCGCAGACCCGCTCGTTCCAGGCCTCGAGCCGGTCGAACCCCGGCGAGAGCAGGAACGGCACGGTGGTCGCGATCAGCAGGTGGTCGAAGTCGCCTTCGGCGTGCTCGACGATCCATTCCCACTCCTCGTCGTCGACGATCGCCCGCCGGTCCTCTTCCAGCACCCGGCCGGCCCGCGAGTCGACGAAGATCGTGCGGGTGCCGCCGACGTCGCGGCAGAAGCTCCAGCGGGTCCCCGAGCCGACCAGGTGGGCGTGCTCGGCGAACTCGCGCAGCGGCGCGGTCGCGTCCTGGTTGCCGCGCACCCGCTGGTAGAGCTCGTCTTCGTCGAGGTGGCGGGGCGAGAGGTTGCCGAGGTGCTGGTAGACCCAGTAGGTCATCGCGCCGGCCGTCGCCCGGCGGTGCCACCAGGACGTGGCGCGGATCTCCCGCAGCCAGGCGTGGGAGATGTTCCAGTCGTCGCTGACGTCGTGGTCGTCCCAGAGCATCGAGGTCGAGACGGTGGAGAAGAGCCAGCGGATCAGCGGCTCGCTCCACGACTCTTCGTAGAGCCAGGCGTACTCCTCGTAGTCGGTGACCTCGTCGAAGGGAGGCGTCGCGGTGCCGCGCCGTTCGCGGATCCGTTCGCGCGCCCGCGGCGAGCCCTCGTCGACGTAGACCTGGTCGCCGAGCAGGTAGAGCAGCTCCGGCCACTCGGTGTGCTCGCCGCGGATCATCTCGATCGCCAGCACCCGCAGGGCGTCGTACTCGCGGCCGTCTTCGTGTTCGTCCTTGCTCTGCACGTAGGGCTCGACGTGCGGGAGCGCGACCCGGCACGAGCCGAAGCAGATGTCCAGCGCGGCGTCGCGGCCCATGGTTCGGATCACGCTTGGCGGCAGCTCGGAGCCAGGCTTAGGCCAGCGCCGCTCGCCGTCCAGCGCGACCTCGTACTCGTTGAAGCTGGCCGGCTCGAGGCCCTCGATCCGGACCAGCGCGTAGTTGCGCTCCTCGACCCGGAAGGTGGGCTCGCGGCGACCGAGGATCTCGACCTCGCAGGGCGCGTCGGTCTCGACCCAGACGGTCGCCTCGGTTTCGCTCACGTAGCGCAGCAGCGGGCCCAGCACCAGGTTCGCCATCCCCGACTCTTCCCCGGCCCAGGGACCCGTCAAACTTTCAGATCCGGCCGGCCTCCGCTGCCGCTGCGAAGGTCCTTGCTCCATCGTGTCCCGCCAGCGCTACGTCTCGCGAGAGTTGACCCACTTCATCGGGCGGCACCTACTCGCAGCAACACCGGATCAGCTGCAAGGGAGGAGCGGATCTATCGGCTCCTCTCGAAAATACTCCGCAGCGGACGCCTGCGAGCCGGCGACGAACCGGTCGTTGTGGGCGCTGGGCCAGGCGACGTAACCAGCTGGACCGCAGGACCCGATGCGCTCGGGAACGCCCGGCGAACCACCTCCCAGAGCGCTTCGCCAAGAAGTTTCGGGATGACTTCCCCGAGTTCTACCGCCAGGTGACCTTCTCGCCCGAGCCCAGCTAGTAGGCCGGCCGCGACCAGATGGCGCATCCGACATTGACCCCACCCCACTGTGGTCAATGTCGGATGCGTCCTCCGCCGGGTTTAGATCCGGCCGGCCTCCAGGAGGCGGCTGAGGAAGCGGCGCGTCTCCGGGCGCTCGGGCTCGCCGAGCACCTTGGCCGGCGGCCCGGACTCGAGGATCCGGCCCTCGTGCAGGAAGGCCACCTGGTCGGCGAACTCGCGGGCGAAGCTCATCTCGTGGGTGGCGATCACCATCGTCATCCCCTCGGCCTTGAGGTCGCGGACCGCGGCCAGCACCTCGCCGACCAGCTCCGGGTCGAGGGCGCTGGTCACCTCGTCGAGCAGCAGCGCCCGCGGCTTGCCGGAGAAGGCGCGGGCGATCGCGACCCGCTGCTGCTGGCCGCCGGAGAGGTTGTCGGGCTTGTCGTCCTCGCGGCCGGCGAGGCCGAAGCGGGCGAGCAGGGCGCGGCCGCGCTCCTCGGCCTCTCCCCGCGGCATCCCGTGGGCGCGGGTCTCCCCCAGGACCACGTTCTGCAGCGCGGTCAGGTGCGGGAAGAGGTTGTAGGCCTGGAAGACGAAGCCGAGCTTGCGCCGCACCTCGACCGGGTTGACCGAGGGGTCGGTGATCACCTCGCCGTCGAGGAAGACGTCGCCGTCGTCGATCTCCTCGAGCAGGTCGACGCAGCGCAGCAAGGTCGACTTGCCCGAGCCGGAGGCGCCGATCAGGGCGATCGCCTCGTGCTCGGAGACGGTCAGGTCGATCCCGCGCAGGACCTCGCGCTCGCCGAACGCCTTGGTCACGCCGCGGATCTCGAGCACCGGCGCCGCCACTCAGCGCACCTCCCCGGGCTGGCCGCCCATCCGCTCGACCAGGCGCGCGGTCGGGATCGTGACCAGCAGGTAGAGCAGCGCCGCGGCGATCAGCGGCGTGTAGTTGAAGTTCTGTCCCTGGAAGATCTGGGCGATCCGGAAGGCCTCGAGCGGCCCGAGGATCGAGACCAGGGCGACGTCCTTCTGCAGGGCGACGAAGTCGTTGAGCAGCGGCGGCGGCAGGAAGCGCAGCGTCTGCGGCAGGATCACGTGGCGCAGGGTCTGCGCCTCGGTCAGCCCGACCGCGAGGGCGGCGTCGCGCTGGCTGCGGTGGACCGAGCGGATCCCGGCCCGGTAGACCTCGGCCACGTAGGCGCTGTAGGAGAGGCTGAGCGCGATCCCGCCGAGCACCACCGGGTCGGTCGGCAGCCCGCTCAGCTGCAGCGCCGGGATCCCGAAGCCGATCAGGTAGACGAGCAGGATCGTCGGGATGCCGCGAAAGACGTCGATCCAGGCCGTGGCGAGCAGGCGCAGCGGGAAGAGCGCGGCGCCGCGGCTGGTCCGGATCAGGGCGATCCCGAGCCCGAGCACGAGGACCACGATCTCGACGATCACGAACAGCTTGACGTCGAGCCAGAAGCCCTCGAGGACTTCCGGGAAGGCTTCCTTGAAGACCGCCCAGTTGAAGAAGAGCTCCTGGACTTCGGGCCAGCCGGGGCTGGTCAGGATCAGCGCCGCGAGCCCGCCGAGGACGATGACGGTCGAGCCCGCGGCGATCGCCTGCGACCGCCGCTCCTGGCGCCGCTTCGCCGTCTCGCGTTCGAGGCGGCGGTCGCTGATGACGGCGGGCTCGGACAATCCGCGCCGGATTCTGACCCCGGCCGGGGACGCCTAATGGCGTTTGTCAACCAGACGTTGACTAAGTCGACAGCGCTATTCGAGAACCGGCGCGCCGGCGGCGGTGCTCATCCATTTGGTGGTGATCTCTTCGAGCTCACCGGATGATTCGAGCTCTTCGACCGCACCGGAGACGCAGGGGGTCAGGGCGGAGTCTTTGGCCAGCAGCGCGCCCCACTGGTCGCCGCCGGGGGCGCTGAACTGGCCGGCCACGGTCGCCTCGGGGATTTCCACCGCGGTCAGGTAGAGCGCGGTCGGCAGGTCGACGACGATCGCGTCGATCTGGCCGTTTTTGAGCGCCGTGGTGACGTCGGTGGAGTTGTTGAAGACTTCCGGCCGGGAGCTCGGTTCGATCACGTCTTCGGCCGCTTCGAGGCTGGTGGTGCCGATCTGGACGCCCAGCTTGGCCTCTTGGAGTTCTTCGAGGTCGGTCGCTTTGGCGACGTCGGAATCCTTCAGCACCACCACCGCCTGGTTGGCGGTGTAGTAGGGCGAGGAGAAGTCGACGGCTTTTTCGCGGGCCGGGGTGATCGAGATCTGGTTGACGTCGAAGTCGAACTTCTTCGGCCCGGGCGCGTAGGAGGAGTTGAACGGTTCGACCGTCCACTTCACTTTCGCCGCCGGGTAGCCGAGCTGGTCGGCGATCGCGTAGGCGACGGCGCTCTCGAAGCCTTCCCCGTTGGTCGGGTCGTCGTCTTCGAAGTAGGGCGGGTAGGCCGGTTTGTCGGTGGCGATGGTCAGCATGCCGTTGCTCACCGTCTCCAGCTCGCCGGGCTCGCAGCTCGCGGTCGCGCTGGTCTCCGCGCTGCTGTCGTCGTCGCTGGAGCCGCAGCCGGCGACCAGCAGGCCGAGGGCGAGCGCGAGGACGAGGGTGGCGTAGAACCGGTTCATGAGGCTGACTTCATCGGTGGCTTGCGCGGCAACCACGCAGGGAGCGGGCATCCTAGATCAAATGAGTGCATATGTGGGACTCGCTGACGCGGACCCTGCTCGTCCTCGCACTCGGTACCCGCGGATTCGGGAGGCTGGCGATCAGCCGCTAGGCTCGGACGATGGCGGACAACGGTCACGCCCCCCGCAGGCTCTCGAAGAAGGAATACGAGAAGGAGCTGGAGCGGCTGCAGGTCGAGTGCGTGAAGCTGCAGGAATGGGTCGTCCACAAGGGCCTGCGGATCGCGGTCGTCTTCGAGGGCCGCGACACCGCCGGCAAGGGCGGGGTGATCAAGCGGATCGGCGAGAAGACCAACCCGCGGGTGGTCCGCACGGTGGCGCTCGCGAAGCCGACCGACCGCGAGCGCACCGAGTGGTACTACCAGCGCTACGTCGCCCAGCTGCCGGCCGGCGGCGAGATCGTCCTCTTCGACCGCAGCTGGTACAACCGCGCCGGGGTCGAGCGGGTGATGGGCTTCTGCACCGAGGAGGAGTACGAAGAGTTCATGCGCAGCACGCCGAGCTTCGAGCGGATGCTGATCCGCTCCGGCCTGATCCTGGTCAAGTACTGGCTCTCGGTCTCCGACGAGGAGCAGGAGCGCCGCTTCAAGGCGCGGATCGAGAACCCGGCGAAGCAGTGGAAGCTGAGCAGGATGGACCTCGAGGCGCGGGCCCGCTGGGTCGACTACGCCGAAGCCAAGGACGAGATGTTCGCCTACACCGACACCAAGGAGTCGCCCTGGTGGGTGGTCGAGGCCGACGACAAGCGCACCGCCCGGCTCAACCTGATCAGCCACCTGCTCGAACAGGTCCCTTACGAGGACGTGCCGCGCGAGAAAATCGAGCTGCCGCCGCGCCAGCAGCGCGCCTACGTGCGCCCCCCGGCCGAGACCCAGAACTTCGTGCCCGAGCGCTACCTGGTCGAGTAGCCGCTACCAGGCACGGGCGGTGGTGAAGCCGCCGCGGCCTTTGCCCGCCAGGCGCTTGACGGTGACGTCGAAGCTGCCTTTGACGGTGCAGACGTCGTCGCGGAAGACCGAGGCCTTGGCGACGGTGCCGAGCTGGCAGGGCCCGGAGAGCTTGATCCGGCGGGTCAGTTTCTGGCCGACGGCAAGTTTCGCGAACGGCCCGACCCCGACGCCGAGCGGCAGCGAGATCTCGTCGACGTCCGACTGCAGGGTGCCGATCTGGGTCCCGACCGGCTTCGGCCCGTTGACCAGCCCACCCTGGCAGCTGGCGTCCTGTTCGCCGCCGCCCTGGCGGGCGATGCCGACGAAGATCTTGTTCTTGCTGCCGCCGACGTTGGCGATCCCGGTCCCGGTGTGGCTCGAGCACTGCGGTTTGTCGCTCTCCTCGAAGGGGATCGCTTCGTCACAGCGCTGAGTCTCGTGGTAGCCGCTCATCACGTTGCGGTTGGTAGCGCCGCCGGGGTCGCGCGTGCCGACGCTCTGGACGAGCCCGCCGCGGCGGATCCAGCCGAGGTCGATCTTGCCGCTGACGTTGACGCTCGCCTTCGCTTCGATCGTGTAGCCCTGGGCCCGTTCGCAGGGTCCGGTGTAGTCGCGGGTCATCGTCACCGTGAGCTCCCCGGCGACGGTCAGCTTCGCCGGGTAGGTGCCGCTGCTGGCGGCGGCGGCCGAGCCGGCGCCAGCCAACGAGGCGAGCGCAAGCAGCGCGAGAAGGATCGAGATACGCGGGGGGCGGAACAAGGCAACGGATTCAATCACCTGGGCCGGGGGTAATCGAAGCTCCGAAGCACAGATCCGAGAAACGTCCGTTCGCAAAGGAGACAGAGGATGGCCCAGCAGACGAAAGCAGAGCGCAGCGCGGCGGCCAAGAAGGGTGCCGCGACCCGCAAGCGCAACGCGGCCAAAGGTGCGGCGGGGGAAGTGAAGGGCGCCGCCAAGGGGGCGGCTCGAGCCGCCGGCAGCGCGGGCAGGAGCGCGGTAGGTGCGGCCAAGGACGCCGCCAGGTCGGTCTCCAAGAGAGTTGGTAAATAGCCTCGGCATCGCGGGCCCAAGCGCCGGTGACCAATCCGGTCGCCAGTATGTAGGGATGGAGCGAGACGAGCTGCGGTCGGTGCAGGCCCCGCTGAAGCAGCGCTACGAAGCCGAGCCCGAGGCGGCGCTGGTCACCCTCTCGGCCAGCGGCACGCTCGGCGAGGGCGTCTCCTGCTCGGTCGACACCGGCCGCGCGATCGCCGCGGCCGGCCTTCACCCCGCCTCCGGCGGCGACGGCAGCCTGCTCTGCTCCGGCGACATGCTGCTCGAGGCGCTGGCCGCCTGCGCCGGCGTCACCCTGCGCGCGGTCTCCACCTCGCTGGGGATCGAGGTCGAGTCCGGAACGGTGCGCGCCGAGGGCGACCTCGACTTCCGCGGCACCCTCGCGGTCGACCGCGAGGCGCCGGTCGGCTTCCGCGCGATCCGCCTCTCCTTTGAGCTCGAGACCGAGGCCGGCGAGGAGGAGCTGGCGACGCTCCTCAAGCTGACGGAGCGCTACTGCGTCGTCCTGCGGACGATCGCCGGCACGCCCGAGCTGTCGGCGACGATCGCCGCGGCCTGATGCGCTTCGCCCGGCGCGCCGAGCTCGAGCCCTACGTGACCAAGGACGGCTCGACGATCCGAGAGTGGGCCGGACCGGGATACGCGGCGATGGCCGAGAGCCAGAGCGTCGCCGAGGCGACGGTGCCGCCCGGGGCCGCGACCGCAGCGCACCATCATGTGCGATCCGAGGAGATCTACCTCGTCACCGCCGGCCGCGGCCGCCTGCGGATCGGCGGGGGGGAGCGGGAGATCGGGCCGGGCGACTGCGCGGCAATCCCGCCCGGCAGCGTCCACCAGCTCCACAGCACCGGCGACGAGGACTTGGTCGTCGTCTGCTGCTCCTCGCCGCCCTACTCGCACGGGGACACGATCCTGGTTCCATAGGTACCGGTGTGTACCTTGACGAGCATTGGTTCTTTCCCGAGAATGCTGTCACCTTGAGTGGGGGATCGGGGAAAAACAACTCCAAGTATTGGATCGGATTCTGGGGCCTGATCATCGCGGCGCTGATCGGAGCCGCGGCCGCCATTTTTGACCCTGAGAGCGAGGGTGGAGACGATCCGGTAGTCCAAGCGCCGCCCGTTCCCTCGCAGAGCTCGGCCGGCAACGAGCCGGAGGCCGGCGGGGAAGAAACCAGCGCGCCCGTAGAAATCGGCGGCGCCGAATCGGATGACGGCACTGACGGCGACCTCCCCGACGAAACCGTCGATGCGGTGCATACGGGGGACGGCAGCTCGCGCGGAGAGCCAAAGTTGTTGATGCCCGACAAGCCCGAAGAGGCCTCGATCAACGCCGGCAACGACGTCGACTGGTACGTCTACGAAGTCACCGAGGATCAAACCGCAACGATCGAACTGATCAAAGGCAAAAGCCCGCCCGATAGCGAATCTGCGGGGGTGGCAGTGAGCATCTGGGAGGAGAACACCCTGGTCGAGAAGACTGGGGCCTGGCCCGATGAACCCCTGATCTTCCCCCACGGCGCAACCCGTGGGATTCCGCTCTACATCGAAGTGATCGACGAGTGCGGAAGCGGCTGTAGTCGCGGTGCTTACTCGATCGAAATCCGGTCCGCCCCACCGGGCTGACCCGGCTCAAAGGGCGACGAGGTGGGCGCAGATGCTGGCGACGTGGCGCTGGTCCGTGCCGCAGCAGCCGCCGACCACGCGCAGGCCCGGCAGCCGCGGCTCCAGCTCGGCGTATTCGGCGCCGAGCTCCTCGGGGTCGCCGGCGTCGAGCTCCTCGGCTTCGTCGAGCTCGGCATGGCTGCGGCGCGAGGCGTTGGCGCGGACGCCGCCGATCCGGCCGATCCAGGCGTCCTCGCCCCGCAGCTCGGCGGCGAAGTGGGTCGGGTGGGCGCAGTTGATCATCTGGTAGAGCGCGGCGCCGCCGGTCTCGGCGTCGAGCCGTTCGACCGCCTCGCGCAGCGGCTCTTCGCTGGGTAGGCGGCCGTCGGTCTCGACCGTGAAGGAGAGCGAGATTGGCAGCCCGGCGGCCGCGGCGGCGCGGACCATCCCAACCGCCTCCTCGACGTAGGTCAGCGTGTAGGCGCTGATCATCTCGACGCCCTCGCCGGCGAAGGCCCCGACCTGCTTGGCGTGGTACTCCTCGGCTTCGGCGGCCGAGAGAAAGCTCTCGGGGTTGTAGCCGTCGCCCTCGGGGCCGAGCGTGCCGCAGATCGCCACCGGCACCTCCCCCGCCGCCCCCTCGCAGACCTCGCGCGCGAAGGCGACCGCCTCGCGGTTGAAGTCGCCGACCTCGGCCGGCGAGAAGCCGAGCGCCGCGCCCCATTTCTCGCTCGCCCGCCAGGTCGGGGTGTCGAAGGTGTAGCCGGTGTCGTGCTCGGCGGCGATCGCCAGGAAGCCCTCGTAGTAGCGACGCAGGGCGGCGCGGCCGGCCTCCTCGCGCAGCAGCGTGAAGGAGGCGAATTCGGGCAGCTCCAGGCCCTCCTCGAAGATCATCACGGTCTCCAGGCCGCCGTCGCCGATGAACAGCCGCTTGCCGTCGGGGAGTGCCATCAATGACGATGCTCGGGGACGCGGCGCCGGAAGTCAACCAGCCATGCTGGGAGACGTGACGAGCGAGACCACCGCCGGCGTCCTCTTCCTGCACGGCTGGGAAAGCAGCCAGCGCGGCTACCTGCCGCGGGCCGCGGCGGTGCGCGAGGACTGCGGCGCCGTCTGCCTCACCTTCGACCTCTCCGGCCACGGCGAGAACGCCGCCGCGCCGCCTGACTCCTTCAGCCCCCGCCAGCACCTCGAGGAGACGATCGCCGCCTACGACGCGCTGGCCGCGACCGACGGCGTCGATCCCGGCCGGATCGGGGTCTGCGGAGCCAGCTACGGCGGCTACCTGGCGGCGCTCCTGACCGGGCAGCGACCGGTCGCGAGCCTGCTGGTTCGGGCGCCGGCGCTGTATCCCGACGCGGCGTTCGAGCTGCCGCCCGTGCGGCGGCGGACCGAGCTGGTCGCGACCGCGGACGCGATGCCGCTGCGCAACCTGGCCGAGTTCACCGGCCCGGTGCTGGTGGTCGAGTCCGAGCGCGACGAGGTGATCCCCCATGAGGTCGTCGCCGCCTACGTCGCCAGCCGCCCGGGCATCCGGCAGGAGACAATCGCCGGCGCCGCCCACGCGCTGTGCGAGCCGAGCTGGAACCGGGCCTATCTCGACCTGATCCTCGGCTGGGCGCGGGGACTCTGACCCCGGCGGACTTGCCGCCATCGCGTCTCGTAGCATCCACCCGGCGAGGAGGTGGGGACTTGACGGGGGAATCGAAACGACGCCAGAGCGTGGATCGGCCGTTGCCGCGGCTGCGTTTGGTCACCCCGATCACGGCCCTGGCCGGTGGCACGGCTGCTGGCTTCGGGCTCCTGATCGCCCTTTACCCGACTATGACCAAAGGGCTCGACGGCTTCCGCCTGCTGCTCGCGCTCGCCCTCGGAACCGCGGCGATCTTCCTGCTGATCGAGAGCGTCAACCGGATCGTCAAGCACGACAGGTGGCGGGCGACCTCCGCCGTCGGCGCCGGGTTGCTCGCGATTTCCATGCTCGTCGCCCTGCTCTCCGTTCCCGACGGCGAAGCCAGCCTGCCCGTCGACGACGCCCTCCGCCTCAGCATGAAGCCGGTCGAGCCGGAGTTCTTCTCGCTGGCCTTCGAGGACGAGATCCGGAAGCCGGCCGCCGACGAAGGCTGGCTGGAGCTGCGTCGGCGCGGCGGGATCGAAGTCGGCGACTCGCGCTTCCACCTCGTCCTCGCCAACGAAGGCGCAAGGCCGATCTCGGTCCTCAGCGTTCACCCCGAAGTCGTCGACTCCATGCCGATGCCCGGTGGCACGCTCGCCTGGCACCCCGCCCAGGGCGACGAAGCGGTGGGGAAGATGACCGCGCTGATCGCCAGCGGGCAGCCCGGCAGCGCCGGACAGGTCTTCGAGGGCTTCGTCAATCCCGACCTTCTCGACCTCGCGACCCCGTATTTCCAGAGCAAGTACATCCTCCTGAAGCCCGGCGAGGTCTACCCGATCGAGCTGACGGTGCTCGCCACGGCGGGGCGGACGATTCGCTACCGGATCGTCGCCGAAGGCGAATCGGCGAACCGTCGCTTCGTCGCCGAGTCGAGCGCCCACACGATCGTGGGGGGCGAAGAGGACATCTACCAGCGCCACTACGCCCGCTACTACCGCATGGGGTTCTTTTCCAACGAGTGCACGCCGACCCCGGGGAATCCCTGGGTGGACGGCAGCTACACCGCGCGCTCGGAAGCCTGTCCCGAAGGTCTGGGCAGCCCCTATCCGGTGCAGCCTCCGAGCGCGACCGAGTACCCGCCCGGCGAGCTCGAACTGAAACTGGGCCTGACTCCCGGCCACCAGAGCGTCTACGTCAGCGGCGTGCGCGTCGGCGACGAGCCGGCGGCCGCCCCGGTCGGCGACGTCGTCCGCAAGCTCCTGCGGGCACTCGGGTCCTGGGACAGCTGCATCGTGCGCTCTCCCACCCCCAGCTACTGGACCGCCCGCTGGGACCGTTTGGAACTCGACCTGGCCTTCGCCGCCAGCGGCGAGGGCGATTGCACGCCCGCGAGTCGATCGAGCCTGCGGCGGATCAGAGCCGCGAGCAGCGACGCGTCGATCGAGACCGAGTTCGGCCCGATCGTCCTCGGTGCCCCCTCGACCTCCCTGCCCCGAGGGGCCCAGGAAATCCTCGGCGGGGTCGAAGGCTACGACGGCGAACGCCAGCTCTACGTGCGCGGTACCGCGGCCTGCCCGACCGCGAGCCAGCGAGAGCTCGCCGGGGCTGGGGAACCGGCGGGCGTGGTCGTGCTCGACGAGGAGCTGACCACGACCCTCCTCACCGGCCTCGAAACCTACCTCCCGGCCAGCGACTGCTAGCCGGGCGACCCCGCCAGCAGCCGCCGGGTGACCCCTTCGATCGTCTCGATCCCGTAGTCCATCGAGGGGTCGCCGTCGGTCAGGACCGCGATCCCCACCCGCGCCTTCCCGCGCTCCAGGCGGGCGGCCTGGTGGACGAGCTGGCCGCGGTCGGTGCCCCGCCAGCCGCCCTTGAAGTAGGTCCGCCAGCCGCGCGGGCGGGCGACCTGCGGGATCCCCCAGCTCTCGTAGTCGACGATGTGGGAGAGCAGGTGGTTGGCGTAGGGACGGAAGCGGCGCGGCGTCAGTTCCTCCATCCGGAAGAAGAAGCGGGCCTGGTCGGCGGCGCTGATCTGGGCGCTCGACCAGTAGCCGTAGACAGA
>JAWVEZ010000049.1:0-10315 GCA_033856455.1 Solirubrobacterales bacterium | reverse complement strand
TGCTGATCTTCCTGTTCGGGATCAAGCCGGTGACCGCGATCGGCACCGACATCTTCTACGCCGCCGTGACCAAGACCGTCGGCGGCTGGCGCCACCTGCGGATGGGCACGGTGAACATGAAGCTCGCCTACTGGCTGGCGGCCGGCAGCGTCCCCGCCGCGGTGGCGGGGGTCTGGGTGATCTCGATCCTCCAGGACAGGGTCGGCGAAGAGGAGCTCGACTCGATCGTCTACGCCCTGCTCGGCGGCACCCTGCTGATGGTCGGGATCATCACCCTGGCGCGGGCGCTGATCCTCAGCAACCTGATCGAAGAGCGCGCGGACTTCGTGATGCAGCGCCGCCATAAGGTCGCGGCGGTGGTGATCGGCGCCACCACCGGCTTCGTGATCGGGATCACCTCGGCCGGCTCGGGCACGGTGATCGCGATCCTGCTGATCGCGATCTACCGGCTGACCCCGCAGAAAGTCGTCGGGACCGACGTCTTCCACGCCGCGATCCTGCTCTGGGCGGCCGGCATCGCCCACTGGGTCGGCGGCAACGTCGACTTCATGCTCGCCGGCAACATCCTGCTCGGCTCGGTCCCGGGCGTGATCGTCGGCTCCCACTTCGCGGCGAAAGCGCCGACCTCGTTCCTGCGGACCGCGCTGGGCGTCGTCCTGATCGCCTCGGGCATCGTCACCGTGCAGAAGGGCGACCCGGTGGTCTGGCCTATCGCCGCCGCCGTCGCCGGCATCGGCCTCGGCCTGCTGATCTGGTTCCCGCGCTGGTGGAACGAGCGCCGGGTCAAGCGCGAAGCCGAGGAAGCGACGAAGCAAGCGGCCGACCGCGACGACGATCTCACGCCTGACGTGATCGGCTGATTGCTTTACTAGGCGCATGCGTGTCTCAGCCAAGGCCGACTACGCGGTGCGCGCAGCCCTCGAGCTCGCGGCCGCCGGCGAGGACGGTCCGGTCAAGGGCGAGAAACTCGCCGACGCCCAGGACATCCCGCTGCAGTTCCTCGAGCACATCCTCCTGGAGCTGAAGCACCACGGCATCGTCCGCGCCCGCCGCGGCGCCAAAGGCGGCTACTGGCTGGCCCGCCCGGCCGACGAGGTGACCGTCGCCGACGTCGTCCGTGCCGTCGAGGGCCCGATCGCCCACGTCCAGTCGACCCCGCCCGAGTCGATCGAATACCGCGGCAACTCCGAGAACCTGCAGGAGGTCTGGATCGCCGTCCGCGCCAACCTCCGCAACGTGCTCGAGAACGTCACCCTCGCCGACCTCGTCTCCGGGGACATGCCCGACGTGGTGACGACGCTGGCCGCTGAGCCGGATTCCTGGGCCGCGCGCTAGCGGAAGATCCGACCCAACTCATCGATCACGCCGACCAGATCCTGCCAGGGATCGGCGCTCGAGGAATAGGTGATGCCCCCCCGTATCAATTTGTTGCCGGAGCTTTCCAGCAGAGTCCGGGCTTCACTCCCGCGCATGTAGTCCGAGAGATCCTCGGTCTTGGGGTCACTGAGCCACCGCAGTATCTGGCGGATCGCGCCAAACAGCGCCGGCCAATCAACAAGGCCCGGTAGTGCCGCTGGGTCGAGTCCAAGCAGGCTGGCCCACCGCGCTCTCCGCGCCTCGAAGCGCTGCTCATTGGAATGCGGCGAGGAGGAGATAACCCCCGCTGCCCGCAGGCCCCCGAGCGCCTCCTGGGTGTTCCGCTTAGAAAAGGCGGCGAGTGCAGCCAGCTCTTGAGCCGACACGCTCGGGCTGCTGCTGCAGACCAAGATCCGCGCAACCTCGGCTCGGGCTCCGATACCGAGCAGGCTGCGCATCCGGAAGGCGAAGTTGATCGGCAGTTCGAAGTCCGGAGCTTGTGATTTCCAGCTGGGTCTGGTCAGCGGCTTGTGGAACCCCGCGGCGAGAAATCCTCGATCGAGGTCGCGGGCTGGGGCGCCCAGTCGCCGGAAGTAAGGGATCGGCTCGCTTGCGGCAGGTTCTGGCTTGGCATTCAAGCGTGGTCTCGGACGCCATTGGGCGGCCCAGCCGATTGCGGCCTCGACAAGTGCCGAGTCGTCTCCGTCATCGGCGAGGTTCCTCAATCGCTGCACGCTGAGCAGGCGCTCGTTCGTGCCGAACCAGTCGAGCACCTCGTCGGTCAAGCGAGGGTCATCTCTTCCAACCTCCAGCGTCAGCAGGAACAGCGCCTCCGGATCGGCTGCCCAGCGATCCATGCGGGAGGTGGACCCGGATACACCCATTTGGGCCCACTGGCTCCAGGCGAAATCCCGGGCCAGGTCGCTTATCCGATCCCTAAGCTCCGAGATCTCCATGGTTGACCTCCAAGTAGTCGAGTACTTCTTCGAGCATCGTCTTGAAACCTGGCGATGGATCGTGGGTCCGCGCCCACCGCGCCGCGGTGAGTAGCTCTTCGGACTGAGGAGAAAGCGCTCGCAGGTCGCTCTCGTGGCGACCGGGACCGCGATCGACCAGCGCATACAGCTTGAAATGGATCTGGTCGATGCGGGAGGCGAAGCGGACGGTGAGGGAGGGGCCATAACTTCGGGACTCCAAGCGACCCGCGAATCCATGCGGAAGGCCGAGTTCGAGTAGATCGGTCGGGCCGGGGTTGAGCCAGTCGCCGTCAAGGCCGAAGTCGCGCGCGACGCGGTCCCGAGCCGTCGCCAGTTGCGCGGGTAGGGGGTCGGCGCTCACCAACTCTTGCCCTTGTCGCAGGGCGACTATGTCGACGTCGCGAGTTGCGCGCTCGATCGTTCCGAGCGCGATCAGCGCCGAGCCACCGATTACTACGAGGTCCGCGGTGGCTTCCAGCGCTTCGAGCTGCTCGCCGAGAGCAGTCAGGATCTCGTCCAGGCGCTCATTTTGTTGGATGTCAGACATCTCGAAACGAGACGTTAGACATCTCGAGATAGGAGAATCGAGGAACGGCTCCGCTGCAAGTGCCTGCCCATCCAGCATTCGCCGGACTAGCTCGCGGGCGTCGGCGCCACCGGCGCGAGGTCGAAGTCGCGGCCCAGGCGGAGCTCGGAGTAGCGCTGGGTCCAGTCGTCGTTGATGAGGTCGGACTGCTTCTTCATCCGCGGTTCGAACTCGAAGCCGTCGGGTGGGGCGAGGTCGAGGCGCTCGAGCAGGCGCAGGGTGCTGGTCTCGTAGTCGGCGGCGAAGTTCTCGTAGAGGACGAGGACGGGCTTGATCCCGGCGTGCTCGAAGAAGGCGTCCCAGGAGGCCTCCTCGGTCAGCAGCTGCTCCAGCAGGTGGTCGATCGCCTTGTAGTGGAAGCGCAGCTGCGGGCGGTGCTCCTCGATGAAGGCGCGGTAGGGCGGCGAGCCGTTGTCCTCCAGCGAGGCGGCCTTGGCGCTGGCCTGGTCCTCGCGCCAGGTCGCCGTCTGCACCGCCTTCCAGAGCGAGACCGCCTGGCGCACCCTGTTGGCGCGGACGACGCGGACGAAGGTGAGGTCGGGGAAGACGGTGGGGAGGAGCTCGGCCAGCGGCACGTCGCGGTAGGCGGGGACGTTGCGCAGGAGGCTGACGAACTCGCCGAAGTAGCCCCACATCATCTTCGCGCCGAAGATTCCGTTCGGGGTGGTGCCGACCTCGAAGGCCCATTCGAGGTAGCGGTCGTAGGCGGCGCGGCTCCAGAGGGGGGAGCGGGGCTGCGGCTCGGAGCCGATCGCGCGCTCGCCGAGGTGGTCGCGGATCGACTGGTCCTCGACCCCGAGGAAGTACTCCTCCGGGCGCCGGGGGCGGCCGGAGTGGCGCAGCGCCTCGAAGTACTCCTCGGGGCGGCCGGCGACGCCGGTTTCGCTGAGGGCGTGGCAGACCAGGGTGCTGCCGCTGCGGGGCGTGGCGCAGACGAGGTAGGAGCGGTCCGGTTGAGACATTGCTGACTTAGTTAATCAACAAACAGGGTAAAAGGTTCTTCTCGCTAGTCTGAGTTCCCCGTCCCCGAACCTGGGTAAACACGCAGCTTGGACTCTCGGCCCAACATCCTCTACATCCACTCGCACGACACCGGGCGGTTCGTGCAGCCCTACGGGTTCCAGGTCCCGACCCCGAACCTGCAGATGCTCGCCGACCAGGGGGTGCTGTTCCGCCAGGCCTTCTGCGCCGCGCCGACCTGTTCGGGCAGTCGCGCCAGCCTGCTCACCGGGCTCCACTGCCACAACAACGGGATGCTCGGCCTCGCCCACCGCGGCTGGAAGCTGAACGACTACGGCCAGCACTGGGTCCACGCGCTGCGCCGCGCCGGCTACCGCTCGACCCTGATCGGCGAGCAGCACATCTCCGTCGACCCCGGCGTGATCGGCTACGACGAAGTCGTCGACGTCGACTCCAACCACGCCGAGAACATCGCCCCGGAGACGATCGAACGGCTGCGCGAGGCCGGCGAAGAACCCTGGTTCATGTCGGTCGGCTTCTTCGAGACCCACCGCGACTTCTTCGCCCCGACCTCGGTCCGGGACACGCTCTACTCGCTGCCCCCGGGCAACCTGCCGGACGGCCCGGCAACCCGCCGCGACGTCGCCTCCTTCAAGGCCAGCGCCCGCTCGCTGGACCAGGGGGTGGGGGCGGTGTTGCACGCGCTGCACGACTTCGGCCTGGTCGAGAACACGCTGGTCATCTGCACCACCGACCACGGCATCGCCTTCCCGAACGCGAAGGCGACCCTGTTCGACCGCGGGATCGGGGTGATGATGATCGTCCGCGGCCCCGGCGGCTTCAGCGGCGGCAAGGTGCTGGACGCCCCGGTCAGCCACCTCGACGTCTACCCGACCCTCTGCGACCTCGCCGGGGTCGAGCACCCCGAGTGGCTGCAGGGCAGCTCGCTGCTGCCGTTGGTGCATGGCGAGGTCGAGCGCCTGCACGAGGCGATCTTCGCCGAGACCACCTTCCACGCCGCCTACCAGCCGCATCGCGCGGTTCGCACCGGGCGCTGGAAGTACATCCGCCGCTTCGACGACTACGCCCACCCGGTCCTCGCCAACTGCGACGACAGCGCCAGCAAGGACCTCTGGGTCGCCGCCGGCTGGGGCGAGCGGACGGTGCCGGAGGAGCAGCTCTACGACCTCGTGCTCGACCCCGCCGAGGGCCAGAACCTGGCTGAGGACCCCGCCCGCGGCGAGCCCCTGGCGGAGCTGCGGGGCCGCCTCGACGCCTGGATGCGGGAGACCGAGGACCCGCTGCTGCAGGGGCCGGTGGAGCCGCCGCCCGGCGCCGCGGTCAACGAGCAGTGGCAGATCTCGGCCGACGACCCGGTGCGGATCGTCGCGGCGCCGACGGTCTGATCACTCGGCCGCGGGAACGCCGCCGGCGACCACGTTGACGAAGTTCTCCAGGTGCCTGGTGGTCCAGCACTCGAAGGCGCCGTCGCAGTGGCGCTCGTAGGCCGCCATCACCGAGTCGCCGTAGTTCCAGTAGAGCTTCGGCTCGGGGTTCAGCCAGAAGAGGCGGCCGGCGCGCTCGGCGATCTGGGCGAAGACCTCGGCGTGCGGCTCGCGCCCGTTGGTGCGGGCGTCGCCGAGCACGATCACGGTCGAGCGTGGGTCCAGCTCATCGGAGATCTCGGTCAGGAACTCGAGCCAGACCCGGCCGTAGTCGGTGTACCCGGAGATGTCGGCGACGCCGCCTTCGCTGGAGATCTTCTGGGCGACGACGGCGAAGTCGCGCTCGTGCTCGAAGACGTCGGTGACCTCGGAGATCCGCTCGATGAAGACGAAGCTGCGCAGTTTTCGGAACGAGTCGTGCAGGGCGTGCAGGACCGAGAGAAAGAAGACGCTGGCCGAGGTGACCGAGGTGGAGACGTCGCAGAGCACGTAGATCTCCGGCCGCCGCGGTCGCTTCGGCCGGTATTTGAGCCGCAGCGGCACGCCGCCGGTCTCCAGCGAGGCGCGCATCGTCCGCCGCACGTCGACGTGCCCGGCCTGTTTGCGGCCGCGCTGCTCGTGGCCGAGCGTCGCCAGCCGCCGCTTCATCTGCCCGACCGCGCGGTGCACGGCGGCGAGGTCCTGGGTCGGGCTGGTCGGAAGCGCCCGGTCGAGCTCGGCCAGCGGCCGCGAGGGCGGCAGCGTCTCGGTCCGCTCGATCAGGTCGCGTTCGAGTTCGCGCCGCAGGTGGCGCTCGAACTTGTTCAGCTGGCTGCGGTCGATCGGGGGCAGCTCCTGGCCGTCCTCGGTCGGCGGCTGGTTGCCGGCGGTGAGTCCGAGTGTGCGGCGGATCCGCTGCACGTCGACGCCGACCACGCCGGAGCCCTCGCCGCGGCCGAAGGCGGCGATCGCCAGCCGCGCCAGGTCGCGCATCGCGTCCTCGTCGCCGGCCAGCATCGCTTCGCGGATCTGTTCGCGCAGCTCGTCCATGTCGAGCCGCTCGCTCGCCGCCCCCGGCTCGCCGCCCTCGCCCTCGCCGCGCTCGTTGACGTCGCGCAGCACCGCCTCCGCCTCGGCGGCGCGGAAGAAGTAGCGGTCGAAGAGCAGCTCGAAGACGCGGCGGTCGTCCTGCGACTTGGCGATCGTCGCCGCCAGGGTCTCGCGGAAGTCGGCCTGCGAGGTCCAGGAAACGTGCTCGAGCGCCGCGAACGCGTCGAGGATCTCCGAGGTCCCGACCGCCACTCCCTCGCCGCGCAGCTCTTCGCAGAAGCCGAGCAGCTTCGCCGCGATCCCGGGCGGCCCGGGGTCGGCTTTCGGCCCGTAGGGGGAGCCCGCCGTCGCGCTCACCCGGTTCGGCCGGGCGCCTCGGGCAGTTTCATCCCGACCCGCTCGGCGACGAGGTCGATGTCGGTGCGGTGCTTGACGAGGATCGACATCGACTGCTTGAAGGTCTCGCGGTCGATGTCGTCGGCTCCCATCAGCAGCAGGGTCCGCGCCCAGTCGATCGACTCGGCGATCGAGGGCGGCTTCTTGAGGTCGAGGGCGCGCACCATCGAGACCACCTCGACCAGGCGCCGGGCCAGCGTCTCGCTCAGCTCCGGGGTGTGCAGGCGGACGATCTCCATCTCCCGCTCCAGCCCCGGGTAGTCGAGCCAGAGGTACAGGCAGCGGCGCTTCAGCGCCTCGGTCAGCTCGCGCGAGTCGTTCGAGGTGAGGACGACGATCGGCATCGTCGTCGCCGAGATCCTCCCCAGCTCGGGGATCGTGATCTGGAAGTCGGAGAGCAGCTCGAGCAGCATCGCCTCGAACTCCTGGTCGGTCTTGTCGATCTCGTCGATCAGCAGCACGACCGGCTCGGGGCTGGAGATCGCCTGCATCAACGGCCGGGTCAGCAGGAACTCCTCGCCGAAGATGTCGTCCTGCACGTCCGACCAGCCGGCCTCGCCTCCGGCCTGGATCCGCAGCAGCTGCTTGCGGTAGTTCCACTCGTACATCGCCTTCGCCTCGTCCAGGCCCTCGTAGCACTGCAGGCGCACCAGCTCGCGGCCGGTGGCGCGTGAGAGCGCCTTCGCCAGCTCGGTCTTGCCGACCCCCGCGGGGCCCTCGACCAGCACCGGCTTGCCCAGTTCCTGAGCCAGGTAGGAGACCAGCGCCGCCGGCTCGTCGGCCAGGTAACCGACCTTCGCCAGCGCGTCCTTAACATCCTGTACGGAGCCTTCCGCCACGGGGCGATGATAATCAGGCGTCCGTGCCCGACCTCGCCCCGCCCTTCGCCGAGCTCCTTTCCCGCGAGCCGGGCCCCTACATCGCCCTGATGCTGGCCGGCTTCGGGATCGGCATCTGCGGCCACCTCTTCAAGGCCCGCTGGCTGGTCGCCGCGGGGGTGATCCTGATCTGCCTCGGCGCCCTGCTGCTCCCGCTCGCCGCCAACCTGACGTCGGATGATCGTCCGCCGCCGATCGAAGAATCGCGGACGGGCGACAGCGGCTGAGGCTACGATCAGGCCTCACCCGTTCCCGAATCAGAGGAGCTGTATCCCTTGAGCCGTTTCCGCATCTTCATGCTGCTCGCGACCGTGGTCGCCCTGGCAGGAGCCCTCTCCGCTTGTGGCGGTGGCAGCGACAGCAGCGACGAGGACCCCAAGACGGTGATCGAAGACGCCACCCTGGAAGGGGTGAAAAGCGGCACGATCGACCTCGCGCTCGGGATCGTCTCCGAGGGCGAGGAAGCGGGGACCGTCGACGTCTCCCTCTCTGGGCCGTTCCAGAGCCGCGGCGCCGAAGCGCTGCCGGAATTCGGCTTCGAAGCCAGCGCCAAAGGCGACATCGGCGGCGAAGCGATCGACTTCGACGGCAGCCTGACCCTGCTCTCCGACCGCGCCTTCATCGGCTTCGAAGGGACCGACTACGAAATCGATCCGACGACCTTCGGGTTCGTCAAGTCGGGCTTCGAACAGGGCCTCTCCGAGGGCGGGGCCAGTGGCTCGACCCCGACCGCCTGCCAGGAAGCGGCCGCGGGGATCGACCTCACCACGGTGGTCGACAACCTCGAAAACGAAGGCTCCGCCGACGTCGACGGGACCTCGACGACCAAAGTCAGCGGCGACCTCGACCCTGAAGGGGCGATCGACGCGATCATCGCCCTGACCGAAGACCCGGCCTGCAGCGCCACCTTCGAGGCGGCCGGCCCGCTGCCGCTGGACGAACTGGAAGCGGCCAAGGGCGAAGTCTCCGAGATGCTCAAGAAGGCGCACGCCGAAATCTACGTCGGTGACGACGGGATCATCCGCAAGGTGGACGCCGAACTGACGATCGAACCGAAAGACGCCAAAGGCGAAAAGGTCGAAATCGACTTCGAAATGTCGCTCGGGGCGGTCAACGAGGATCAGGAGATCGAGGCGCCGGCCAACGCCGAGCCGCTCGAAGGCCTGTTCAAACAGCTCGGCGTCGATCCCCTCGCGCTGCTCGAAGAAGTGAGCAGCGGCGAAGGGCTCGGCGGCCTGCTCGAAGGGCTCGAAGGCGATTCGGCCGGTGGCGGCGGGGGGGAACTCGAACTGCCCGACGTGGACGCGCTGACCGAATGCCTGAAAGAAGCGAGATCGGCGGCCGACGTGCAGAAGTGCACCAACCTGTCCGAATAGCGGTCTGAGGTGAGGCCAGCCCTGAGCGCGTCGTTCCTGAGGACGCCACAGGGCTGGCCCTACCTGCTGGTCCCGCTGATCCCGATCGCGGTCGTCCTCGAGCTGGTCCACGCCGAGGCGACGATCGTCTTCGCCGCCTCGGCGCTCGGGATCATCCCCACGGCGGCGCTGATGGGCCGCGCCACCGAGGAGCTGGCGGCGCGCTCGGGGCCGGGGATCGGCGGCCTCCTGAACGTCACCTTCGGCAACGCGCCGGAGCTGATCATCGCCCTCTTCGCGCTCAACCAGGGGCTGCAGGAGGTCGTCAAGGCCTCGATCGTCGGCTCGATCCTCGGCAACATCCTGCTGGTCATGGGCGCGGCGATGCTGGCCGGCGGGATCGGGCGCGACAAACAGACCTTCAGCCGGACCGGCGCCAGCGTCCAGGTCTCGATGCTGATGCTGGCCGCGGCGGCGCTGCTGATGCCGGCGATCTTCGAGCTGGTCGAGGGCCAGGGGCTGCCGAAGCCGAGCGACGAGGCGATCCACTACGGGGGCACCGTCGAGGACCTCTCGCTGGCCGTCGCGATCGTCCTCATCGCCACCTACGTGATCGGCCTCTTCTTCTCGCTGAAGACGCACCGGGCGATCTTCAACCCCGAGTACGAGGAGGAGGACACCTGGGGCTGGTCGACGCGCAAATCGATCGGCGCCCTGGCGCTCGCCGGCGTCCTCGTCGGCGTCATGTCGGAGGTCCTGGTCGGCTCGATCACCGAGGCCTCGGAGTCGGTCGGTCTCTCGGAGTTCTTCATCGGCGTGATCGTCGTCGCGATCGTCGGCAACGCCGCCGAGCACTGGGTCGCCGTCCTCGTCGCGATCAAAGACAAGATGGACCTGGCGGTCAACATCGCGATCGGCTCCAGCGCCCAGGTGGCGCTGTTCGTCGCCCCGGTGCTGGTCATCGCCTCCTTCTTCATCGGCCCCTATCCGCTCGCCCTCGTCTTCAACGGCTTCGAGCTCGGCGCGATCCTGCTGGCGATCCTGATCGCCAACTACGTCACCCAGGACGGCGAGTCGACCTGGTTCGAGGGCGTTCAGCTGCTCGCCGTCTACTTCGTCTTCGGGCTCGCCTTTTATTTCGCCTGAGGGCCGTCCGGGGTCCGACCGGGCGGGTCCAATAGCCTGGCGGCGTGGAATACGTCCTCCTCCTCATGAGCTTCGCGATCGTCCTCGCCGGCGCGCTGCTGTTCACCAACGCGATCGAGTGGATCGGCCACAAGCTGCACCTGGGGGAGGGGGCGGTCGGCAGCATCCTCGCCGCGGTTGGAACCGC
>JAWVEZ010000048.1:0-57293 GCA_033856455.1 Solirubrobacterales bacterium | reverse complement strand
GTCCTGCTTGGCCTTGCACCGGGCGGGGTTTGCCTGGCCGCCGCGTCACCGCGACGCCGGTGCGCTCTTACCGCACCTTTTCACCTTTGCCTGTACGCGACTCACGTGTGGCCGCGCCATCGGCCGTGTATTTCTGTGGCACTTTCCCGCGGGTTTCCCCGGGTGAGCGTTACCCACCGCCCTGCCCTGTGGTGTCCGGACTTTCCTCGAGGGGTTTTCTCTCCCCCCGCGGTCCGCTCGGCCCGCCCACCGATGGTAGCTCCGCTGCCCCACCGGGACAACCGACGGCGGTTTATGGTGGGCGCGATGCGCAACGCGGTGGTCACGGGGGCGGGCGGCGGGCTGGGACGGGAGATCGCCCGCGAGCTCGCCGGGCGCGGCTACCGCGTCCACGCCACCGACCTCGACGCCGGTGCCGCCGCCCGCACCGCCACCGAGCTCGGTTCGGGTGCCGGCTCCTCGGCCCTCGACGTGCGCGACGAAGCGGCCTGCCGCGTCCTCGCCGGCCAGGTCGCCGCCGACGGCGGCCTCGACCTCTGGGTCAACAACGCCGGCGTCTTCTTCAGCGGCACGCCCTGGGAGCAGGGCGCCGAGCTGCGCCAGACGATGCTCGAGGTCAACTACAACGGCCTCGTCAACGGGACCCTGGCGGCGCTGGCGCCGATGATGAGCGCCGGCCGCGGCCACGTCGTCAACGTCGTCTCCCTGGCCGGGATCGTCGCCGCGCCCGGCGAGGTCGACTACTCGGCCAGCAAGCACGCGGCGATCGCCTTCACGCTCGGCACCCAGTTCGACCTGCGCGTGGCCGGCGTCGACGGCGTGCGCCTCTCCGCCGTCTGCCCGGACGGGATCTGGACCCCGATGCTGGAGGACAAGCTCGACGACCCCCACGCCGCCGGCTCGTTCTCGGGTCAGCTGCAGACCGCCGAGCGGGTCGCCCGCGAGATCGGCAAGCTCAGCGAACGTCCCCGGCCGGTCACGGTCATCCCCCGCTGGCGCGGCCCACAGATGCGCTTCTTCGACGCCTTCCCCGGCCTGGGCCTACGGCTGGTGCCGCTGGTCATGTGGGACGCCCGCAGGCGCCAGCGGCGCTACAAGAGACTTATAGAAAAGGGAAAGTGGCCGAAGTAGTGCGGCTTACCGAGACGCCGCATAGCGGCCGCGGGAGCCGTCATCAGACCTTGCGGAAGACGCCGACGACTTTGCCGAGCACCTGGGCCTCGGCGCTGAGGATCGGCTCCATCTCGTCGTTCTCGGGCTGCAGGCGGATGTGGTCCTTCTCGCGGAAGAAGCGCTTGCAGGTGGCCTCTTCGCCGATCAGCGCGACGACGATTTCGCCGTCGGCGGCGTCCTCGGCGGGCCGCACGATCACGTAGTCGCCTTCGATGATCCCGGCGTTCTTCATGCTTTCGCCGCGCACCTGGAGGATGTAGTCGCCGTCCTCGCCGCCGATCACGTCGGGGACTTCGAGGTACTCCTCGATGTTCTCCTCGGCCAGGATCGGCGCGCCGGCGGCGACCTGCCCGACCAGCGGCAGCCCGCTCGGCGGCCGGATCGCGTCCTTGGCCTTGTTGGCCGTCCCGATCAGCAGCTCGATCGCCCGCGGCTTCGAGGGATCGCGCTTCAGCAACCCGATCTTCTCCAAGTTGGCGAGGTGCGCGTGCACGGTCGAGGACGAGTGCAGCCCCACGGCTTTCCCGATCTCCCGCACCGTCGGTGGGTACCCCGTCTTCGCGGCGTACTTGCCGATGAAGTCGAAGATCTCCTTCTGCCGTTTGGTCAGGTCAAGGTCAACCATGAATCGGTCTCATTTCCTCCACTCGCCGGGTCAAAGCACGTCCGAACACGTGTTCGTAGCCTACCCCCTCCCCCGGATACCTGCAACCCAGCACCGCCCTCCGCCCCCAAACCCCTAGAATCCGCTCTCCCCGCGGCTGTGGCGGAACTGGTAGACGCGCAAGGTTGAGGGCCTTGTGGGTGGAAACACCCGTGATGGTTCGACTCCATTCAGCCGCATCACGAAAACCCCCGCAAGTCGGGGGTTTTCGGCTTTTAGCAGGCGTTTTCGGTCAATAGCCCTCGGCCCGTCGGGCGCCAGTCGGTGCGCCATGTAGCTGCTAAGGTCGTGGCATGACGCTACATGAGCCCGACATCCAAGTCGGCGTGCGCGAGCTGCACGATCGCCTCAGTGAATACCTGGAGCGAGTTGAGTCGGGTGGAGAGGTTGTAGTCACCCGCCGCGGGCGCCCCATCGCCCGGCTCAGTGGTCTCGGTGCCGCGCGTCCCCTCGACGAGCTGGAGCGCCGCGGCCTGGTTCGCATGCCCGAGGCACCGCGGTCCCCCCTTGCCGCTGAAGTCAACCCCTCTGGTTCGATTTCGGACCTCGTCTCCGAACAGCGAGCCTGATCCTCTACTTCGACACCTCGGCCTTGATCAAGCTGGTCGTCGTCGAGGACGGATCGGACCTGGCTGCTGAGCTGTGGAACAGCGCCTACCCGGCGGCATCCAGCATCCTCGCCTACCCCGAGGGCCGGGCGGCCTTGGCCGCAGCGCGGCACCAGGGTCGCCTTGACGAGCACGGGCACTCCCAGGCTCTTGCCGCGTTCGAGGAACTCCAGAGCGAACTGCCCAGTGTCGGCGTCGATGCGAGCCTCGCCCGACGGGGAGGGGAACTCGCCGAGGACCTCGGCCTGCGCGGATATGACGCAGTCCACCTTGCCACCGCCCTCGAACTCGGCGATGAGGAAGTCGTTGTCGTGACCTGGGATCGAGATCTCGCGGCCGCGACCGAGCGGGTTGGCTTGGGACTCGCCGGCCTGAGCTAACCGCTGGCGACATGCAACCGATCGCGGCCGCTGGGGTGTTCCAGTCAGTGAGCAACGGCGGCCGCGTGGCCATCACCTGTGTCGTGGCGCTTCTGGTCGGTGCGGTCACTTATGGGAGCGCGGTCGATCTCGACCGCGACGGGATCATCGGCACCGTCTTTTTCAGCGCCCCCGTCGCCGTGCTCGTCTACGTCGCCCTCCCGATCCTCACGGTCGCGCTCGTCTACCGGTGGTGGGCGCTGTCGGTTGCTCTGGTCCCGTTCGCCGTCTTGTATTTCCTGCACTCGGCCACCGACTACGTCTATCCCTTCCACGAGGATCCCTACCCGGCGATCACCGTCTTTCTGACCATGGTCCTGCTGGGGGTCGCCTCGCTCGGCTTGCTCCTGCGAGCCGGGTTCAATCGGGTCGTCGCCTAGAGATGGCAGAGCAGGTACCGGCCGTCTCCGACGTGCTCGACACGATCGAGCGCCGCAACTGGGAGCGGCTGCGGCGGATGCTCCACCCCGAGATCCACTGGACGACGGCGGTGGAGGAGCATCTGCATGGCCCCGACGCTGTAGTCGCCTGTCTCTCCGGCGACCCGCCACCGGCGCCGCCGGCCTACCACGAGCTGCGCGACGGGCTGATGATTCGCTGGATCGATACGCCCGGCTGAGCCGAGGCGGGTGCGGCGCTACTTGCGCTTGGCCCGGGGCTCGAGCGCTTTCAGGAAGGGGATCGGGTCGACGGGGGCGCCGCCGCCGTAGTACTCGCCTTCCCAGAGCTCGAAGTGGAGGTGGCAGCCGGAGGCGTTGCCGCTGTCGCCGGTGAAGCCGACGACCTGGCCGGCGCTGACCGGGGTGCCGATACGGAGCGTGGTCAGCTCGGTCATGTGCATGTAGGCGAGGTCCTGGTCGGAGCGCTTGAGGTCGATGATCAGGTAGTTGCCGGCGCGGGGGTGGTATTCGCTCTTGGTGATCGTGCCGGCGGCGACGGCGACCAGCGGGGTGCCGCAGGCGGCACCGACGTCGGCGCCCTGGTGACCGCGGCCGTCGCCGAAGCCGGCCCAGTACTGGTGCGGGCCGCGGACCGGAAAGACCTGCCGGGGCAGGGCGGTCGTGGGGACGACTTCGAGCACGCTCGGCGACGGGTTGGAGCGGAGGCCGTCCTCGCTGACCACGCGGGGGCGGCCGCTGGCCGCTTCCGGCGGGACGACGACTTCGACGCTGCTGGAGGTGCGGCTGGCGTAGGTGGCGACGACCGGCTTGGCCACGCCCTGGAAGACGACGCGGCTGGTCTCCTCGAGGTAGCTGCCGGTCAGCCGCACGGTCGCGCCCGGGGTCGCCTTGTGGGCGCTGACGCAGCGGCTCATGCAGGTGGCGTCGCTGAGCCGCGGGGTGCCCGAGGGCGCGAGGCCGCCGCCGGCTTCCGCGGCCGCGGCGTTGCCGGCTCCAAGGGAGGCGAAGCAGCCCGCCACGGCAGCCGCCGCCAGCAGGACCCTCGTCCTCCGCGATCGCCAACTCGACTTCCCGACCAAGGGGGTGTTCCTCTCTCTTGGGCCGGCGGGGTTAGCTGTCGGGCTCGCGCTGAAAGAGTCGCGCTACGGGTCAGAAGACCCGATTCGCCCCTGGGGCCCCACGCATCGGAGCCCCCTTGGTTCCCCCGCTCCCGGACTCTTCGTGTCCTGGGATTAGGCAGTTATTGGTCGCCGGTGAGTATAAGCACTCTGTTGGCGCCAGCCCGGCGATCGCTTACAAATAGCCCATCGGGTCGTAGGCGACGCCGTTGACCCGGACCTCGAAATGCAGGTGGGCGCCGAAGGAGTTGCCGGTGTTGCCGACCAGGCCGATCACCTGCCCCTGGGTGACCGTGTCGCCCAGGGAGACGTTGAAGGCCGACTGGTGGGCGTAACAGGTGGAGAGCCCGCCGCCGTGGTCGATGCAGGTGTAGTTCCCGTAGCCGCCGCTTTCGGCCTCGCTCTGCTGGAGGACGACGGTGCCGTCCTCGGCGGCCCAGATCGGGGTGCCTTCGGCGGCGCCGATGTCGACCCCCTCGTGCTGGCGTCCCCAGCGGTAGCCGAAGCCGGAGGTGACGGTGCCGCTGACCGGGAAGATGAAGGTGCCGGGGGCGGATTGCGGGCCCATCGGGAAGGGCCCGACCCCGCCCAGCTGGGCCTGGATTTCCGCCTGCAGCGCCGAGACGTCGCCCTCGAGCACGCCCGCCCGGTCGTCGAGCCGGGACAGCACCCGGCGCCGCGAGCCCTGGGCGACGACGAGCTCGCCGCGCTGGCTCTCCAGCTCGACCCGGGTGCTCTGCAGCTCGGCCTCGTGGGCGGCGATCGCGTCGCGGGCGGATTCGATCCGGTCGCGCAGCTCGCGCTGGCGGTCGACCGCGGCCTGCGCCTCGTCGCGCAGGTCGCTGACCCGCTCGACCAGCGCCTGGTCGTTCTCCTGGATCCGGTTCAGGTATTCGGTGCGGCTGGCCACTTCGTCAAAGTCGTCGGAGCCGAGCACGACCGAGACGATGTCGGGAGAGCCCGCCTCGTAGATCGCGATCAGCCGTTCGCGCAGCGCCAGCAGCGACCGCTTCAGCCGTTCGCGCACCTCCGTCAGGTGGTCCTGGGCCTGCCGCAGCTCGGCCGTCGCCGCGTCGAGCTCGGCCTGTTTGGCGACCAGCTCCGCCTCGACCTCCGCCTCCTGGCTGCGCAGGTTGTCGACTTCGATCTGCAGGCGGGAGATTTCGCCGCTCATCCGCTCCAGCTCGCTGGTCAGGACGCCCTGGCGGTCCTGCACCGCTTCCAGCCGCTCGGACTTGCGGTCGAGCTCTTCCTGCAGTTCCTCGGCACCGGCCACCCCGCCGAGCAGGCCGAGAAAGCCGGCGAGCGCCAGCGCAAGCAGGAGCGGTGTGGTTCTGGGTCGCGAGAGCATCGCCGAGGGCGAATCAAGCTAGCGGCGCGGGGCCGGGATGCCTGCAGGGAAAAAACCATGAACACGGCCGTGCAGGCCGAGTTTTGGCCTCAGTCGGGGAAAACGGGCTAGGGTGGGTCGATGTCCGTCAAGCTCCATCGCTGCCCCCTGACCTTCGTGAAGCTCGGCCTGCACGCCTGCTGGAACGTGCAGAAGGCGCTGGACGAGCAGGGCATCGAGTACGAGGTCGTGAAGGGATCGCTGCGCAACCGCTCCGAAATCAAGGAGCTGACCGGCCAGACGAAATACCCGGCGATCGAGTTCGAGGACGGCAGCACCTACCGCGAGGAATCCGCGGCGATGGCGCAGGAGATCCGCGACGGCAAGCTGTTCCAGCACGCCGGCCGCGCCAGCGGGTAGCGGCTCAGCCCGTCCCCAGCGCCTTGTCGATGAACGGGCCGAGCAGGTCGGCGACCGAGGAGGCGATCGTCTCCGGCGCCTCGCTGGGCGCGGTGATGTAGCTGATCGCGAGCCGGACCAGGGCTTCGGAGAGCAGCAGCACGTCGGCCTTCGGGGCCTGCGGCCAGCCGGTCTCGATCGTCGTCGCCAGCCGCGCGGTCGCCCACTGGACGACCGGCATGCCCTGGGTGGTGACGAACGGGAGCATGCCGCCGGTGCCGTCGTCGGAGAGCAGCATCTTGATCAGCGGGTCCTCCCCGGCGGTGGTGAGGAAGAGCTCGAGCGCGGCGGCGACCGCGGCGCGGGGATCGCCGGAGTTGGCGATCACCGCCTGGTCGACCTCGTCGAGGAAGTGCTCGCCCTCGTTGATCACGAAGGCGAGCCCGAACTCGTTGCGGTTGCCGAACTCCTTGTAGAGGGTCTGGCGACTGACCCCCGCGGCGGCGGCGACGTCGGCCATCGTCACCTCCGACCAGGGTCGCTCCTCCATCTGTTCGCGGGCGGCGCCGAACAGGGTCTGGCGCAGGAGCTCGCGGGCGGCCTCCGCGTATGGGGTGCGAGTGCTGGGCGGCATCGCCCCCATGGTCGCACCGGCAGCGGTCAACCGGCCTCCTCAGCCGGCTCGAAATCGATCTTGTCGCGGACGCCGCAGTCGGGACAGGCCCAGTCGTCGGGGACCTCGCTCCAGGCGGTGCCCGGCGGGAAGCCCTCGCGGGCGTGGCCGGCGGCCTCGTCGTAGACGTAGCCGCAGGCCGGGCAGCGCCAGGCGCTCACGACACCGTCTCCGTGGCCCGCTTTGCGCCGTAGCGGGCGAGCACCTGGCGTCGCTTCGGCGGGTGGATGTTGGCGCGGCCAACGTCGCCGCCGAAGTGGTCGAGCAGGCGTGGGTCCATCACCCGGCGCCAGAGCGGCGGGAACCAGGCCAGCACGATCATCCCCGCGTACCCGGTGGGCAGCTGCGGCGCCTCGTCGACGTGGCGCAGCGCCTGGTAGCGGCGGGTCGGGTTGGCGTGGTGATCGGAGTGGCGCTGCAGGTGGTAGAGCAGGACGTTGGAGGCGACGTTGTTGCTGTTCCAGCTGTGCTCGGGGAGACAGCGCTCGTAGCGGCCGTCCTCGCGCTTCTGGCGCAGCAGGCCGTAGTGCTCGAGGTAGTTGACGACCTCCAGCAGCGAGAAGCCGAGCGCCGCCTGGACCAGCAGGTAGGGCAGGACGACCGGGCCGAAGACGATCGCCAGCACCGCGAAGAGGCCGACGGTCATCGCCCAGGCGCCGATGATGTCGTTGCGCAGGGTCCAGTGCGACCTGTCGAGGCGGTCGAGGCGAGCGCACTCGATCTCCCAGGCGGAGCGCAGGCTGCCGGACACGGTGCGCGGCAGGAAGGCCCAGAAGCTCTCCCCCAGCCGCGAGCTGGCCGGGTCCTCCGGGGTGGCGACGCGCACGTGGTGGCCGCGGTTGTGCTCGATGAAGAAGTGGCCGTAGCCGGTCTGCGCGAGGGCGACCCGGGAGAGCCACTTCTCGGAGCTGGCGCGCTTGTGGCCGAGCTCGTGGGCGGTGTTGATCGCGATCCCGCCGACCACGCCCATGGTCAGCGCCAGGCCGATGTTTTCGACGATGTTGAGGTCGCCGCTCGACCAGAGGTAGCAGGCGAGAACCAGCCCGGCGTACTGGATCGGGATGAAGACGTAGGTGCACCAGCGGTAGTAGCGGTCCTGCTCGAGGTACTTGAGGACGCTGTCGGGCGGGTTCGTGTTGTCGAGCCCGACCAGGATGTCGAGGATCGGGAAGGCGATGAAGACGAGGACCGGGCCGATGAAGTAGATGGCCCCGAAGCCGGTCAGCGCGTCGATTCCCCAGGCGATGAACGGCGCAACCGGGATCAGGATCCCGAGCAGCCAGGCGTAGCGCTTGCCATCGGTCCAGGTCGCCGGGTTGACCTCGACCTCGTCGTGGTGGTGATGGTGATGCTCGTGCGGGTCTGCAGCGGTGGCCTCCATGCGGAGCTCCTCCCTGTCAGAGATTGACGGAACGTCCGTAACGTAGACATAAGGGATCTATTTGTCAACCCGCAATACAAAGGCCGCCAGCGTGTCTCTGACCGAGCAATTCGGTCACGAGACGGGGGTCGCGTAGCAGCGCTACGTGGCCCCCGGGGAGGGGCCGAAGGGCGAAGCGTCAGAGGCGCGCTGGCGCTAGATCTTCAGCAGGACAATGGTGTTCAGCACGAAGAGGATCGCGCAGGCGATCGTGGCGCGGTCGAGGTTGCGCTCGACCATCGAGCCGCCGCCGATCGAGCTGCCGCCGCCGCCGACGCCGAAGGCGCCGGAGAGCCCCGCGTCTTTGCCCGAGTGCAGGAGCACGAGGAAGATCAGCGCGACGGAGAGGCCCACCTGGATGACGCTCAGAAACGTGTACACGGTTCGGGAAGTCTAGCCCTGCTCGAGCTTTTCCTGCTTTTTCGCCGCGCCGTTGCCGTCGGGGGCGCCGCCGTTGGCCCGCTTGCCCGCCTCGACGCTGTCGAGGATCTCGACCGCTTCGCGGCGCAGCTCGGCGTCGACGGCGGCGAAGTCCTCGTCGGAGAGCTTGCCGGAGGCGTGGTCGAGCTCGGCGTCGCGGATCTCGCGGTACTTCGCTTCTTTGCGGGCGTCGCCCTCGGTCCGGACCAGCGCCCCGCGGCGGCGGCCGCGGGTCGGCCAGAGCGCGATCAGCGCCCCCGCCAAGGCGATGATCCCGCCGATCCACATCCAGGTGACGAGCGGGTCGACGATCACCCGGATCGTCGCCGCGCCGTTGTCCTCGAGGTAGCTCTCGGCGATCTGGGTCGCGGTCAGGCGCTGCAGTTTCGCGATCTGCGCCAGCGCCGCCGCTTCCAGCTCCGGGTTCTGCTGAGCGGCGATCATCAGGTTGCGCAGGTCTTTGCACTGCGGCGGCGCCCCGGGGGCGCCGCGCACGCAGGTCGCGAACGCCTCGTCGGCCGCCTGGACCCGCTGTTTGACTTTCGCCAGGTAGGGCGCGCCCGCGGTCCAGAGATCCTCGGTGGGGCCCGCCGAGAGCCCGACCTCGGTGGTCGCCTCGCCCTCGAAGAAGTCGGCGATCGAGCCGGCGTCCTGCCCGGTCGGGCGGAAGTAGCGCCTGCTCGTGTAGAGGTCGTCGGTGACCACGCCGTCCTCGCTGACCCGCAGGTGCATGCCGAACTGCAGGTACTGGCCGGTGACCCGCATCGTCGGGTTCACGTAGGTGACTTCCTTGCCGTCGACCACGGCACTCTCCCCCGGCCGCAGCTCGAGGTCCTGTTTGGTCTGGAAGCTGGAGGAGGCGGCGATCCCGATCAGCAGCACGACCACGCCGATGTGGACGATGTAGCCGCCGTAGCGGCGCCGGTTGCGGCTGACGATCCCGACCAGGGCGGCGGGGAAGGAGCCGCCGGAGAGTCGCTGGCGGGCGGCCGCGCCCTGCCAGAACTCCTGCCCGATCCCGGTCACGGCGAAGGCGGCGAAGACGAACAGGGCGAAGGCCCAGAACGAGTCGGCGGCGTCGGTGAACAGCGCCAGGCCGACGGCGAAGACCGCGGCGACCGCGCCCGGGACGAGGAAGATCCGCCGCAGCGCCGCCCAGCTGACCCGGCGCCAGGCGAGCAGCGGCCCGACCCCCGTGAACAGCACCAGGGCGACGCCCAGCGGCGTCGTGTACTCGTCGAACCAGGGCGCCGCCAGCGAGGCCTTCTCGCCGGTGAAGAGTTCCGAGATCAGCGGGAAGAAGGTGCCCCAGAAGGTGACCAGGACGAGCGCGACCAGCAGCAGGTTGTTGACCAGGAAGACCGCCTCGCGCGAGACCAGCGAGTCGATTCGCTTCTCCGACTTGAGGTCGTCGAGCCGGGAGACGATCAGGATCGTCGAGCCGATCACCACGACCCCGATCAGGCCGAGGATGTAGGGGCCGACGGTGCTGTCGCCGAAGGCATGGATCGACTGCAGGACGCCGGAGCGGACCAGGAAGGTGCCGAGCAGCGCCATCGAGAAGGTGGCGACGATCAGGCTCGCGTTCCAGACCTTCAGCATCCCGCGCTTCTCCTGGACCATGATCGAGTGCAGGAAGGCGGTGCCGAGCAGCCACGGCATCAGCGCCGCGTTCTCGACCGGATCCCAGGCCCAGTAGCCGCCCCAGCCGAGCTCGGTGTAGGACCAGCGGGCGCCGAGCAGCAGGCCGAGCCCGAGGAAGGCCCAGGCGACGAGCGCGAATTTGCGGGTCGAGCGGATCCACTCGGCGTCGACCCGGCGGGTGATCAGGGCGCCGATCGCGAAGGCGAAGGGCACGGTGAAGGCGACGTACCCCGAGTAGAGCATCGGCGGGTGGATCATCATGCTCGGGTGCTGCAGCAGCGGGTTGAGGCCGACCCCGTCGGCGGGAGTCGGGCTGGGGCTCGCCGCGAAGGGGTTGACGCCGTCCCCGAACAACATGAGTCCGGTGAAGAAGGCGGCGATCCCCATCATCACCGCGGTCGCCCAGGGGACCAGCTCGCGCAGCTTGTGGCGGGTCGCGTAGAGGGCGAGGCTGGCGGCGATCGAGAGCACGAAGGCCCAGAGCAGCAGCGAGCCCTCCTGGCTCGACCACATCGCCGCCAGCTTGTAGAACTCGGGCGTCTCGATCGAGGAGTGCTCGACGACCAGGTCGAAGGAGAAGTCGTTCGTGGCGAAGGCGACCTCGATGATCGCCACGCAGGCGAGGAGCAGGCCGAAGAAGCCGTAGACGAGGCGGCGCGAGAGGTCGATCCAGCGACGCTCTCCGCGCGTCCCGAGCAGGGCGACGACGGCGGCGGAGACCGCGGTCAGGAAGGCGAGCGCGAGCAGAGCGCTGCCAAGGCTAGGCATTGCTCTCGGTGGTGAACTTCGACGGGCACTTGGTAATCAGGGTGTCCGGCTCGCCGATGAAAGTGCCCGACTCGACGCTGCCGGTGAGGATGATCTCGCGGCCGCCCCGGAACGGATCGGGGACGGTGCCGCTGTAGGTGACGGGGAGCGCCTCGCCGCCGCCGTCGCGGTCTTTGACCTGGAAGCGGATCCCGTCGCCGGTGTCTTTGACCGAGCCCTTGACCACGCGGCCGCTCATCTCGTAGCTGGTGCCGGGGGCGGCGTTGACCAGCTCGGAGGGCTCCTTCGTCGGCGAGGAGGCGGAGAAGGAGGTGTAGATCAGCGCCACGGCGAGGAGCACGGCGACGCTGAGCGCGACAACGAGGCGGATCTTCCGCTTGCGCTGGGGGTCCACGAACTCCGATTATCGCAATCCGGGCAGCCGGGCGACTCCTCGCACCCACCTGGCAGAATCCGGGGGGTGGCCGACCCAGTCCTCTTGATCACCGGAGCGAGCAGCGGCATCGGCGCCGCGACCGCGCGCGCCGCGGCCCCCAACCACCGCCTGGTGCTGGCCGCCCGGCGCGAGGACGAGCTGGAGGCGCTGGCCGAGGAGCTTGGCGGCCCCGAGCGAGCCCTGGCGGTCCGCTGCGACGTCACCGAGTGGGACCAGGTCGAGGCGCTGGCCGCGGCTGCCCTCGAGGGCTTCGGCCGGATCGACGCGGTGTTCGCCAACGCCGGCTTCGGCGCCACCCGCGGCTTCCTCGAGGAGTCGCCCGAGCACTGGAAGTCGATGGTCCTGACCAACGTCTACGGGGCGGCGCTGACGATCCGCGCCACCCTCCCCCACATCCTCGAGCGCGGCGACGGGCACTTCCTGATCACCAGCTCGATCGCCGGCCGCCGGGCCCTGCCGGGCTCGCTCTACTCGGCGACCAAGTTCGCGGCCACCGCGATGGGCGAGTCGCTGCGGGCGGAGCTGCGCCAGATGCACGAGAACACGGCGATCAAGGTGACGCTGATCGAGCCCGGGATGGTCGACACCGACTTCTTCGACAACCGGCCGGGCGACTGGGCGCTGCGCGACGACGACATCGCCCGCGCGGTGATGTTCGCGCTCGAGCAGCCGGACGGGGTCGACGTCAACGAGATCCTGATCCGCCCGACCAGCCAGCCGCTCTAGGCGAGCGATGCGCGAGACCGCCGAGGATCTGGCGCGCCTGCAGGAGGTGCTCGACGCCAGCTACGCGGACGCCGGTCCCCATCTGCTGCGCATCCACACCCCGGAGCGCCGCCTCGACGCCGCCTCCGTTGCCGAGAAGCTGACCGGGATGCGGCTGCTGGCGCTGGCCACGGTGAGCTCCGCCGGGGCGCCGGTGGTCGGCCCGGTCGACGGGATCTTCCTCCGCGGCGCCTTCCACTTCGGCTCCGCGCCGGACTCGATCCGCGCCCGCCACATCGCCGCCCGGCCCGAGGTCAGCGCCACCCACCTGCCCGGCGAGGAACTGGCGGTGACCGTGCACGGGCGCGCAACCCTGGTCGACCACAACGCGCCCGAGGGCGCCGAGCTGCGCCAGGCCCTGCTCGACATCTACGTGCCCCGCTACGGCGAGAGCTGGGCCGAGATGCTCGACGGCGGCGCCGTCTACTGGCGGCTCGAACCGCGGCGCATGTTCACCTTCTTCATGCCCGAGGCGTAGGACGATCCCGGTAGGGGTTCCACTTAACTTTTTCGAGATCGGGTGCGGCCGTCCGAGGGGGTGCGCCCCCGAAAAAGTACAAGACGTTCCACCCCTACCGGGATCGTCCTCCCAGGAGCATGCGGACGACGAACAAGTAGGCGCGTAAGGCCAGTCGGGCGGGCCTGGATCGGGCTGCTGGAGATATGAAGGGGGAGTCGAGGTCGGCGCTGAGCCAGCTGGCGAACTCGGCGCTGCCGACTGTGGCGCGGCGCTGGATCCGGCGGCGCTCGCGCAGCAGGCGCGGCAGCCAGCGCAGCACTTCCAGGTTGGCCGCCAGCTTTTGGCCGCCCCAGCCGCCGGCGGCGGAGACGAAGAGCAGCGCCAGCTCGGTCGCCAGCAGGGCCGGCGCCAGCAGGAGGAGCAGCGGCCCCGGGTAGGTGCGGACGAGGAAGGCGAGCCGGTTGCGCTCCAGCCAGCGCCACTTGCGGCCGGGGCTGGCGCCGAACTCGTAGTCGTGGGCGACCACCGCGCTCGGCTCGATCCCGAGCGTGCCGCCGGCCAGGCGCAGGCGCAGCGAGAGGTCGACGTCCTCGTGGTAGAGGAAGAACTTGGCCGGGAATCCGCCGACCTCCTCCCAGCCGCGCCGCGGGATCGCCAGGCAGGCGCCGGAGAGGACCGTCACCTCGCCGGCCGACGGTGCCGCGGTGAGCGGCTCGCCGTGCATCCCGGCCCAGACGATCCCGGTGAAGTGCAGGGGGTTGCCGGCGGAGTTGATCGTCGTCCCCCCCGCCTCGGCGACCAGCCCCTGCCAGGCGGCCCAGCCGCGGCCCTCGAGCCAGGGGCGGCGGATCGCGGAGCCGAACCCGGGCTGGGGCACGGCGTCGGGATTGAGCAGGACGAGCAGGTCCCCCTGCGCCGCCTCGGCGCCGGCGTTGACCCCGGCGGCGAAGCCGACGTTGCGGCCCATCCGCACCACCCGGGCCGCCGGGGCGAGCGCGGCCAGCTGGGCGAGGGTGTCGTCTTCGGAGTCGTTGTCGACGACGATCAGCTCGTCGTCCCCGCCGAGCTCGGCGAGCAGCGCGGGCAGCGTCCGGCGCAGCTCGGCGCTGCTGTTCCAGGCGACGATCAGGACGGAGAGCGACGGACGCACCGGCGCGGAGGCTAGTCGGCCCCGCGCCGGTGCGGTCGTCACCCGCGAGCTACTTCTTACCCCCGCAGGAAGCGATGTTGAGCTTGAACTTGTTCGTCTTCACCCGCTTGCCGTTCTGGCCCTTCATGTTGAGGACCGCGAACTGCTCGTCTTTGCAGGTGTTCTCGGAGTTGACGAGCAGGCTCTTCTCTCCGCCCTTCATGTTGAGGATGAACTTCTTCACCGGCACGTCGGGCAGCCCGTTGAAGACGGTCTTGAGGCCGCCGCCTTTCTGCGAGCCGATCACCCCGCGCAGCTGGATGTTGACCTGCCCTCGCAGGTCGGCCAGCAGGTCGGGTAGTTCGTGGTCGGGGTTGGCGACCAGGTAGACCGGGCCTTTCAGCTTGCCGTCGAGCAGCGGCGTCACCGCTTCCGCCTGGCCGTAGACCGAGTTCGCCGGGCAGGTCCGCGAGGCGAGCTGTGCCCGCGTGCAGACGGTGCCGATGTGATCCTGGTCGAGGAACAGGGAGTGCGGCAGGGTCAGCGCGGTGCGGGCGATGTTGGCATCGCCGTTGCGCGCTTCGACGACCGCCCGCAGCTTCGGGTTGCCGTCGCGCCTGGTCGGACCGGTCAGCTTCGTGAAGAGCTTCGGCTTGAAGCCGAGGCCCTTGCATTCGTTCGCCTGGTAGGGCACGTTGACCGGGTAGGAGCTGAACGCCGCCGGGTTGGCCGGATCCGCCCCGCCTCCGTTCAGGGTGCCGGTCGTCGCCTGCGCCGAGCAGTTGGTCGGATTCTTCATGAACTCCGGCCGGTCGACGTCGACGTAGATCCTCCGGACGTCGAGCTTGACTCCGCCGAACACATCCGGAATCGCGTCCGAGACAGCGGTGATCTGGGCGGTCGCGGGGTTGACGTTGAGCGCCACGCGAACCACGACGGTGCCGAGGTCGAACGGCCCGGAGACGGCCGGGGTGACCACGACCATGGAGAGCGGCGCCCCTTTGTAGGGACCGGCCAGGTAGGCGGTGCCGCCCAGCTGGAGCGGCGCCGACCCGGTTCCGGAGTCGGTGGTCGCGCCACCGATCCGGCTGGCGGCCGGGCAGGTGATGCCGGATTTGCCGGCCGCCGCGGCCGCGGCGGCGATCTCCGCCTCCGAGCAGTAGGGGATGCCGGCGAGCTTGCCGGTCAGGCCCTTCGGCAGGGTGACGGTGACGCCTTTGACCTCCTGCTGGCCGTCGGGACGGCCGATGTGGACCCGGAACGGGCTGTAGGCGCCCGCCTTGGGAGTCCCGGTGGCGGCGTCGTAGAACGGGGCAAATTTACGCTCGGCCAGGGTGGTCGGGCAAGCGCCACCACCCGGCACCTCGGTGAGCGTGAAGGTGGACTCGACGGGGACGCTGGTCCCCGGCCGGGCCCACGGTTCCATCGCTCCCGTGGTTTTCGCCGGGCCGCAGATCGGCGGCGACGTCAGCACCTGTTTGCTGGCGTCGAAGCTGAGTTTCACCGATTCGAACGGGACCTGCGGCAGGCCCTGCGGCAACGAGCCGGCGAGGTCGCCGACCTGCTGTTCGTCGAACACGGCGGTCAGCTGACCGGTGCCTTTGTTGGCGATCACGTTGCCGACCAGCCGCACCGCGACGCCGAGGTTCTCGTTCTTGGTTTCGACCAGGATCCGGAACTGGTCACCCGATTCCGGATTCATGCTCTGCTGTTCGCCGACATAGATGTCGCCTTTCAGCGAGCCGTCCGGCAGCGGCGGCGTCTCGATCTCCGCGGTGCCGATTCTCGAGGCGGCGGGGCATTCGTTGGCGTAGACCCGGATGCCCTTCTTGAACTGCGCGTCCGAACAGGCGACCAGGCCCTTCGACCCGGTCGGGTTCAGGCCCATGCCGGGCGGCAGGCTGACCCGCGCGCTGCGCAGGTGCGACTGTGACTGGCCGGCCCCGCCTTCGGTCAGCGGGTCGAAGGGGAGTTTGGTCGTCACCGTTCCGCCGGTCGGCGAGTCGACGAGCGCGGTCGTCGGGGACGCCTCGATCGAGATGTCGAACGGCACGCTGTCGCAGTCTTCGATTTCGAAGTTCGGCGGCAGCTTTGCCTCCCACGGGGTGAAGCCACCGGGGAATTCACCGAGTTTCGCGGGTTCTTCCGCGGCCGGGAGCGCCCGCAGCCAGGTCGAGTAGAGGTTGGTCCAGTCGTCCGGGTCGAAGCAGGTCGTCGGGTTGGTGATGAAGGTCCCGTCGCCTTTCTGACCGAGGTTCACGAGCCGGCTTTTCCAGGTCAGGGTGCCCGGGGAGGGGGTCGGCAGGATGATCTGGAAGCTCTCGTGGAAGTCGTTCTCCCAGGCCACCTCGGTGGTCAGGTAGACCGATTTTTTGCCTCCCGGCGCGCCGAGTTTGAAGCCGAATTTGGCCGGTTCCCCGGCGTCGGGCACGAGGTTGTAGACCGGAACTTTGGTGACGCCGGGGGTCGGCGGCACGACCGTGCCGAGGCCCGGGCCCGCGACGACTTTCAGGGTCACGAGCTCTTCCCCGGTCTGCGAGGCTGCCGGACAGTTCGGGCCTTCGGAGGGATCAAGAGGTTTGACTTCGTTGAACTGCGCAGCCGTGCACTTGGTCGTGGTGGCCTCGGGATTGACGGTCAGCCCCGGCGGCAGATCGACCCGCAGCCTGCCCAGCGAACCGACCGAGATGAATTTCCCCGGTTCGGCTTCGAACTGTTTGATCGTGTACTGGGTGAAGGCCGTCGGCGGGTGGCCGCCGGCTTTTTTGAACCACTGGGCTTCGGTTTCAGGCGAACATTCGGGCGTTTCGGTGGTGCAGGTGATCGCCTGCCAACCGTCTGCCGCGGTGGGCGGTTCGTTTTGCGGGGCGATGATGTCCCCGGTATCCGCAATTGCCATCGCGGCCGTGGTGAGCAGCATCCCCACTGCGGTCGCCAAAAGTGCGATCGTGCGCCTGGCCATTCAGTCCCTCCTCCGATTTGGAACAAGCAAAAAACTTCGCCGTCCCCTGCGTCGGCTCCCCGGTACTTCTCCCGCAAACGACATTAACCGGTCAGCCAGCCGGAAAGCAAGTGCGTTCCGGAAGGCGTTGGTGCTTGTTCCTATTTCCCGCAGGGAGTGCGGACGACCGGTTTCCTGTTGAACTTCCTGCCGTTCTGGGCTTTGATCCGGACCGTCGCCCGGATCGGCTGCTTGCAGAGGTTGTCCGAGTTGACCAGCAGCCCCTTCTTGCCGCCCGGCAGGGTGAGCACGAATTTGGTCACCGGCACGTCCGGGACCGTGTCGAAGGTGGTGCGGATCCCAGCCTGGAAGCTGTCGATGCGGCCGACCAGGTCGATGTCGACCTGACCGCCGAGGTGGGCGACGAGGTCCGGCAGGGTGTTGTCGGAGGAGCGCAGGTAGACCGGCCCTTCCAGCGGCTTGCCGAGCAGCGGCGTGAACGCGCGCGCCTTGCCGTAGATCGATTTTTTCGGGCATTCGTTCGCGCGGTACTGGGGGCGGGTGCAGATGTTCGCCAGGTTGGCCTGGTCGAGGATGACCGCGCTCGGCAGGGCGACCGAGGCGCGCCTGATGTTGGCGTCGCCCGGGCGGGCGCGCAGGGCCGCGCGCAGTTTCGGGTTCTTGTTGCGCACGGTCTTGCCGAACAGGCGCAGCTGCAGCCGCGGTTTGAATTTCAGTTTGCGGCAGCCGGTCCCCCTGGCCGCATCGGAGACCTTGAAGGCGGAGAAGGCCGCCGGGTTGGTCGGGTCCGCCCCGCCGCCGCCGAGCGTCCCCGCGACCGCGCCTTTGCGGCAGTTGGTCCCGGTCAACGCGAACTCCTTGCGGTTGACGTTGACGAAGATCGAGCGGATGTCGAGCTTGGCGCCGCCGAAGACGTCGGGGACGATCGCCACCGGGTTGATCCGCGCCGTCTCCGGGCCGAGGTTGAGGGCGACGCGGACGACCACGTTGCCGAGGTCGAAGGGTCCGGCGACCGCCGGGGTGACGACGACCAGCGAGAGCGGCGCGCCTTTGTAGCGACCGGCGAGGTAGACGTCGCCCTCGATCTTCAGCGGTTTCGGTCCGGTGCCGGCGGTCACGGTGGCGATCCCGACCCGGCTGTCTTTGTCGCAGCTCGGGTTTTTGCGCTCCGCCTCGCCGGCGCGATCTTCGGCCTCGGCGATCTCGCCCGGCTTGCAGTAGGGAACGCCCTTCAGCTTCGCGGTCGCGCCGGGCGGCAGGGTCACGTCGACGAGCTTCAGCTCCTGCTCGCCCGGGGGGCGGTTGAACCGGGCGGCGAAGTTCGTGTAGGTCTTGACCTTGTCGGTCCCCGGGGCGGCCTGGAAACCCGGCGAGAACGGCCGCGCGGCCATCGTTTTCGCGCAGGGCCCGCCGCCCGGCGCTTTGCTCAGAGCGAAGCCTTGATCGACCGGGCGGGCATCGGGGGTCCCCGACCACGGGGTCATCTGGCCACTCGTCTGGTTGGGCCCGCAGGTCGGCGGGCTGGTCAGGACCCCTTTGGCGCCGCTGAAGGTGACGGCGACCGAGGTGAAGGGCAGTTGCGGCGCCTCCTTGACCACGGCGGTCAGCTGGCCGGTTTGCGGGTCGGCGATGGTGTTGCCGACCAGGCGCACCGACTGGCCGTAGCGGGGCGACTCGGCGTCGATGAAGATGCGGTAGACGTTGCCCGAGCCAGGGTCGCGGCCCTGCTGCTCGCCGAGGAAGACTTTGCCGCTGAGCGAGTTGGGCGGCAGTACCGGAGTTTGGATAGCCACCGTCCCGATCTCGGATTGCGGCGGACAGGCGACCGGCCTGGTGGTGCCCTTGCCGAACTGCTCGTCGGTGCAGAACTGCAGACCCTCCGCGGCCGCGGGGTTGAGGCCCGCACCGCGTGGCAGCGACACCCGCGCGACGCGGACGTTGGAGTGGGCGATCGCGGCCCCCGGGTCGTACGGGACCGTTACTTCGACGGTGGGCCCGAAGGGGGCGTCGGTGACGGTGCCGTTGGGCGCGCTCGCCACCCCCGGATCGAAGGGGACGTTGGCGCAGCCGGTCGGTTTCACCCCGCTCGGCAGCGGCGACTCCAGCAGCTGGGCGCCGGTCGGGAACTGGGGCGCGAGGAATTCCGGCTCGTAGCCGTCGGCGCGCAGGAAGGTCGAGTAGGTCTGGTGGTTGGGAGGGGCCGGCTCGAAGCAGGTGCTGGGGTTGGTCAGGAAGGGGCCTCGCCCCGCCACCCCGAGGCCGACGTTGCCGTTGAAGATCAGGCGGTTTTTCAGCACCCGGACGCCTTGGAGCAGCGGGATTTCGGGCAGGTCGAGTTTGGGGACGTTGATCAGGAAGAACTCGTGGTAGTCGCCCCACCATTCGACGCCCGGCTCGAGGAAGACGTCGTTCCCGGCGGCGCTGAAGCCGAAGCGAGCGGGCTGCCCCTGTTTCGGAACCAGGTTGTAGACGGGCGAGGCGGGCAGGGTGAGCGAGCTGCCGCCGACGAGTTCGACGACGAGGGCGGCGGTCAGGAGGCTGGTCCCGACCGCGGTGTCCGGCGGACAGGTCGCTGGACTCTGCCCCGCGGCGAGCTCGCACTGCGGCGTCGCCTGGGGGTTGACGCTGAGGCCGGGGGGAAGGTCGACCAGAAGCGTTCTGACGTTGCCGATCGGGGTTTCGTTGCCGAACGGCCCGGGCGTGTTTTTGACGATGAACTGGGTGAAGCCGACGCCGGGATGACCGGCGGCCTGGGTGAAGAACTGTTCTTTGGTCGCCGGCGAGCAGGTTAGGTCGGTGCCCGTTTTGCAGGTCGCGGCCTGCCAGCCCGCCGCTGCGGTTTCCGACTGCGGAGCGATGATGTCGGCGGCCTGGGCCGGTGCGGCGAGCGGCGCCGAGAGGGCGGCAACCGCCGCGACCAGCATCCCGAGCCGCCTCGTTTTCTTACTCATCGCTCCGTCCCCCTCAGTCCCTCGTGTCGTCCTGCTCGGGCATACCCGATCCCGGAGAAAACATGCGCTCCGCGACGGGGCGCTGTCAGCGTTTCGCGCCCTTGCAGGCCGGAACTCGGAGCGGCAGCTTCTTCTTCTTCAGCTTCTTGCCGTTCTGGGCTTTGAAGTTGAGGAACGAGTAGACGGGGCCTTTGCAGAGGTCGCGGGTGTTGGTGAGGAGGCCGCGCTTGCCGCCTTTCATCGTGATCACGAACTTGCTCACCGGTACGTCGGGGACCATCGGGAAGACCGTTTTCAGCCGCGCCTTGGCTGCCCCGATGACGCCGCGCAGGCGGATGTCGACCTGGCCGCGCAGGTCGGCGAGCAGGTCGGGCAGGCCGCTGCCGCTGGTCGTCGGCACCAGGTACACCGGGCCGGCCAGCTTCTCGTCGAGCAGCGGCGATTCGGCCATCGCGTAGCCGTAGATCGAGCGCTGCGGGCAAGCGCTGGCGGCGAGCTGCGCGTTGTTGCAGATCGTCCTGATGTGGCCCTGTTCGAGGATCAGCGCGTGCGAGAGGGTGAGCGCGGCGCGGCCGATGTTGGCGTCGCCGCCGCGGGCGGTCAGCACGGCGCGGAATTTCGGCTCCTGCCCGCGTTTCGTCGATTTCTTCCCGCCGAACAGGCGGGTGGTCAGCTTCGGGCGGAACTTGAGCGCGCCGCAGTCGCTGGGCTGGAAGGCGACCGCCACCGGGAAGGAGCTGAACGAGGCCGGGTCGGCGGGGTTGGCGCCGCCACCGCGCAGGGCGCCGCCGCCGGCCAGCGGGCCGCAGCTGGTCGGGTTGAGGGTGAAGTCTTTGCGGTCGAGGTTGACGTCGACGCTGCGGACGCTGAGCTGGGTGCCGCCGTAGACGTCGGGGACCGGGTCGGAGACGGCGCGGATCTGGGCCGTTTCCGGGTTGAGGAACAGTGCCACCCTCACCACGACCGTGCCGAGGTCAAACGGCCCGGCCGTGGCGGGGGTGACGACTGCCAGGGAGAGAGGAGCCCCGTTGTAGGGGCCCGAGAGGAAGACTTTTCCGTCGTCGATCCGCAGCGGCGCCGGACCGGTGCCGGCCTCGATCGTGGCGCTGCCGACCTGGCTGGCGGCGGGGCAGCTGGAGACGGCCTTCTCGGCCTCGCCGGCCTTCTCGGCCGCGGCCGTGATCGCCGGCTCCGGGCAGTAGGGGATCCCGGCGAGCTTGCCGCTGAAGCCGGGCGGCAGGGTGACGTCGACGCCTTTCAGCTCCTGCTGGCCGTCGCCGCGGGCGATCCGCGTCGAGAGCGGGCTGTAGGCGCCGGCCGTGGTCGCTTTCGGGGCGACTGCGAAGGCGGGGGCGAACGCGCGCTCGGCCAGCGTTTTCGCGCACCCACCCCCGCCGGGGGTGGCGGTGAGGGGAAACTCGTCGCCGGGGGTCGCCGCGGCGATCGGTGCCCAGGGGACCATCTGGGTCGTCGTCTGGTTCGGGCCGCAGGTCGGCGGGCTGCTCAAGACCGCCCGGGCGCCGGGGTCGAACTCGAGCAGGAACGAGGTGAACGGGACCTGCGGGGCGTCGGCGATCGTGGTCGAGAGCTGCCCGGTGACCGGATTGGCCCTGACGTTGCCGACGAGGCGGACCGAGATCCCGTAACGCGCGGACTCGGCGGCGACGAAGATCCGGTACTCCTGGCCGGAGAGCGGGTCGCGGCTGAGCTGCTGGCCGACGTAGACGTTGCCGGTCAGGTCGCCTTCGGGCAGCGGCGGCGACTCGATCGTCGCCGTGCCGACTTTCGAGGCGGCCGGGCAGGCGACCGGGTTGCGCGTTCCTTTGCCGAACTGGGCGTCGGTGCAGGTCTGCAGGCCGTTGGCGGCCGACGGGTTGATCCCCATCCCCTGCGGCAGGGTCACCGTCGTCTGTTTGGTCACCGAGCTGTCCTGTTCGTCCTCGCCGGCGCCGAAGTCCGGGATCAGGTGCGGGACTTTGACCTCGACACTGGCACCGGAGGGAGAGTTGGTCTCCCCCGTACGCGGTTCGACGACGATCTCCGGGTCGTAGGGAATCGTCTCGCATTCTTTCGGCGAGGTGCCCGGAGGGATCGGCGACTCGAAGGCGGGTTCGGCGCTGGCCGGGAACGAGTAGCCCGGCGTTTCGAATTCTTTGTACGAGCCGGCGCGCAGCCAGGTCGAGTAGACGCTGCCCGATTTGCCGGAGCCGGGGCCGGATTCGCCGAGGCAGGTGCTTGGCGTGGTGATGAAAGTGCCGTCGCCGGAGCGGCCGTCGAAGACCAGCCGGTTCTTGAGGATCAAGCCCTGGACGATTTCCATCGGAGCTTCGATCGGCAAGGCTTTCGGAACCTCGATTTCGAAGTACTCGTGATAGTCGCCCTCCCACTCGACCCCGGCCTCGAGGAAGACTTCGTTCTCGGCCAGTTCGAGGCCGAACCGGGCCGGCTCCCCTTCGACGGGAGTCACGTTGTAGACCGGGACGGCGGTCACCCCCGCGAACGGCGGGAAGGGGGTGCCCAGCAAGGGCGCCACCGCGGTGACGAAGCTTTCCCCGACCTGCGACTCGAGCGGGCAGCCGCTGGCGCCGGCTTCGAAGGTCGTGAGCGGGCAGCGCGGCGCCGCCCCCGGGTTGACGCTGAGCCCGACCGGCAGGTCGACCAGCACCCGTTTGAGTTCGGCGACGGGGGTTTCGCCCGGCGGTTCGTGTTTGACGATGAACTGGGTGAAGCCCCAGTTCGGGTGGGCGGCCGCCTGTTCGAAGAACTGGTCTTCGGTGTCGACCGAGCAGACCTCGGTGCTTTCGGGCGGTTCTTCGATGCAGGTCCCGGCCTGCCAGCCGTCGTCGGCGGTGTAGGCAGGTGGATGCTGGGGAGCGATCACGTCGCCGGTGGCGGCGAGCCCCGTGCCCGGCGCCCCCAGTGCCGCCGCCCCCAATGCGACAAGCACCAGGGTTGCCCGGCCGAGCGCGGTCGGCACCGGGCCTCGGCCTCCCCGGCCAAGCGGATTTCCCCTCGAAAACATCCCGATGGGGACAGTACCCGAAATCGATGAGTTAAACCAACATTTTTGGGTAATATGGTTTGCATGCCACTTACCAACGGTTTCTCAGCGAATGGCGATGGCGCCTTGCGCGCCGTCGAAAACGGAAACGGCTCGCACGGCTCGCTGCCGGTCGACTGGGAGCACCTCGCCCGCTCGACCGCGCATCCCCTGCGGGTCTCGATTCTCGAAATCCTCGGGCTGGACGGGGGCCGCACCCTCTCCCCCTCCGAGCTCAGTCAGGAGTTGCAGATCCCCCTCAGCAACACCAACTACCACGTCACCGAGCTGGCCAAATCCGGCCTCATCTCGATGGTCAACCAACGTCAGGTCCGAGGCGCCACCGAGCACTTCTACTGCCTGCCGAGCGTCGCGGGCCGGGTCACCGCCGACCCCGCCGCGCAGCCGGAGCGCCAGGCGGTCGCGGCCTAGCTTGATCCTCTCCCTGCTTCGACCTAACGTGGTCGGGGATGCAGGGGGAGGAGCGCCGTAGGCGCATACGCCGGCTTGCCGTCGCCTCGCTCGCCGGCCAGGCGCTCTGGCTCTCGCCTTCGTCGTCACCGGCGGCCTGATCGAGCCCAGCTACAGCGCGAGCCGCGACGCGGTCAGCCTGCTCGGCGCCCAGACCGCCGCCCGCCCCTGGGCCTTCGACCTCGCCTTAACCGTCTGGGGTGCCGCCTTCGTCGCCGCCGCCCTCGCCCTCCTGCTCGACGGCCCGAGAGGCATGCCCTGCTGCTCTCGGTCTTCGCGATGGCCTGGCGCTTCCGCGGCGACCGCCGCTGGTGGCGAGCCGACCTGCTCGCGCTCGCCGCCGGGCTGATCGGCATCGCGATCTGGACCGCCCTCTTCTTCGGCACCGACTCCAGCGACCTCGACGCCAACTACGGCCTGCAGCAACGCCTCACCCTCGGCGCCGCAGCCTTCTGGATCGCCGCGCTCAGCGCCGGCCTGCTCTACGTGAACCGCGACCCCTGATCAGCCCTTCCGACTTTGGACACCCCAGGGGGTGCACAAACTCGGAAGCGTGAAGAAGCGGACGACGGGGGTCGAACCCGCGACCTCGAGGTTGGGAGGCCGGCCTCTCCCCCGCTCGCGAGGCGCCTACCTTCGGAGGAACCCAGGGCTCTGCGGTGCATCACCGCCGTCGTGGCCAGCGCTGCTCGGGTGGATCGGTGCTGGAGTCGAAGAGAGTGAGTTCGTCGAGGTCTTGCTCAAAGGCGACCGTCGTGTGGAGGACCCAAAGGTTGAGCAAGCAGCCACCATTCTCCCCTTCGTTCTTTTCCGGGGTGTGGCGAAGGTCGACGTAGGCGCGACCATCCTCGTACTCGATGATCGGCCCTTCGAGCCGCACCGGATCCCGACAGATACCGACAGTAGCCACCAGTCGGGCCGTTTTGGGCCCAATGACGCGTTCGAGGGTCCACTCGACCGCACGCTCGGAGCCGTCATGGCCGCCGCCGCATCCGACTCCGAACAGAGTCGTGCTAAGGCACGCCACGACCGCCAGAACGACGATCGCGCCTCGGGCGGTCTTATTCATTGGGCCAGGGATGATCCCTGGGCCAGCGACGCTGGGGCGGATCGGTGCTGGAGTCGAAGAGGGCTAGCTCGTCGAGGTTTCGCTCCAGGGTGATCGTCGGGTGGGCGATCGGGAGGTTGAGGAAACAACCGCTTGGACCCTCGCGCTCGGGTTCGGGAACCAAGCGCAGTTCGATGTAGGCGCGACCCCCCTCATACTCGACGATCGGCTCCTCGAACCGCGGCGCTTTCCGGATGCAGTACTCGATCGGCACCGAGAGGCGCACCCGCTTGGGGCCGAGCTGACGTTCGACCTTCCACTCGACCGGCCAGACCCGCCCTTCGTCGCTTCGAGATCCCTGCCAGATGAGGAACGCACCCGCGACCACCACGATCGCCAAGACGCCGATTGCAAACCTGAACCGTGTTGACATCGCTCACCCGAGTTTCAGTTGGATCGGCTCCATACTTTGACCATGGAGTATCCCGGGCAGTTCCCCTGGCCGCGCGAAACGCGGATGAATCAGGGGTGCAACCAGGGTTTCCACGTACTCGCCCTCGGGCCGACCCACTGAGAGGAGACCGACCGCTCTGCCGGTGAGTTTGTTCCACACCGGCGACCCGCTGTCCCCCTTTCCGGGACGCTTGTCCTCGGGGAATTTGACCCAGTACCCACCGACGGCATAGAACTGGGAGGACCCGGTGTAGCGACGGGAACGCGCAACCACCCTGCCGCAGGAGATGTTCCCCGAGATCGCCCCGGAGAAGCAGAGGCTGTTGCCCTTCTTGGCCCTCATCGCCGGCTTCGTCGGCAGGGGATGTCCCCCCCAGCCCCAGATCGCAACCGGCACGACGCCGCCTTGCGTGATCCGGATCGCCTCTCCGTCGGTGCGCGCAAGCCCGGGATCGACGTATTCGAAGGCATTGCGTCTGACCGTTCCCACTTCGACGTGGTCGTGCTTGAGGTAGTCGTACTCCTCGTCATAGGGGGCGCGCCAGACTTCTTGGCCGAGCCTCTTGTAGCAATGACCGGCGGTGAGGACGAACACGCGGGGGGCCTTCCCCTCGCGTCTTTCTTCGGCGCCGAATCCGGCCGTGCAGGGCTCGTCCGTTCCGTCGGGTTTACCAAATTCGATCTGGAACTTTCCGTTGATGTAGTCCCCGGCACGCATCCTGCCCTCGTTGCGGAAGCGACCGGAGAGGAACGCCCCGTCGCGAGCTTCATACTCCACCGTGACTGGCGCGTTGGTCCCGAGCAGGGGTTCCAGGATGCTTTTCACCTGGGAGACGTTCGTGGTGCCGATGCGGGTCGCGCGGCCAGCTTCATCGTCCTCTACGCTAACGACGAGGTTTGCGAGAGTCGGGTTCGCTTCGATCGCGCCCATCACCGACGCCGCGGTCGCCTGCACCGAGACGAACGAGGTGGTTGGGACGGTCGGATAGGTCTGCAGCCGATCTCCCGCGGCGCCCGCGGTTCCCGCGACCAGAGACAGCGCTGATTTGACCGCCGCCAGGTTGAGATCCTGATTGGCGGTGAAGCCGATGCGCATGATTCCGCCGGCGGCGTGGTCCATGTAGTAGCCGGCGTAGGTCGACGGGTTGGTCGCTTCGACCCAGCCGTCGATCGCCTCGCCGTTGACTTCGTAGAGCCACTCGCGGTGTTCGAGCTCCGCGACATCCTCGGGCCGCAGCGGTATCCCCCAGCGTTCATAGGAAGCCCTGGCGACCTGCCCGGCCGGGGTGTTCGGTTCGTGCCAAGCGTTGATCAGGTTGAAGATCCGTTCGTTCAGCTCGGTCTGACTGCCGACCGGAAAGTTGAGCTCGAGGCCGTATTCGGCACGGAACTGCTTGATCTGGCCAAACCTCGGAGCAACCGGCGTACCCGGGGCCGGCGGAGGCGGCGGCTCCGGAATGTCAACCCAGAACCGCTCGCTGGTGCTTTCGTCGTCGCTATCGGTGGCGATCACTTCGATCACCATGTGGCCGCGAGGGTTGACCTCGGTTTCCATCACCCAGGGAAGCGCTTCGGGTTCGGTGCACTCGGGCGGAGATCCGCCGACCTGCTCGCAATTGAGCTCTTCCACCAGCGTGCCGCCGGCGACGATTTCAATCGAGGACATCCCCTCCAAGTCTTCGGCTTTGGCGTTGAGCAAGTAGTCACCCGCCCAGAGTCCGTCGTCTTTTTCCTTCTGGTCGTAGAGGTTGCCCCAAAGAATCAGTTTCGGCGGCTGCGCTTTGTTCCACCACTTCAGCAGCGAGCCGTCGTCGCCGATCTCGTAGATGGCATTCGGCGCCCCCGGCACTTCGACTTCGGTCTTGCGCTGACCCGTATCGGTGTAGGCGAAGCGCGTCGTTTTCGCATTGGTCCCCCCCGGGGCGATCGTGACCGATTCGACTCGGCCGTCGGCGAAGTAGGCGATCGACCCGTAGGTCCCGTTGGACAGCGTCACTTTCGATAGGCGGCCGTTTTTGTATTCGTAGGCGGTCTCGCCGTTGGGGCCGTCGACCGCGGTAAGCAGTTCGCCTTGGTGGTCGTAGTCGATCGCTCCGGCCTCCTCCCCGCTGACCGCTTCCACCAGGCCGCCGTCAGTCTCGACCTCGACACTGGGATCGTCGTCCTCGGGCACCGTCCCTCCGCCCGCTATGAAGGGCGGGTCCCAGCGCTGCACCCGGTTGTTGTTGCGGTCGGCTACCCAGACCCGCCGATCCGCCCCCACCGCGAACCCGAACGGGTAGGAGAAGCCGAACTGGCCCGGCCCGGAGCCGACGGAGCCGAACTGGCCGACGTATTTGCCTTCGTCGTCGAAGCGCTGGATCCGGCCGTTGTTCTGGTCGCCCACCCAGACGTTTCCGTTCTCGTCGGCCTCGATCGCATCGGGGCGGTTGAACTGGCCCTGGCCACTGCCGGCCGTGCCGAAGGAGAGCTCGAAGTCACCGTCTTCGCTCAGCGCGACGACCCGGTTGTTGGTCCAGTCGGTAACCCAGACCTTGCCGTCGGGACCCGCGTCGATCCCGGTCGGTTCGATTGACCCGAGGCCCGCTGGTACGACGACTTCGATGAAGTCGCCCTGCTCCGTCAGCTTTTGGATTCGGTAGTTGTAGGTGTCCGAGACCCAGATGTCGCCGGAAGCGTCGATCGCGATGCCTTCGGGCCGGCTGAACTGACCGTTGCCCGAACCGAGGGAGCCCGATTGGTCCAGAAGAGTCCCCTGGGGGCTGAACTTCTGAATCCGGCTGTTGCCCTTGTCGGCCACCCAGAGGTTGCCTTCGGCGTCGATCGCGATCGAGGCCGGGTTGTTCAATTTGCCGGCGGCGGATCCCAGGCTGCCGAACTGCCCGACGTATTCGCCCGCGGGGTTGAAGTGCTGGATGCGGTGGTTCCCGTAGTCGGCTATCCAGAGATCGCCCTCAGGGCCCATCGCTACGTCGGTGGGAGTGCTGAACTGCGCGGCGCCGGACCCCGACGAGCCAAACAGGGAATGGAAGCCTGGAGTGCCTTCGGTCGGTTGCGGTTCGGCGGTTTCAACCTCGGAGGGCTCGACCTGAAGGGTGCCCGGATCTTCGACTGCGATCTCTGCCAGGTCGCCACCTTCGTAGCTGTAGTCGACTTTGACGTCCGCGGTTACGAGCGCCTCGGTCTGGCCAGTCTGGTCGAAGGCCACCGCGGCCGACGACTCGCCGGTCTCATCGGTCATCAGGTAGCCGCCGCCGGATTTTTTCGTCAGCGTCGCCTGCGTCTCGGGGTCGAATTTCTCCTGTCCTTCCACGGTCGGCAGCACGATCCCGGACTCCAGCGCGCCGCTCGAGTCGACAAGTTCCGCTTGCGACGCTCCGCCGCCGGAGGGGGCCAGGTTTTGGCTGTAGAAGGCGCCGTTGGCCCCGCTCACGAACGCGTCGACCGGGCGCCAGCCAGCCGTGGTGGTTCCGCCTTTCGGGGTACCGCCCCCGGCCCATCCCAGCACCGACCATTCGTTCGCGAAGCGCGTGTTGGACGCGGCGCTGCCGTCGAAGACCTCGGTGACGGGCATCGCGGCCAGGGCAGCGGCTATGCCTGGCGCCACATTGAGGACTCCCGCCTTGAATTTCGAGATCCGGGTGATGTTCCCGGCGCCGAAGAGCCCGGTCTTGCCTTGATCGAACGCCGAATCGGCTGCACTCAGGCGCTGGACGAATCCCGAGCCCGTGTCCGTCCAAGCCGAGACCGTTGCGCCCTCGTCGACAAGAGCCAGTGAGTTCCCGACGGCAAAGGAGACCCCGGTTTTCGCGGCCAGCTGGGTTTGGGTGCCCGCCTGCCACTTGGAGAGCGTGACGTCGTACGTATTGGCCGAGACGTACTTGAAGTTCAGCTCGTATCCGCTTCGGGCACCCGCGGGGGTCGGCATGTCGAGCCACAGCGAGAAGTAGCGTTCAGCGCCCGACGGCGACGCGGCCATCGTCGCAGCGGTCGCCAGGGCCGAGCCGCCGATCGGTTTCAGGTCCGGCGTCTCGGCGAGGGTCCAGCCGTCGCCCCATTCGGTGTTCTCCGAATCGGGGAGCATCGAGTTGTAGTAGCGCTCGACCTCGAGGTTGACGGCGGCACTGCTTTCGACGTCGACGTCGACCTGACGGAAGACGAGGTTCCCGTTCATCACGTTGACGGCGAGTTCGGGCCGCTGCGGCTGCCCTTCCCCTTCGCTTTGACCGTCGGGCAGCGGGAAGCGGTGCATCACGTACTCGTCTTTCATCCCCGTAGCGGGGTAGTACTCGAATTCGATGTCTCGGATCTGTTCGTTGCCGACGAAGTCGATGACCTTGGCTTCCAGGCGGTAGACGCCAGCCGTCGTCAGTTCGCTCAGCTTCAGCGAATAGACCCCTTCCTTCGGGCAGCTTGCTGCGCATGAGGGCGTCGCACTCCAGGGGACCGACATTTTTTTGTTCGCTTTGCCCGGCTCTTTCAGCCAGACCTCGATGTTGTTGACCCCCGAGCGCTTGCGATGCTCCGTGTTGGTCTCCGTGCCTTCGTCGGTAGCTTTGATCGTGAGGTCGTAGACGGGAAGCCGCAGGGTCTCGACTTTTTCGTCGCCTTTGGCCTCACCTTCGGCGGCTTTGGTCGCCGCCGCAAGCTTCCCTTCGAGGGTGACGACGGGCGGGGTGAGGTCAACCTTCAGCGGGATCGATGCGGATTCGGCGGACCTGCCGGTCGGATCGGAGACGTAGACCTTGGCGCTGCGGACGCCCTGGCCGAAGCTGCCCCCGGTCTGCGTAAAGGAGGCAGGGTAGGTGGTCGGACAGCGGGCGCCGTATAAGCCGGTGCAGTTCGAGGGGTGTTTTTCGCCGACGATCGGCTGCCCGGACTGGTCCGCGGATATCAGCTTGACGCGGTTGACCCCCAGGCCCGCGTCGGCCGCGGTGGTCGAGATCGTGAACTGGGTTTTCCCGTCGATCCAGCCGCCTGGCACGCCGCTTGGCACGGAGACCTGCGGAGCGGCCCAATCATCGAGGTAAACCGCGATGCCGCCGACGTAGATATCGCGCCAGCAGGGGATGTTTGCGCCGCCGCCGGAACTTAGGCCGAATACGTAGGCACGACCCCATCCGACGTGCGAGAACCCACCTCCCCCGGCGACATTGGTTCTCGGCACCTGGCCGTAATTCCAGTTGCCGGCGTTGTCGGCATAGCCGAAATAGTCGTGCGGCTGGGGGTATTGCCCAGAGGGGCAACCGTGATCATCGCGCGCGGGAATCGGAAGCCAGATGTCCCTGACGAAGCTCTGATCGTTGGGGGCGCTGTAGCTCCAGTGTGCGTGGACGTTTACGCCCATGTTGCCGCTCGCCGAGGTGACGTAGAGGCCCCGGCCCCAGCAGGTGTAGTAGCAGGGGGCGCCGGTGCCAAGGCCGATCGGGGAGCCCGCGGGTACCTGCGTCCACTGCCAAGCGCCGTTGGTGAGGGCGGCCAAGCTGTGTCCGCCATACCAATAGGTGCCTGCGTTGGACCAGTCCTCGACGATCGGGTCCAGGAGAATCGGCATCGCGTAGTCGCCTTCGCGGTGGGCGACGTGGAGGGCGATCGTATTCTCTTCGATCCTGAGATCGACGGGGACATCGCTGCCCTGGGCGTCGACCGCGGTGGGGAACGGGATCGTCGCAAGCACCTTGGCCTCCTTAACGATCTCTGCACCACCCATCCCATTGGAGCGCAGCTCCCCGCCCGGTGGAACCTCAAGCTCGAAGGTGTAGGTCTCCGGACTCTCCTGAGAGCGGAGTACGTTGAAGATCTCAACCCCTGCTGAGGTTGGCGAGATCAGGGTGTCGGTGTCGACGAAGGTCTCGAACTGGAAGGCATTCTGCTCGCCGTAGCGGCGGGTTGCGCTGTCCACCCGGGTCCCCGCCTGGGCGATCGACAGGCCCTCCTCGCCCACCTCGATCGGGTCGGCGGCAGAGTCGCCGACAGCAACTTCGACCAAGGCGTTCGCGGTCTCGAAGCCCTCCGCTGTCGATTCGAGGCTCAGGTCGAGCGGTTCCAGTTCCCCCCGCTCGTCCTCCGCTTCGATCGGGATGCTCGCTTCGAGGAGGGCGCTGTCACCGTCCTCGACGACAGTGGCGGCGCCTTCCCCGAGCGGATGCACCTGGTCGGCGCGGCTAAGGGAACGGGCCGGGTCGCCGTTGAGACTCGCCAGCTGGGCAGCGAACTTTTCGCTGAGCAGCGCTTCGGCACCCTGGGCGTCCAGGTCGGCAAATGCCTGGCGCGAGCGCGAGCGCTCGTCGACGGCTTCGAGACTTTGTAGCTCGCGCTCGCGCTCGGCTTCCTCGCGTTCGGCTTCGAGCAGGCCCTGCCGGATGGTTTCGGCGTCCGGCAGCCACTCGCCCTCGGCTTCGAGCGAGCGCGGCGGAAGCAGCGGGCTTTCGGTGGCCGGAGACGACGTTTGTTCCGCCGAATCGTCGGCAAGTACCGGAGCGGCCAAACAGAGGAAGAAGAGCAGCGCAAAGAAGATCCAGCGGGTTTGCGCATCACGAGCACGCCGCAGACGATCCACAATCTCCCCCTGATCAGCTTCAGATGACTGCTAGGCGTCTTTCTATAGATCAATTTCGCCCATAGTTTTAAGAAAATGTTTCGGCTCTGGCCGGGTCGCTCGGAACAGGTTCGGGGCAAGAGAATTGTGCGGCGGACCACGCCGTTGTCGAGCGGGTCGTCGTCGTCGCGAAGCCCCTTGACGAAGAGCTCGGCCGCCTCGCCGGCGTTCGTCATCGCGTCGTCAAGATCGTCGCCCTGCCGGCGCTGTGGGATACCCTAAGACCGGCCAGCGAGGACTGCCTTAATCCGGTTCGATTTCGACTGCCTTTGAACCACAGGCCGTTTTTGGCTCTGCCAAGCGGAGAAAAAAGCGGACGACGGGGGTCGAACCCGCGACCTCAAGCTTGGGAAGCTTGCGCTCTACCAACTGAGCTACGTCCGCGCTGGCGTCAGTTTAAGGGCGGCGGGGGGTTGTCGGCGGCGAGGGATATCTAGTCTTCGCGGTCTGTGAGCGTTCGCTCTTCCATTGTTGTCGTCGCCGTGCTGGCCGTGGTTGGCCTGCTGGTCTACGGGCTGGTGATCAAAGAGGGATCGGGGCTGGCGATCGGCGACCCGGCGCCGGACGGGGCCCTGCCGCGGCTGGAAGGCAGCGGGACCGAATCGCTGGCCGATTACCGGGGCAGCTGGGTGCTGGTCAACATCTGGGCCTCGTGGTGCGATCCCTGCCGCGAGGAGTCCCCGGCGCTGGAGGAGTTCCAGCGCCGGCACGGGGGCGAGGGGTTCACGGTGCTGGGGATCGACAGCAGCGACCTCTCCGACGACGGCCGCGGCTTCGTCGAGGAATTCAGCCTCAGCTACCCGCAGCTGCACGACGGGGATGGGGACTTCGCCGACGAGTTCGGCGCCACCGGGGTCCCGGAGAGCTACTTGATCGACCCGCGGGGCAAGGTGCGCGTGATCGCCAAGGGCACGGTCAGCGAGGAGTACCTCGCGGACGAAGTCGAGCCGCTGCTGCCGAAGGCGCCGTCGTGAGCGGGCGGCGGAGCATGGTCTTGCGCCTGGCGCTCGGCGCCCTGGTGGCGCTGCTCGCCCTCTCACCCGTCGCCGGCGCGGCGGCGCCGCAGACCACGCTCCTGGAGGTGGAAGGCGAAGTCATGTGCCCCGTCTGCGGCACCCTGCTCGAACTCGCCGAATCGCCGCAGGCGCTGCGGGAGAAAGAGTTCATCAAGCGGATGGTCGCCGCCGGCGCGAGCAAGGAGGAGATCAAGGCGGCGCTGGTCGCCGAGTACGGCGCGGAGGTCCTGGCGCTGCCCGAGGACGAGGGCTTCACGCTCTCCGCCTACGTGGTCCCGATCGTCGCCTTCGCGCTCGCCGCGATCGCGCTCGGCTTCGGGGTCTGGAAGTGGCGGCGGGCCGGCGGCTCGGCCGGACCAGGCACACCTGGCGCGGCCCAAGGGCCGAGCAGCGAGGACAACCGCCGCCTCGACGAGGACCTCGGCCGCTACGACCTCTAGGCGTCGGCGCCGACGACGACGGCGCCGAGGGCCGCCACCGGGAGGGCGGCGAGCGCGGTCCGCACCTTGCGACCGCCGCGGCGCGAGGCCTCGGCCGGGGAGATCGCCACCAGCAGGCCGTCGGCGCGGGCCGCGACCGCGGCCAGTCCCGGACCGCCCTCCTCGAGCGCCGGGCCGACCAGCACGACGAGGTCGTAGGCGCCGCGCAGTTTCGTCGTCATGTGACGGAAGCTCTGCAGGCCGAACAGGGTCGCCGGGTCGGGGGCCTGGCGGCCGGCGGCGATGAAGACCAGCGGCTCGCTCGCCTCCCGGGCCGCGGAGCCGGCCAGCGCCAGCGGCTGCAGGACCTGCTCGGGAGTCGCCTCCCAACGCAGGTACTCGTGCAGCCCCGGGGTCGGCTCGAGCCCGAGGTCGACCGCCAGCCGCGGCCGCGCCAGGTCGCACTCGATCAGGACCGCGCGCCGGCCGGCGGCACCGGCGGCGCCGGCCAGGGCGACCCCGAGCGGGCCGCCGAGCTCGCCGCCGCCGCAGACCAGCAAACAGCGCGTCTCCGCCAGCCGCTCGTGCACCGCCGTCAAGCGCTCGAAGTCCGCCTGCCGCAGCGAGAAGACCTGCTCGCCGCCGGGCTCGAAGCCGGAGACCTCGGCAAGCACGGGCAGCTTGCCGCGCCCGGCCCGCATCACATCCGCTCGGGGGCGGAGATTCCGAGCAGGCCGAGCGCCGCCGCGATCGTCCGCTTGGTCGCCAGGCAGAGGCCTAGGCGGAACGCCTCGACGCCCTCCCCCTCGGCGCCGACTACCTGGCAGTCGCGGTAGAAGGCGTGGAAGTCGGCGGCGACCGCGGTCGAGTAGGCGCAGATCCGGTGCGGCGCCCGCCGCGTCGCCGATTCGCGCACCTCGGCCGGGAACTCGAGCAGGCGCTTGATCAGCGCTTTCTCGCTCGGGTGCAGCGGCTCCACCCGGTCCGGCGCCTCGACGCCCGCCTCCCCCTCCGCTTTGCGCAGGATGCTGGCGATCCGGGCGTGCGCGTACTGCACGTAGTAGACCGGGTTCTCGTTCGACTGGCTGCGGGCGACCGTGAGGTCGAGGTCGACCGCCGTCTCGTGGCTGCGCCAGAGCATGAACCAGCGGGTCGCGTCGACGCCGATGTCCTCGAGCAGGTCGTCGAGCGAGACGAAGTCGCCGCTGCGCTTCGACATCTGCACCCGCTCGCCGTCTTCGACCACGTGCACGAGGTTCATGATCTGCGCCTCGAAGGCGTCGGGGTCCGCGCCGAGCGCGGCGATTGCCGCCCGCACCCGTGCCACGTAGCCGTGGTGGTCGGCGCCGAGCACGTTGATCAGCCGTCCGTAGCCGCGCTCCAGCTTGTCCCAGTGGTAGGCGACGTCGGCGGCCAGGTAGGTCGGCTCCGCGTCGGACTTGATCAGGACCCGGTCCTTGTCGTCGCCGAAGCTGGTGGTGCGCAGCCAGAGGGCGTCTTCGCTGCGGTAGGTGTGGCCGCCCTGCTCGAGCTTCTCCAGCGCCACCTCGACCTCGCCTTTGGCGTAGATCTCGCGCTCCGAGGTCCAGGTGTCGATGTGGACGCCGAACCGCTCCAGCGTCTCCCCCACCTCGGCCAGCATCAGCTCGACCCCCCGGCGGCCGACCGCCTCCAGATCGCCTGGAGGAATCGCCTCGGCGAGGATCCGCTGCGCCAACTCGTCGATGTACTCGCCGCCGTAGCCGTCCGCGGGCACGTCCTCGCCGATCATCCGGGCGGAGATCGAGACCGCGAAGCGGGTGATCTGGGCGCCGGCGTCGTTGACGTAGTACTCGCGAGAGACCTCGTGGCCGACCGCTTCCAGGAGGCGGGCGACGGCGTCGCCGTAGGCGGCGAGGCGGCCGCCGCCGACGTGCAGCGGCCCGGTCGGGTTGGCGGAGGGGCCCTCGATCAGGACCCGCTCGGGCGCCTCGACCGGGGCGGGGCCGAGCTCCTCGCCGGCGTCGAGGAGGCCGGTGAGGGCGCGGCCGTACCAGGCGTCGGCGAGAAAGAGGTTGACGAAGCCGGGGCCGGCGACCTCGATCCGCTCGACGCTGCCGCTCGCCCCCAGCTCCCGCTCGAGCTGCTCGCGCAGACGCTCGGCGACGGCGCGCGGGTTGTCGCCAAGCGGGCCGGCCAGCAGCATCGCCGCGTTGGAGCTGTAGTCGCCGAGCTCGGGCTTGGGCGGGCGGTCGAGCGAAGGGGCCGGCTCGGTCCGCTCGCCGTCGCGCAGCGCCCGGGCCGCGCCTTCGACGGCGCCGCGGAGCTCGGCGATCGAATCGGTCGCGTTCACCCGCCAATCGTATGGACAGCGACCCCACCCGGGTAGGCTGGCCGCTTGCGCGCAGCCGTTCTCAGCGACGTCCACGCCAACCTGCCCGCGCTCGAGGCCGTCCTCGCGGCGATCGAGCGGGCCGACGTCGACCAGCTCTGGTGCCTTGGCGACGTGGTCGGCTACGGGGCCGATCCCGACGCCTGCACCGAGCTGGTCCGCGAGCGCTGCAACATCTGCCTGGTCGGGAACCACGACCTCGCGGTGCTCGACGAGCTCGACATCTCCTCCTTCTCGGAGACCGCCCGGGCGGCGGTCGAGTGGACCCGCGAGCGGGCCCGCGCCGCGACCTTGGACTTCCTGCGGGGTTTGCAGCCTGCGATGAGCTACGCCGGGATAGACCTCTTCCACGCCTCGCCGCGCGACCCGATCTGGGAGTACGTGCTCTCGATCGAACAGGCCGAAGCCGGATTCGACGCGCAGGAGGCGCGAATCGGCCTGATCGGCCACTCGCACGTGGCGCTTTTCTTCAACCGCCCGGAAGGGGGGCGGCGCGGCTACTCGCACGGCGCCCAGGCGGGCGACGGCGCCGGGCTCGACCTCGATTCCGGCGCCTGGCTGCTGAATCCCGGCAGCGTCGGGCAACCGCGCGACGGCGACCCGCGGGCCGCCTGGATGGAACTGGATACCGAGGAGCTGACCGCCCGCTACCACCGCGTCCCCTACGAGATCGAGAAAGCGGCGGCGGCGATCCGCAAGGGCGGCCTCCCCGAGCCGCTCGCCGAACGCCTCTTCGTCGGCCGATGAGTCCGAAATGCAGGGAAAAACCGGCCTCGGGGCCGTTCTCTAGACTCGCCTGGATGGGCCGCTCCAGAGCCATTCCGCTCGCCCTCGTGCTGGGCCTGCTCGCCGCCGCGACGCTCACGGCCTGCGGCAGCGAGGACAATCCCGACCTGCTGCCAGGGGAGACCGCGAGCGAGATCAAGGCCAACCTCGACCTGGTCGAAGACCTGGTCGCCGACGGCGACTGCGTCGGCGCCGCGAACGCCGCCGCCGCGGTCAGCGGCCAGGTGGAAGCGCTGACCGGGGTCGACGAGGAACTGCAGGAAGCGCTGGCCAAAGGCGCGGCGCGGCTGAACGAAGTGGTCGGCGAATGCAGCGAAGCCCCGGAAGAAGACGAAGCGACGACGATCGAAGAACCGGACGCCGAGGAACTCGAAAAAGAGGAACGGGACGAAGAAAAGGCGCAGGAAAAGGCCGAAAAGGAAGCGGAAAAGGAACAGAAAAAGGAAGAAAAACCGGAAAAAGAAGCGCCGGGCAAAGAAACGCCGGACCAGGAAGAACCGAAAGAAGAAGAATCCGAAGTGCCGCCCACCGAACCCACCAACCCGCCCTCGGGCGGCGTCTCGCCGGGCGTCTCGGCCGAAGGAGCCGAATAGATGGAGGCGGGAACGCTCTCGGGGCGCTACGAAACCAGCCAGCGACTCGGCTCGGGCGGGATGTCGAACGTCTACATGGCGACCGACCGGATCCTCGAGCGCACGGTCGCGGTGAAGATCCTCGCCGAGCACCTCTCCGACGACGAGCGCTTCGTCGCCCGCTTCAAGCGCGAGGCGCTGGCGGTGGCGAAGCTGATCCATCCCAACATCGTCCAGGTCTACGACACCGGCGTCGACGACGGCCGCCACTACATCGTCATGGAGTACGTCGACGGCCGCTCCGGCGCCCAGATCCTGCAGCGCCAGGGCCCGGTCGAGCCGGAAACCGCGGCCGACATCGGGGTCCAGGCCTGCGCCGGGCTCGACTACGCGCACCGGCGCGGGATCATCCACCGCGACGTCAAGCCCGGCAACCTGATGATCGTCGGCGGCCCGGTCGGCGGCGGCGAGATGACCGTGAAGCTGACCGACTTCGGGATCGCCCGGGCGATCGAGCAGACGCGGATCACCCAGGTCGGCTCGGTGGTCGGGACCGCCGCCTACCTGGCGCCCGAGCAGGTGCGCGGCGACGAGGCGACGCCGGCGACCGACGTCTACGCGCTCGGCGTCGTCCTCTACCAGTTCCTCACCGGCCGTCTGCCCTACGAGGGCTCGACCCTGGCCGAGCTGGCGGTGCGCCAGCAGAACGAGACGCCGCTGCCCCCGAGCACCTACAACGACGAGGTGCCGGAGACGCTCGGCGCCGCCGTGCTGCGAGCCCTGGAGGGGAACCCGAACCGGCGCTACGCCAGCGCCGACGAGCTCGCCAGCGGGCTGCAGATGGGGCTCGAAGGGGCCGACGTCAGCCTGCCGCCCGAGGACGGCACCGCGGCGACCGGCGTGCTCGGCGGCGAGACCGCGGCGACCCGCCACCTGGAGCGCGACACCGGCCCGACCGAGTACCGGCCGGCGCCCTCGCAGACGCGGCGCCCCGAGCCGCGGATCGCCCCCGCCCCACCCGCCTCACCGCCGCGGCCCCCGGCCGCGAAGAAGCGCTCGGGATTCTCGCGCTTCGTCCGCTTCGTGCTCGCCCTCGTCGCCCTGGTCCTGGTCGCCGCCGCGGTGGCGACGGCGGTGATCCTCGCCACCGACAAGGCGGCCGGCGTCCACATCCGGGAAGTCGCCGGCGACACCGTCGACAAGGTCACCTCCGAACTCAAAGACCTGGTCGACAAAAACACCGAATAGCCCTCCGTGGGTTGTCCCCCTCAGGCGGTGGACAAACCACGGGTCGCGTCCCAGGGCGTGGCGCCGGCGAGGACGGCGGCGCGGTACTCCGCGAAGCGGCCGGCTGCGATCGCTGCGCGCGCGTGCTGCGTGAGCTCACGCATGTATACGAGGTTGTGGAGGACGATCAGGCGGACGGCGGTCAGCTCCTCGGCGCGCGAGAGGTAGGAGATGTAGTCGCGGTCGTGGCGCTGGCAGGCGGGGCAGGGGCAGCCGGCAACGATCGGCTCGCGGTCGCCGACCCAGCGCCCCTTGCGCAGGTCGAGGCGCCAGCGGGTCTCCGGGCTCGGGGCGAGGGCGACGCCGTGGCGGGCCAGCCGGGTCGGGACCGCGCAGTCGAAGACGTCGAGGCCGAGGGCGATCCCGCCGAGCAGGTCGTCGACCTCGCCGATCCCGAGCAGGTGCTTCGCCGCCGCCTCCGGCAGCAGCGGCGCGGTCATCGCCAGCACCGCCGCCATCTCCTCCTTGTCGCGCCCCAGGGTGCCGCCGATCGCCAGCCCGTCGACCCCGGCCTCGGAGACCGCCTGCGCCGATTCCCGCCGCAGGTCCTCGTACACGCCGCCCTGGACGATCCCGAACACGGCCTGCCGCTCTGGCCCGTTCTCGGCGTGCCAGGCGAGGCAGCGGTCGAGCCAGCGGTGGGTGCGCTCGGTCGAGCGCGCGGTGTAGTCGCGCTCCGCGTGGAACGGCGTGCACTCGTCGAAGGCCAGGGCGATGTCGGAGCCGAGCGCGGCCTGCACGCTCATCGAGACCTCGGGCGAGACGAACAGCTCGGAGCCGTCGCGGTAGGACTGGAAGCGCGCCCCCTCCTCGGTGATGTCGACCCGCGAGCGCGGGGCCTCCGCTGCCGCCCGGCCGCTCCCCTTGACCTCGTTGGCGACGCCACCGTGGGCGAGCGAGAAGACCTGGAAGCCGCCGGAGTCGGTGATCAGCGCCCGCTCCCAGTTCATGAACCCGTGCAGCCCGCCGGCGGCGGCGATCCGCTCCGGGCCCGGCGAGACGAACAGGTGGTACGTGTTGCCGAGGATCAGCTGGTAGCCGAGCTCGGCGACCTCGGCCGACTCCAGCCCCCGCACCGTGCCCTTGGTCGCCAGCGGGATGAAGGCCGGCGTCTCGATCGGCCCGTGGGCGGTCTGGATCGTCCCCGCGCGGGCCGTCCCATCTCGCGCCGAGATCTCAAACCGCAGCCTCTTCTCGTCCTGTCTCATCCCTTGAAGCCTCAGGCCGCCTATAGCCGGCTCAATACTTCAAGCGACGATCAGGCTTTGGCCGGTCATCGGCTCGGGCTGGGCGATGCCGAGGAGCGCAAGCGCGGTCGGGGCGACGTCGGCGAGGATGCCGCCGTCGCGCAGCTCGATTCCCGCGGCGGTGACGATCAGCGGCACCGGGTTCAGCGAGTGGGCGGTGTTCGGCGAGCCGTCGGGCTCGAGCATGTGATCGCAGTTGCCGTGGTCGGCGGTGACGATGCAGGTGCCGCCGTTGGCGAGCACCGCCTCGACCACCCTGCCGAGCTGGGCGTCGACCGTCTCCACCGCCTTCACCGCGGCGGGGATAACGCCGGTGTGGCCGACCATGTCGGGGTTGGCGAAGTTGATGATCCCGAAGCGGAAGCTGCCCTCGCGCCAGCGGCCGACGAAGGCGTCGGCGGCGTCCTCGGCGCTCATCTCCGGCTTCTGGTCGTAGGTCGGCACGTCGCGCGGCGATTCGACCAGGCAGTGCTCCTCGCCGGGCAGCTCCGCCTCACGACCGCCGTTGAAGAAGTAGGTGACGTGCGCGTACTTCTCGGTCTCGGCGACGTGCAGCTGCAGGCCGCCGGACTCGGCGACGGTTTCGGCCAGGGTCGTCTTCGGCCGCTCCTCCGGGAAGGCGACCGGGTAGGGCCAGCCCTTGCGGTAGACGGTCATCGTCGTCAGGTCGATCGTCGGCGCCCCGGCCCGAGAGAACTCTTCGAAGCCGGGCTCGGCCAGCGCCCGGGTCATCTCCCGCGCCCGGTCGGGGCGGAAGTTGACGAAGATCCCGACGTCGCCGGCGGCGATCCCGTCGTAGGCGCCGATCACGGTCGGTTTGACGAACTCGTCGCTCTCCTCACGCGCGTAGGCGGCCTCGATCGCCTCGGCCGAGCTCGCCGCCCGCAGCCCCTGCGCGTGGGCGATCGCGTCGTAGGCGAGCTTGATCCGCTCCCAGCGGGTGTCGCGGTCCATCGCGTAGTAGCGGCCGCTGACCGTGCCGACCCGGCCGGCCGCGCGCAGCCAGCGCTCCAGCTCCTCGAGGTACCCCTTGCCGCCGTGCGGGAGCGTGTCGCGGCCGTCGGTGAAGGCGTGGAAGACGACGTCGGGGACGCCCTCCTGCGAGGCGAGCTCGATCGTCGCCTCGAGGTGCTCCCAGCCCGAGTGGACGCCGCCGTCGGAGACCAGGCCGAGCAGGTGCAGGCGCCCGCGCGGGCTGTTGCGCGCTTTCTCGCAGGCGGCGAGCAACGCCGGGTTGTCGAAGAAGCTGCCGTCGGCGATCGCGTCGTCGATCCGCACCAGGTCCTGTTTGACGATCGCCCCGGCGCCGAGGTTGAGGTGGCCGACCTCGGAGTTGCCCATCTGGCCGACCGGGAGGCCGACGTCGGGGCCCTGGGCGGAGAGCTGGGTGTGCGGGTAGCGGCCCCAGAGGTCGTCGAAGACCGGGGTCTGGGCGAGCGAGATGGCGTTGCCCGGACCCGCCTCGGCGAGGCCCCAGCCGTCGAGGATGATCAGCGCCAGGCTCGGGTACAGCGGCGGCACGTCAGCCCGCCGCCTCCACGATCGCCGCGAAGTCCTCGGCGTCGAGCGCCGCGCCGCCGACCAGGGCGCCGTCGACGTCGGGCAGGGAGAGCAGCTCGGCGGCGTTGCCGGGCTTGACGGAGCCGCCGTAGAGGACGCGCAGGTCGTCGGCGGCGCCGCCGCGCAGGCGGACCACGTCGCGGATGTAGGCGCAGGCTTCCTGGGCCTGCTCGGGGGTCGCGACCTTGCCGGTGCCGATCGCCCAGATCGGCTCGTAGGCGATCACGACCTTGGCCAGGTCGATCGGCTCGACCCCGGCGAGGTCGGCCTGCAGCTGGCGCTCGAGGACTGCCTCGGTCTCGCCGCCGTCGCGCGCCGCCTCGCTCTCGCCGACGCAGAGGATCGGCTCCAGCTCGTGAGTCAGCGCGGCCGGGACCTTGCGGGCCAGCGCCTCGTCGGTCTCGCCGAAGAGCTGGCGCCGCTCGGAATGGCCGAGGACCACCGCCTCGACGTCAAGCTCGACCAGCATCGGCGCCGAGACCTCGCCGGTGAAAGCACCCGACTCCTCCTCGTGCATGTTCTGGGCGGCGACCTTGACCGCGGTCCCGTAGCGGCGCTGGACCACCTCGGCCAGCGCCGTGTAGGGCGGGCAGATGACCACGTCGTTCTGGGTCGCGGCGATCCGCGGCAGCAGCGCGTCGACGAACTCGGCCGCCTCGGCGACCGTCTTGTTCATCTTCCAGTTGGCGGCGATGTAGGGCGTCCTAGGCATCTACGAGAGCCTCGACTCCGGGCAGCTTCTTTCCCTCCAACAGCTCCAAGGATGCTCCTCCTCCGGTCGAAAGCCAATCGACCTCGTCGTCGAGGCCGAACTTGCGGATCGCGGCGACCGAGTCGCCGCCTCCGATCACCGTCGTGCCGGGTGCCGCGGCCACTGCCTCGGCAACGGTCTTCGTGCCGGTTGCAAAGGGTTCCAGCTCGAAGGCGCCCATCGGGCCGTTCCAGAGCACCGTGCCCGCCGCCGTCACCGCGTCGCCGTAGAGCTTCCCGGTTCGCGGGCCGATGTCGAGCCCCATCCAGCCATCCGGGACTTCGATCCCGCCGCTCTCGCGGCGCTCGGTATCGGCGGAGAACTCGCGGCCGAGGATCAGGTCGACCGGCAGGACCAGCTCGCAGTCGGAATCGCGCGCCTTCTCGACCGCCTTCGCGGCGAGCTCGACGCCCTCCTCCTCGACCAGCGAGTCGCCGGTCGGCACCCCCTCGGCGCGGAAGAAGCTGAAGGCCATCGCGCCGCCGATCAGGATCTTGTCGGCGATGTCGAGGAAGCGGTCGATCACCGCGACCTTGTCGGAGACCTTGGCGCCGCCGAGGACGACGACCAGCGGCCGCTTCGGCGCCTCGACCACGGCGGTCAGCACGGTCACCTCGCGCTCCAGCAGCAGGCCGGCGTAGCCGGGCAGGAACTGGGCGACCCCCTCGGTGCTGGCGTGGGCGCGGTGGGCGGCGCCGAAGGCGTCGTTGACGAAGAGGTCACCGAGGTCGGCGAGACCCTCGGCCAGCTTCGTGTCGTTCTCGGTCTCGCCCGGCTCGAAGCGGGTGTTCTCGAGCAGGAGGATTTCGCCGGGGCCGAGCCCGCCGGCCATCGCTTCGGCGTCGGAGCCGACCACCTCGGGAGCCTGGGTGACGGGGACCCCGAGGAGCTCGGCGAGCTTTTCGCCGACCGGCCGCAGCGAGAGCGCCGGGTCCACCTTGCCCTGCGGCCGGCCCAGGTGGGAGGCGAGGACCAGCGCGGCACCGCGCTCGCGCAGCAGTTCGAGCGTCGGCAGCGCCGCCCGGATCCGCATGTCGTCGGCGACGACCTTGGTCCCGTCCGGGCCGTCGGCGAGCGGGACGTTGAAGTCGACGCGGACGAGGACGCGGCGGCCGGCGACCTCGGCGTCGCGGACGCTTGCCTTCGCGAAAGCCACGGCCGCCGTCCCGAGCCCCGAGCTAGGCCAGGACCTTGCCGGCCAGCTCCACGCAGCGGTTCGAGTAGCCCCACTCGTTGTCGTACCAGCTGATCACCTTGGCCATGCGGCCGTCGCCGATCACCATCGTCGAGCCGGCGTCGACGATCGAGGAGTTGGGGTCGCCGACGATGTCGGTGGAGACGATCGGGTCCTCGGTGTAGGCGAGGATGCCCTTCATCGGGCCCTCCGCGGCCGCCTTCAGCGCCGCGTTGATCTGGTCAGGGTCGAGCGGGTTCGGGGTCGTGAAGACGAGGTCGACGGCGGAGCCGGTCGGGACCGGGGCGCGCATCGAGAACCCGTTCAGCTTCCCGTTCAGCTCCGGCAGCACCAGGCCGACCGCCTTCGCGGCGCCGGTGGTGGTCGGGATCAGGTTGAGCGCCGCCGCCCGCGAGCGCCGCGGGTCGGAGTGCGGCATGTCCTGGAGGCGCTGATCGGCCGTGTAGGCGTGGATCGTGGTCATCAGGCCCTGCTCGATCCCGAAGGCCTCGTGCAGCACCTTGGCCAGCGGCGCCAGGCAGTTGGTCGAGCAGGAGGCGATGGAGATCACGTGGTGGTTCTCCGGGTCGTAGGCCTCGTCGAAGTTGACGCCGAGCGCGACGGTCACGTCGGGCTCCTTGGCGGGGGCCGAGATGATCACCTTCTTGGCTCCGGCCTCGAGGTGCTTGGCGGCGTCGGCGCGGGCGGTGAAGAAGCCGGTCGACTCGATCACCACGTCGACCCCGAGGTCGCCCCAGGGCAGCGCCGCCGGGTCGCGCTCGGAGAGGACCTTGAGGTCCTTGCCACCCACGGAGATGACTCCGTCACCGGGCGTCGTCACCTCTTCCGGGAAGCGGCCGAGGATCGAGTCGTACTTGAGCAGGTTGGCGAGCGAGGCGGTGTCCGTGAGGTCGTTGACCGCGACGAAATCGATCTCCGCCCCGGCCGCCTGCGCGGCGCGGAAGACGTTGCGTCCGATCCGACCGAAACCGTTGATGCCGACCTTCACAGCCATCGTGACACCTGCCTCCTGATTCGTTGGGGGGTCGCCGATCCTACGGATTCAGGCGACTAGTCGGACCCGATGGTGATCTCGATCTCGTACCCGTCCGGGTCCCTGAGAAAAGCGGAGTACGAGCCAGAACCGTGCGACCGGCGTTCGCCGGGGTCGCTGACGCTGGTGCCACCGCCGGCCAGGCCGCGTTCGAAGGCGGCCTTGACGGCGACGATCCCCAGCGCCGAGAAGCTGAGCAGCCCGAAGCCGGGCTTCGGGTCGTGATGCGCGGCGACGAAGAAGACCGGTTTGGCGATCCCCCAGCCGATCGTCTGGTCCTCCTCGAAATGGCGGCGCCACCCCAGAGGGGCCAGCATCGAGTCGTAAAAGGCCGCGCTGCGATCGAGATCGGCGACCTCTAGGAGGACGTGGTGCAACATCAGTAGTAGCGAAAGCTATATGGCCGGAGTGACGCGCGGTCGGCCGCTAGCGATTCGCCTCAGCCCTGGCGCGGGGTCCAGCGGAAGAATCGGATCGCCAGCAGCAGGCCGGCGACGCCCCAGATGCCGACCACCAGCAGCTCGTGCCAGGCGATCGCGGGTCCCGTGCCCGGCACGTAGGACTGGAAGAAGGCCTCGAAGAAGGGGCGCACCGGAAAGTGGTTGGCGAAGCTGATCACGCCGTTCGGCAGCTCGTCTTCGGGGATGAAGATGCCGGAGAGGAAGTAGAGCGGCAGCAGCAGCGCGTTGACGATCGCCGCGGCGGCGTCCTGGGAGGGGATCGCCGCGGTCAGGGCGATTCCGAGGCAGCAGAAGGAGGCGGCGCCGATCATCAGCGTGACCAGCATCTCCGGCAGCCGCTCCCATGGGAACGGGACCGAGTAGAGCAGGCCGCCGATCCCGGCCAGCAGCGCCAGCATCAGGATCGTGACCACAATCGAGTTGCCGATCCGCCCGGCGATGAAGACCCAGGCCGGCATCGGGGTGCCGCGGCCGCGCTTCAGGCGGCCGTCTTCGCGGGCGATCACCAGGGTCATCGCCAGCGTCTGCATGGTCGAGGAGATCACCGCCAGGGCCATGATCGCCGGCACGTAGTAGGTCGTCGCCTCGATCCCGCCGTGCGCCTCGACCTCGGTCCCGTCGAAGACGATCGCGAGGATCAGGAAGACGACGACCGGGAACATCACCGTGAAGAAGACGGCGGCCGGGTTGCGCCAGAACGCCTTCTGGTCGTAGCGCAGCTGGTGGCCGACCAGGGTCAGGGTGCTCACTCCCGTCCCTCCCCGTCGGGAGCGGGCTCGCCGGGCGGTTCGGTCAGCTCCAGGTAGACGTCCTCGAGGCTCGGCCGGGTCACTTCCAGGCCCTCCAGCTCTTCGCCCCTGGCCAGCGCCGCGCCGGTCAGCTCGTTCAGCGTCTGCACGGGCGTCGTCGTCTCGACCGCGACCTCGCGGCCGTCGGCCCGGTAACGGATCGTCGCCGCCCCGGCCTCGCGGTCGCCGAGGTCCTCGGGGGTGCCGCGGGCGACGATCTCGCCGGCGGCGATGATCGTCACCCGGTCGGCGAGGCGCTGCGCCTCGTCCATGTAGTGGGTGGTGAGGAAGACGGTCTTGCCGAGGTCGCGCAGCCCGGCGATCACGTCCCAGGCCTGGCGCCGGGCCGAGGGGTCGAAGCCGGTGGTCGGCTCGTCGAGGAAGAGCAGCTCGGGGTCGCCGACCAGCGCCATGCCGACGTCGAGGCGGCGCTGCTGGCCGCCGGAGAGCTTGCGGGCGCGGGTCTCGGCCTTCTCCTCCAGACCGACCAACGCGATCACCTCGTCGACCGGGCGCGGGTTGCGGTAGTAGCCGGCGTAGAGGCCGAGGGACTCGCGCACCGTCAGGTAGGGGTCGAGGCGGCCGCTCTGGAGGACGATCCCGATCCGCTCGCGCCAGCTTCGGCCGGCCCGCTGCGGGTCCTCGCCGAGCACGCTGACCTCTCCCCCGCTGCGCTTGCGGTAGCCCTCGAGGATCTCGACCGTGGTCGTCTTGCCCGCCCCGTTGGGGCCGAGGAAGGCGAAGATCTCGCCGGGCATGACCTCGAGGTCGATGCCACGGACCGCTTCGACCTCGCCGTAGCTCATGCGCAGGCCGGAGATGGAGATGACGGGGGGCAAGTCGAGGGCGATTCTAGGTATGCCGAGGCTCAGAGGCCGTCAGACAAGGACGCAGGGAGACCGAATAGCAGCGCTATTCGGTCGACTGAGGACGCCGTATGGCGGCCTCTGAGTCCGGCACGTCGCGGTGTTTCACCTTGACGATCACCCCGTCGAGGTCGGCGAGATCGCGGCGGATGCGGTCGGCGACGGTGAGCGAGCGGTGGCGGCCGCCGGTGCAGCCGATCGCGATCGTCAGGTGGCTCTTGCCCTCGGCGACGTAGGCGGGCACGAGGAACTGCAGCAGCGGCAGCAGGCGGCCGTAGAACTCGCCGGCCTGGGTTCCGGACTCCACGTATTCGCGCACCTCCGCGTCCATCCCGGTCATCGGCCGCAGCCGGTCGTCGTAGTGGGGGTTGGGCAGGAAGCGGACGTCGAGCGTCAGGTCGGCGTCGCGCGGCGGCCCGTTCTTGAAGCCGAAGGTCAGCAGGGTGAGGGCGAGCTTGCCCCCCTCCTCCCCGTCGAGCATCTCCTCCGCGATCCGCCGCCGCAGCTCGGCCCCGGTCAGGTCGCTGGTGTCCATCACCATGTCGGCGCGCTCGCGCAGCGGCGCCAGCAGCTCGCGCTCGGCCCGGATCCCCTCGACGATCCGCCCCTCCGGGGCCAGCGGGTGGCGGCGGCGGGTCTCCTTGTAGCGGTCGAGCAGCGTCTCCTCGTCGGCCTCGAGGAAGAGCACGGTCGGCTTGAGACCGTCCGCGTCGAGGTCCTCCATCACCGCCAGCAGGTCGTCGAAGTACTCGCCCCCGCGCACGTCGGAGACGATCGCGGCGCGCTCGACCCCGCTGCCCGCGTGGCGGAACAGCTCGCCGAGGCTCTCGATCATCCGCGGTGGCAGGTTGTCGACGCAGAAGTAGCCGCCGTCCTCGAAGGCGGCGATCGCCTCCGACTTGCCGGCCCCGGAGTGGCCGGTGATGACGACCAGCGCCACCTCTCCGTCGCGAGCTTCCTCGGGCATTCTCAGCCGATCCTGTTCAGTTGTTCGTGGATCTCGCGCCCTACTTTGCCAGGCAGGCCGGGCACCGCCTCGAGCTCCTCACGAGTGGCGGCGAGAAAACGCTCCGGGGAGCCGAAATGCTGCAGCAGGGCGCGCTTGCGGGCCGGGCCGACGCCCTTCAGCTCGTCGAGCACGGAGACGGTCATCGCCTGGTCGCGGCGGCCGCGGTGGTGGTCGATCGCGAACCGGTGGGCCTCGTCGCGGACCCGCTGCAGGAGCTTGTTGGCCTCGCTCTCGCGCGGCAGGTCGAGCGGCGCCGCCCGGCCGGGCACGTAGACCTCCTCGAGCTTCTTGGCGAGGCTGACGACGGTGACGCCGCGCTCGGCGAACGGCGCCAGCGCCCGCATCCCGGCGGCGAGCTGCCCTTTGCCGCCGTCGATCAGGATCAGCGAGGGCAGCGAGGCGAAGCTGGCGTCGCGTTTGCCGTCGTGCGGGGAGAGGTCGGCCTGTTCGAGGTAGCGGTTCATGCGCCGGCCCAGCACCTCCTCCATCGAGGCGAAGTCGTCGGGGCCGCGGCTGGCGCCGTTGCCGCCGCCTCTGAGGTCGCCGCGGACTTTGAACCGCCGGTAGTCGGCCTTCTTGGTCGCACCCCCCTCGAACACGACCATCGAGGCGACGGTGTGCTCGCCGCCGATGTTGGAGATGTCGAAGCCCTCGATCCGCACCGGCAGCTCCTCCATCCCCAGCGCCTCCTGCAGGGCCGAGAGCGACTCGACCCGGCGGGCACGGCGGTGCTCGCGGCGCAGCTTGTCCTGGTCGAGCGCCAGTTTCGCGTTGCGCTCCGCCAGCTCGCGCAGCTTGCGTTTGTCGCCGCGCTCGGCGGCGCGGACCTCGACCGGGGAGCCGCGCCGTTCGGAGAGCGCCTGGGAGAGCAGCTCGGTGCGCTCGCGCAGGTAGGGGCCGACGATGATCGTCTTCGGCATCGAGGGCGAGGCCGAGTAGTACTGGCCGATGAACTCCTCGGCGACCTCGGCCGGCTCGCGCTCGGCCTGGTTTTCGAGGTAGAAGCTCTGGCGCTCGGCGAGGATCCCGTCGCGGACCTGGAAGACCTGGGCGTTGGCGTCTTCGCCCTCGACCGCGACCCCGATCAGGTCGGCGGTCCCGACCGAGCCGCCGGCCACCCGCTGGCGCTCGAACAGCGAGCGGATCGCTTTCAGGCGGTCGCGGTGGACCGCGGCGCGCTCGAATTCCTCGCGCCCGGCCGCCTCCTCCATCTTCGCCTGCTCGACCCCCTCGACCTGGCGGTAGCGGCCGGAGAGGAAGTCGACGATCGCCTCGACGTTGCGCCGGTACTCGTCCTGGCTGACGTGGCCGACGCAGGGCGCCCCGCAGCGCTTGATGTAGTAGTCGAGACAGGGGCTGCCGGAGCGGCGGCCGGGCTCGGTCCCCTCGCAGGTGCGGAACTGGAACAGCTTGCCGAGCAGGTCGAGCGTCTCGCGGACCCGCTTGGCGCTGGAGAAGGGGCCGAAGTAGGCGCGGCCGGAGCGGTGCTTCTCCCGCGTGAAGTAGACCCGCGGGTAGTCCTCGTCGAGGCTGACGCAGACGTAGGGGTAGGACTTGTCGTCGCGCAGGCGGATGTTGAAGCGCGGCCGGTGGCGCTTGATGAAGCTCTGCTCGGCCAGCAGCGCCTCCGCCTCGTTGGCGGTGACCAGGGTGTCGATGCGGTCGATGCGGCGGGTCAGGCGGGTGTCGCCGCCGGAGAAGTGGGAGGCGACGCGTTTGCGGATCGAGCGCGCCTTGCCGACGTAGAGCAGCTCGCCGTCGGCGTCGTAGAAGAGGTAGACGCCGGGCGAATCGGGCAGCGCGCGGCGCTGCTGGGCGATTCGCTCGCTACGCGAAACGGTGTCATGGTCGCTGCCTTTGGCCACGGTCCAAGAGTAGGCTGCGCCGATGATGAGCACTCCAGAGCTGAACACCATGCGGATCGAGATCGACGGCGAGATCGGGACCCTGACCCTGAACCGCCCCGACGCCTTCAACGCGATGAGCCCGGAGCTGATCGGCGAGCTGATCGTCGCCGCCGGCTGGTTGGCGGACCAGGCACCGCTGCGGGCGCTGATCGTGACCGGCGCCGGCAAAGCCTTCTGCGCGGGCGGCGACGTCACCTGGTTCCGCAAAGGGGTGGAATCGGAGGAGATCGACCTGCCCTCCGACGTGCGCCGCGGCGCCGAGGCGCTGCACCAGGCGATCGTCGACCTGCGCCGCGTCCCCTATCCGGTGATCGGCGCGATCAACGGACCGGCGGCCGGGGCCGGCTTTTCGCTGGCGCTGATGTGCGACACCCGGATCGCCTCCGAGCACGCCTTCTTCGCCCCCGCCTACGGGCGCATCGGCGCCTCGCCGGACGGCGGCATGACCTACTTCCTGCCGCGCGTGGTCGGCCCCTCGCGGGCGCTGGAAATCCTTCTCGACGATCCCAACATGGACGCCGCCGCGGCGCTCGAGGAGGGCATCGTCAGCGAGGTCGTCCCGGCCGAGGAGCTCGCCGACCGCGCCCGCGCCAAGGCCGAGCAGTGGGCGGCGCTGGCTCCCCATTACGTGAAGATGGCGAAGCGGCTGGTCGGGGTCAGCATCGAGAACAGCATCAACGACCACCTGCAGCTGGAGCGGCACGGGATCGCCGACAGCATGGCGACGGAGGACCTGCGCAACGGCGTCGCCGCCTTCTTCGGTGGCGAGAAGCCTCAGTTCGTGGGTAAATAGGGGACGGAGGCGCCGGTGAACCCGATCGGGTGAGCCGTCGTACCCCTGACAACAGACCGCTCCGAAAGGACCGAACCATGAAGAAGGCCCTTCTCGTCGCCCTGGCGATCGCGATCGCCTCACTGGGGCTCGTCGCCTGCGGCGGCTCCGACGACGACACCACCTCAAGCGCCGATACCCAGGCGGAAAGCACCCCCGAATCCGGCGGCGAGACGTCCGGCGGCGAAGCCGAAGGCGGCAGCGCCGGCAGTGGCGCGGTCGTCGACTTCGAAACCCCCGAAGGCAGCGCCCTCGCCTACACGACCGACACCGCCAGTGCCGAAGCCGGCACGGACACGATCAACTTCACCAACGTCCAGGCAACCCCGCACGACGTCGCGATCGAAGACGAAGGCGGCAAAGAGGTCGGCAAAACCGAAGTGATCTCCGAAGACACCGCCTCGGCCAAAGTCAAACTCGAACCCGGCAGCTACACCTTCTTCTGCACCATCCCCGGCCACCGCGAGGCCGGGATGGAAGGAACGCTGACCGTCAAGTAGACGCGCCCTTACCGGCGCATATCGGCGTCCTCGGTCGCTCGCGTGCAGAGCACGCTTCGCTCCCTGCGTCCTTGATCTGCTTGGTCAGGCCGCGTCTGGGGCGAGCACGCGAACGACCGAGTCGCCGACGAAGCACGGCTTCTCGTTGCCCTCGACCTCGAGGGTGAAGCGGGTGACGTACTCCCACCAGCCGCCGCCGATCTCGGTCATCGAGACCACCTCGGCCTTGGCGCGGACGCGGGAGCCGGAGGGGACGGGGGCCGGGAAGCGGATCTTGTTCCAGCCGTAGTTGACGGCGAGGGCGAAGCCGGTGGCGGCGACCAGCTCGCCGCGGAAGCCGTCGACCAGGGAGAGGGTGAGGTTGCCGTGGGCGATCGTGGTGCCGAACGGGCTCTGCGTCCGCGCCCGCTCAATGTCGACGTGGATCCACTGGTGGTCGCCGGAGAGCTCGGCGAAGGTATCGATGTCCTCTTGGGTCACCGTGCGCCACTCGCTGGGGCCGACCTCCTGGCCGACCAGCGACTGCATTCCCTCGATTCCCTCGACCTCGACTGGCATAGGCCGAGATCCTATGCGAACCGCGCGCGGGTCTCTAGGCTGAGGGCATGAGCAGCGAGATCGAGCGTAAGTTCCTGCTCGGTGAGCTCCCCAGTTGGCTCGCGGAGCGCTCCGGGGAGCGGATCTCGCAGGGCTACCTGACCAACGGCGAGGGCCCGGAGATCCGCCTGCGCCGGGCCGGCGAGCGCAGCCTGCTGACCGTGAAGACCGGCAGCGGCGAAGTCCGCGAGGAGCTCGAGGTCGAACTCGACCCGGAGCTGTTCCGGACGCTCTGGCCGCTGACCGCGGACCGGCGGGTGACCAAGACCCGCCGGCGCGAGCCGCTCGGGGAGGGACGCGAAGCGGAGGTCGACGCCTATGCCGAGAACCTCGCCGGCCTGGTCGTCGCCGAGGTCGAGTTTTCGTCCACCGAGGAGAGCAGGGAGTTCGAGCCGCCGCCCTGGCTGGGCAAGGAGATCACCGACGATGCGCGATACGCGAACCGGGAGCTGGCGATGAACGAGGCGCCGCCCGTCGAGGAGCCCGAGCAGAAGGACGAGCCGTCACGCGCCTTCCGCCTGAAGCGCAAGGAGGAGGTCGGTGAGGGGCTCGTGCGAGTGATCCGCGGCCGCGCCGCGAAGGCGATCGAGGCGCTGCGCGAGGACGCGAACGAGGATCCCGTGGCGGCGATCCATGCCGCCCGCAAAGACATCAAGAAGATCCGCTCGGTCCTGCGGCTGCTGCGGGCCGAGCTCGGTGGGAAGCTCTACCGCTCCGAGAACGAGCGCTACCGCGAGGCCGGTCGGGCTCTTTCCGGGAGCCGCGACGCCGCGGTCAAGGTCGAGACGCTGACGGCCCTGGAAGAGCGCTTCGGGCACCGGCTGCCGAGTGCCTCGGCCTGGAACTGGAAGCGGGTGCTGGAGCGCGAGCGCCGCGAAGCAGCCGCCGACGCCACCGACTCAGAGGCGATCGAGGACGCGGTGGGCGCGCTCGAAGGCGGCCGCGACGCCGCCGCCAAGTGGTCGCTGGACGGCTCCTGGGAGCTCTTCGGCCCCGGCCTGGAAAAGGCCTACAAGCAGGGGCGCAGGGCGATGGCCCGGGTCGCGGAAGATCCCGATCCGGAGCTGGTCCACGAGTGGCGCAAGCGAGCCAAGGACCTCTGGTACGACCTGCGCCTGGTCCGCCGCGCCTGGCCCGAGCTGCTCGAGCCGAGCGTCGACCGCGTCCATGCGCTCGCCGACCTGCTCGGCGACCACCACGACCTCACGGTTCTCGGCGAGGACCTGGCCTCGCGCCCGAGGATCGGCAGCAAGACGAAGATCGGGGCACTGATCGAGGAGCGTCAGGCGGAACTTCTGGACGAGGCTCTCGACCTCGGGGCGCGGCTCTACGCCGAGAAGCCGAAGGCGTTCGGCAAGCGCATCCACGCCTACTGGGCGGCCTGGCGCTAGCGCTCGCTCAGTCGCTCCACCAGCCGGGGACGATCTCGCCGTCGCCGTCGTGGCGGGCGCCGGCAACCAGCACCTCGATCCCGCCGGGCCCAGCTTCGAAAGCGCGGGTGACGGTCGGGGCGACGCGGATCGCGTCGAGCGGTTCGACCTCGATCACCTCGTCGTCGAGCTTCATCCGGCCGGAGCCGCCGAGCACGACGTAGATCTCCTCCGCCTGCTCGTGTTTGTGCCCGAACGGCTGGCGCTTGCCCGGCTTCAGGCGGTGGTGGCTGACCCCGGTCCGCTCGGCGTCGAGCTCGTCCTTGGCGAACCGAGCTTCCATGTCCGCGCCGACCCCGAACTCCTGGGCGGAGTCCTTGACGTCGGTCAACCTCATCACGGTGTAGGGCGTCGACATGCCTCCTCCTTCCTTGATCCTGGCCTCAAGGAATCCCTACCCCACCCGGCAAACCGCAAAAGCGGCCCGCGACGACGGGTTACCCTTCGGCGGGTGAGCGGACCAGTCACCCGGGTGCTCTCCAGCACGCAGTTCGAGACGCTGGTCCTGCATGGCGAGGAGCGCACGGCCGCGGTCGGCGAGGTGCTGTTCGAAGTCGGCGACGAGACCTACCCGTTCATCGCGATCCGCGAGGGCGAGGCTTCGGTCCGCGACGCCGCCGGGCGCGAGATCGTCCGCCACGGCAGCGACGGCTTCCTCGGCGAGATGAATCTGCTCTCCGGGCAGACCGTCTTCCTCACCGCCGTGGTCACCGAGCCGATGCGCTACGTCTCCGTCGAGCGCGAGAACCTGCGCCAGCTGCTGTTCGAGGACTCCTCCCTCGCCGACCTCCTGCTCCCCGCCTTCATCCAGCGCCGCGAAGCGCTGCAGCAGCTGCATGGGGTCGGCCTCGAGATCGTCGGCCCGCCGCAGCTGGAGGAGGTGCGACGCCTGGTCGATTTCGCCAGAGGCATGCGGGTCCCGCACACGGTCCGCGACCCGGCGGTCGAGCCCGAGGCGGCGGCACTGCTGGAGCCGCTGACCCCGGAGCAGCTGCCGCTGGTCCGACTGCCGGGCGGCGCCGAGCTGCGACGGCCCTCCAACGGACAGCTCTCGCGGGCGCTCGGGATCGGCCGCGAGCTGGAGGCCCGCGAGGAGGTCGACCTCCTGGTGATCGGCGGCGGCCCGGCCGGTCTCGGCGCCGCCGTCTACGGCGCCTCGGAGGGGCTGGACACCCTGGTCGTCGACGGCAAGGCGCTCGGCGGCCAGGCCGGGGCCTCGCGGCTGATCGAGAACTACCTCGGCTTCCCGGCCGGGATCAGCGGCACCGAGCTGATCAGCCGCGCGATCACCCAGGGGCGCAAGTTCGGCGCCCGCACCGCGACCCCCTACCGGGCGCTGTCGCTGGAGCCCGGCGACGAGCGCCACGTCGTCCGCCTCGATGAAGGGGTCGAGGTGGCGGCGCGCGCGGTGCTGCTGGCGACCGGCGCCGAATACCGCAAACTGCCGGTCGAGGATCTGCACGAGTACGAGGGCTTCAGCGTCTTCTACGCGGCCGGGCCGCCGGAGGCGCAGCTCTGCGGCGCCCAGCGGGTCGGGGTCGTCGGCGGCGGCAACTCAGCCGCGCAGGCGGCGATCTGGCTGGCCCGCGGCGGCGCCCTGGTCACGCTCCTGCACCGCCGCGCCGACCTGCGCGAGACGATGTCGGACTACCTGATCAAGGACCTCGGCCGCTTCGGCGTCGCGGTCCGCGACCGCAGCGAAATATCGGCGATCCATGGCGAGGAGGGCAAGCTCGACGGGGTCACCCTGACCGACGGCACCGAGCTCCCCCTCTCCTTCCTCTTCCTCTTCCTCGGCGCCTCCCCCTGCACCGACTGGCTCGGCGGCGCCGTCGCCCGCGACGAGAAGGGCTTCGTCCTGACCGGCGCCGAAGCCGGCGCCGACGGCCTCCTGGAGACCAGCGTCCCAGGCGTCTACGCCGGCGGCGACGTCCGCTCCGGCTCGATCAAGCGCTGCGCGACCGCGGTCGGCGAGGGCGCCACCGTCGTCCGCTTCGTACACGAGCGCTTCGCGACGGCGCCGGTCTCCTAGCTAGGAAGCTTCGGGCGGTTTTTCGCTCGCCGCCCGTGCGTCCCAGGCGCGGCGGACCTTGCGCGGGGTGCGGGTCGCTTTCAGCGCCCAGCCGGGCCGCTCGCCGCGGGCCCAGTAGCGCATCCGGTGGGGCGCCGCGGGGTTGATGTACCAGCCCTGGGGCCGGGTCTCGTCGCTGTAGTCGCGTGGGTCGATCGAGTCCCCCCGCGGGGATTCCAGCGACCCCGTCGCGGCAGAAAGCGGCGGTTCGCCGCGTTCCGCAGCGCGCAGCTCGTGGCGAGTGCGCAGGTCGAAGTAGAGAAGCGCGGTGGCCAGGGCGACGAAGGAAAGGGTGACAACCGAGACGACGGTCCCGACCAGGAACGAGGCGAACGTCGACTCCCACTCGAAGGCGAACCCGATCAGGACGAACGGCACCACCCCGATCAGGCCGGTGCAGATGGAAAAAAGGATCAGGTGCCAGTAGTTGTCGCGGGCGAGGGCATGGCTGCTCCGCAGGGCCCCTGACCAGCCTGCGCGCTCGATCGCGGCGGCTTGGGCGACGACGTACCAGCGCAGCCACAGGTAGATGCCGGGGATTAACAGCAGGAAGAAGCCGACGGCGATCCCCACGCCGGAGATCAAAGACGCGAGGGCGACGACGGGCAGCGCTTGCAGGCCGCGCCGGAAGACCGAGCCGAGCACGGGCGTCTCTCCCCTACGGACATCCGTGACGGCCTGGACGTGCAGTGCCGAAACCAGCGGCGTAACCAGGACCCAGTCGGCGAGGGTGAGGCTGGATTCGACCCCGAAACTGGCGGGGTCACCGCCGGTAAGGATGCGAACGAGGACTTCGTAGGGCACGATCACTGCCGCAGCGAGGGTGAGAAAGAGCCACGGGAAGCGGCGGTAGAGGGCGAAGGTGGCGGCGATCAGCCTGAAAGCGGAGCACGGCACGGCCTCGCCCTCGGTGGCTTCAATCCTCTGCACGCGCTGAGTGTATGAAGGAATTGTTCTGTGGTCGGGCTACGCCACCAGCCGCACCTCGAAGTCCGGCATCAGCAGCGCGCCGGCGCCGCCGAGCAGGGCGAGGATGCGGGTCACGTAGGCCTGGGTCTCCGGATATGGCGGGATGCAGTTGCACGGTTCGACCGCGCCGGGGCCGGCGTTGTAGGCAGCGAGTGCGAGTTCCGGCGAGCCGAACTGGCGCAGCAGGTCGGACATCAGGTGGGCCTGCGCGTCGATCGCCGCGACCGGGTCGAACGGGTTCGTCAGCCCATAGGCGGTCGCGGTGCCCGGCATGAACTGGGCGATCCCCTGCGCCCCGGCCGGCGAGCCGGCGTTCGGGTCGAAGCCGGACTCGGCCATCAGCTGCGCCGCCAGCAAGGCCGGCGATACGTTCCAGCGGATGCCGGAGCGCAGCAGCGGATCGCGGTACTGCCTCGGCACGAACGCCGGAAGCGCGGTTGCCGTGGCGCCGCTGCCGCCACGGTCGCCCAGCACCGAGTTCCCGGCCGCCGAGCAGGGCGCCGGCGGCTGGTTCCAGCCGAAGTGCCAGTCCTCCCACGAGTAGCGCTTGAGGAATCCGAAGCGCGCGGCGTTGGCGGCCAGCCAGCCGTAGGCGGTTTCGGGACCGAGGTCGAGCTCGGTGGCGCAGCGGTGCAGGGACTTGCCGGGCGGAGCGACCCAGGTCGGGTCCGGGTGGGCGGCGAACAGGGCCGCCTGTTCAGCGTCGGAGCGGAAGCCGGAGACGACCAGCAGCGCCACCCCGTCGGCGGCCGCCGCGGCCACCATCTGGTCGTAGGCGGCAGCCACGTCGGGGCGCATCCCCTCGCCGTCGCGGTAGACGAGGGGGCCGCTGTAGCCGCCGCCGGTCGCCATCCCCAGCCCGCCCGCGGCGGCGAGCGGCGCCGCGGCTTCGGCGACCGCCGAGGCCTCGACCCGCGTCCCCTCCCCCTCGAGCCGCGCCAGCACCCGCGCTTCGGCTTGGACCGGCGCGAAGGAGTCGGCGTCCGGGAAGGCGACCCGGACCCGGTCGGGATCGACGCCGTTGGCCCGCGCGGCGACGAGGGCCGCCCGCTGCGCCCGGGCCAGGTAGGCCGCCTTCGCGAGGCGATCGGGGTTCGGAAGACCGCTGGCCAGCCGCGGCGGCGCCAGCAGCCGCTGGAGGTCGTCGCGCAGCGAGCGCGCCGCCGAGACCGCCGCCAGGTCGGCCGCCCGCTGGACCCTCCCCTTGCCGGTGATCGCGCCGGCGATCGCGACCAGGGCCAGCGCCCCCGCGATCACCGCCAGCGCCCCACCGAGCGCGAGGATCAGCGCCTGCCCGGACTCGTCCACGCGAACCCGGTCGCGGCGCCTCCCCTTCCCCGGTCCTGTCCAAGCTGGCATGACCACCACGTTGCCTGGAGACGCCGCACGCGTGGCGCGCACGATGTGAAAAGTCGCGCGCCGCTCTGTGAACTAAGAGAGATCGACGATCTCGATCAGCCCGTCGAGTCCGCGGAGGTCAACCAGGTTGAGCGTGTAAAAGGGCAGTTCGTGGGCCAGGGCGGTCGCCGCAATCATCAGGTCGACGGCGTTGGCCCCGCGTGGCTTGCGACCGATCGCCCGGGTCGCCGCGTAGATCCGCCCGTAGGCCCTGGCGCAGGAGGCGTCGAAGTCGAGCGATTCGACACTCGCCTCGATCGCCCGCAGCTTGCCGAGCCGGAGGGCGACCTCGGCCTCATCGCTGCCGGCGAAGGGCCCGGCGCCCAGCTCCGCGAGGGTGAGGGCGGAGATCGTCGCTTCCTCGGGCAGCGATTCGGGGTCGAGGCTCGTCAGCTCGATCGCAACCGAGGTGTCGAGCAGGCCGCGCTCAGCCCTCACGCCAGACACGTGGAGTCGGATCCTGGTCGAGAATCGCGTTTACGTCTTCCCGGAAGCGCTTCGCGTCCCCCTTCCCGGTGCCCTGAAGGGCGGCGAGGAGCGTCTCCGTGCGTACGAACTGCCGGGGGCGAACAGGTCGCAGCTCCCCGACGGGACGGCCGTTGCGGGTGACGGTGAACTCCTCGCCACGGTCCAGCGCACGCATGATCTCCCCGCTCCGGTTACGCAGCTCTCGCTGGGTCAGGTTCCGGGCCATGGGGAGCAGCGTAGCACTCGTGCGACAGCAGCAATTCGCGCACACGTCCCGGAATCCCGGCCTCTGACCCCAACACCCCGAACAGGGCGCGGCGCTCGTCGACCCAGCTCAGCCGCTCCTTCAACACGGCGACCTCCAGCCCATCGGCGATCAGGTCTTGGACGACGAGAGCGAGGAGGGCGCG
>JAWVEZ010000047.1:0-8176 GCA_033856455.1 Solirubrobacterales bacterium | reverse complement strand
CTTTTTCGGTCGTCGGCTCTTCGCTGGTCGTCGGCTCGGTTTCGGTGGTTTCGGTGGTCGAGGTTTCGCTGCTGATCGATTCCGTCGACCCACCGCCGCCGTCGTCGTTGCCCGCGATCACCAGGATCGCGACCACGAGGCCGATGATCACCGCGACCAGGCAGGCGATCAGGAGCCGCATGTTGCCGTGCGGGCGCCCGCCGTCGCCGCCCCCGCGCGGATCGTCTTCCGGCTGTCTCATCATGCGGGTCGGGTCCTCGTGCACTTGCTCAGCCCTCCGGTCCTAGGATCGCGTCGAGGATCGAGGCGGCGTCCTCGATCTCGAAACCGCTTCGCAGCCGTGCCTGGATTTCCTCCCGGCTGCTGCCGGAGACGGCCATCTGGGTTGCCAGCAGCCGGGCGCCGGCCTGCGTGCCGCGCTGCTCGAGCGGCTCCACCGAAGCCGGCTCGGGGTCGGGCGCCGGGGTGGGCGTCAGCACGGGCCCAGGCGCCTCGGGCTCAGCGGAGGACTCCGGCTCGGTCGCGGGAACGGCGCTGAGGTGGTTGGCGCGACTCGGTGCGGGTGGCTCGGCGGCGGGCTCCGGAACGAGCGCCCCGAGCTCGCGCCTGGCGCGATCGACCGCGGCCAGCGCCTCGCCGCGAATCCGCTCGGCCTCGGACTCCGCCTCGGCGAGCACCTGGCGGGCCCGCGCTTCGGCGTCGTCGATCACCTGCTCGGCGGCGCGCTCGGCGGCGTCGACGATCGTCGCCAGACGCTCGGCGGCTTCGTCGGCCAGCTCGCTGCGCCCGCCCGGGGGCTGCGGCTCGTCCTTGCGGTCCTTGCTGCGCCTCACTGCCGCAACACCTTAAAGCGATTCGCCGATCAACCCGACCGCCCTCTCGATCTGCTCGGGATCGACCACCAGCGGCGGCAGCAGGCGCAGCGTGTCCGGGGCGGGGACGTTGACGACCAGACCGCGCCGCAGCAGGTCCGCTCCGACCGCGGCCGCGTCGATCCCCTCCGCCAGGCCGACCCCGACCATCAGGCCGCGGCCCCGGGTCTCGCGGACGCCCTCGAGCGCCTCCAGCCCCTCGCGCAGCTGTGTGCCGCGCTCGCGCACCGCCCGCAGCAGCGCCGGGTCGTCGACCACGTCGAGCACCGCCAGCGCCGCCGCGGTCGCCACCGGGCCGCCAGCGAAGGTCGAGCCGTGGTCACCGGGCTCGAGCACGTCGGCGGCGACCGGCGCGGTGACGCAGGCGCCGATCGGGACCCCGCCGCCGAGCGCCTTGGCGCTGGTGATCACGTCGGGCCGGACCGGCGACTGCTGGTAGGCCCAGAGCGAGCCGGTCCGCCCCACCCCGGTCTGGATCTCGTCGAGGATCAGCAGCGCGCCGACCTCGTCGCACGCCTGACGGGCGGCGAGCAGCGCCTCCTCGCTGGTCGGGTATACCCCGGCCTCGCCCTGGATCGGCTCGATCAGCACCGCCGCGGTGTTCTCGTTCACCGCCGCCCGCAGCGCCTCCGCGTCGTTGCTCGGCACCGAGCGGAAGCCCGGCAGCATCGGCCAGAAGGATTCGTTCCTGGCCAGCCCCGGGGTGGCGGAGAGCGCGCCGTAGCTGCGGCCGTGGAACTCGCCCTCGAAGCTGAGGATCTCGGGGTCGGTGACGCCGCGAGCGCGGGCGTGCTTGCGGGCGATCTTGATCGCGCACTCGTTCGCCTCGGTGCCCGAGTTGGCGAAGAAGACGCGGCCGCCGAGGCTCGACTCGGAAAGGCGCTGGGCGAGCCGCGCCATCGGCTCGGTGTAGAAGAGGTTGGAGACGTGCATCAGCCGCTCGGTCTGCTCGCGCACGGCGGCGACCACGGCGGGGTGGCAGTGGCCGAGCGAGCAGACCGAGATCCCGGTCAGGAAGTCGAGGTACTCGTTGCCGTCGGCGTCCCAGAGCAGGGCTCCCTCGCCGCGCACGAAGTCCACCGCGCCGCGCTTGTAGGTGCGCATCAGGTAGCGCTCCTCCAGCGCCCGGGTCTCCTCCAGGCCGAGGTTGCCGGCGGTCGTGCTCATGGCGTCACCATCGTCCCGATTCCGGCATCGGTGAACAGCTCCAGCAGAAGGCTGTGCGGGACGCGGCCATCGATGATGTGGGCGGACTGGGCGCCGCCGCGGATCGCGTCGACGCAGGCCTGCAGCTTCGGCCGCATGCCGCCGTCGACCGACTCCAGCGCGTCTTCGACCTCGGAGGTCGTCGCCCGCGAGATCAGCGAGTCCTCGTCGGCGGCGTCGGCGCGCCAGCCCTCGACGTCGGTGAGGAAGATCGCCTTGGTGGCGCCGAGCGCGGCCGCGACCTTGCCGGCCGCCTCGTCGGCGTTGATGTTGTAGGGCTGGCCGTCGCGGTCGGCGGCCGAGGAGGCGATCACCGGGATGTAGTCGGCGGAGATGTGGTTGAGCACGTCGACGTCGACCCGTTGCACGGTGCCGACGAAGCCGACCTGGTCGGCGTTGGCAGCCGGCACCACGTCGAACAGAGATCCGTCCTCGCCCGACAGCCCGACCGCCGGCTGGCCGCGGCGGTTCAGCCGCTGGACGATTTCCGAGTTGAGCTTGCCGACCAGGACCATCTTCGCGACCTCGACCGTCGCCGCGTCGGAGACCCGCAGCCCCTCGAAGAACTTCACCTCGAGCCCGAGCTTGTCCATGTAGCGGCTGATCTCGGGGCCGCCGCCGTGGACGATCACCGGGTTGAGGCCGACGTACTTGAGCAGGACGACGTCGGTGGCGAAGTCGTCGCGTAGCCCCTCGTCGAGCATCGCGGCGCCGCCGTACTTGATCACCACGGTGCGGCCGTGGAACTCGCGGATGTAGGGCAGCGCCTCGAGCAGCGTCTCGACGCTGGTCGAGGCGGCGCGGGACTGCGGTGCCTGCTCGGTCATCGGCTGCTCCTCTCGATCATGGTCGCCATCACGTCGTGTACTCGGCGTTGATCCGGATGTACTCGTAGCCGAGGTCGGAGAACCAGACGTGGGCGCGGTGCTCGCCGCGGCCGAGCCGCAGGCCGATCTCCGCCTCGACGGTCTCGGCCCCGAGCTCGGCGGCGTCGATCGAGTCGACGCCGATCTCTTCCAGGTCCTCGCCGGCCAGGGCGGCGCCGGCCGCCTGGGCGATCCGTCCCCAGTTGGGATCGCGCCCGTAGAGCGCGGTCTTGACCAGCGGTGAGTTGGCGACCGCGCGGGCGACCCGCTCGGCCTCCGCGGGCGAGGCGGCCTCGCCGACCTCGACCCGGCCGACGCGGACCGCGCCCTCGCCGTCGCGGACGATCTCGATCGCCAGCTGCAGCAGGACCGCCTCGAGCAGGCCCTCGGGGAGCTGCTGGCCGCTCGACCCGGTCGCCTGCAGCAGCACGCAGTCGTTGGTGCTCATCTGGCCGTCGACCGTGATCCGGTTGAAGGAAGCGTCGGTCGCCGTCCTCAGCAGCTCATCCGGGTCCTCGACCACCGCGTCGGTCTGGACGAAACAGAGCATCGTCGCCATGTTCGGCTCGATCATCCCCGCTCCCTTCGCCTGGGCGGAGATGGTCACCTCCCCCACCTTCAGCGTGCAGCACTTGGCCCAGCGGTCGGTGGTGCAGATCGCGGCCGAGAAATCGATCCCGCCCTGCGGCGAGAGCGCCGCGGCAGCCCGGTCGATCCCCGGCAGGACCGCCGAGATCGGCAACGGCACGCCGATCGTCCCGGTCTCCGCCACCGCGACCTGCTCGGTCCGCAGGCCGAGCGCCGCCGCGGTCCGCTCGCACATCCCGAGCGCGTCGGCGAAGCCCTGCTCGCCGGTCTCGGCGTTGGCGTTGCCGCTGTTGACGACCGCGGCGCGAACGTCGCCGCGGTCGGTCACTTTTCTGCAGACCCGGATCGGCGCCGCCGCCGAGGCGTTGCGGGTGAGGACCATCGCCGAGCTGACGTTCTCGGCGTCGCAGGCGATCACGCCGACGTCGGTCTCGCCGCCCTGCTTCAGCCCGCAGTGAGCGCCGCCGGCCCGGAAGCCCGGGGGCAGCTGGGCCGGGTCGAGCTCCTCGACGCCCTCGGGGTGCTCGACCCAGCGCGAGCGGAAGAACGCCTCGCCGTGCACGCTGGGTGCGCCGAGCACGCTCACAGCAGCCCCGCGGTCTCGTCCAGGCCCAGCATCAGGTTGAGGTTCTGGACGCCCTGGCTGGAGGCGCCCTTCCAGATGTTGTCGATCGCGGAGAAGGCCATCACCTTGCCGTGCTCCTCGACGGTCACGTAGACGTGGCACTCGTTGGTGTCGCGCAGCGCCCGCAGGTTCGGCGGCTTGTCCAGCAGATGGACGAACGGCTCGTCGGCGTAGCGCTCGCGATAGAGCGCCAGCACCGCCTCTTTCGACGTGGGCTCGGCCAGCGTCGCGAAGCAGGTCGCCAGCTCCCCCTGGTCGAGCGGCAGCAGGTGCGGGACGAAGGCGACGGTCGCCTGGCTGCCAAGCGCCTCCAGCTCCTGTTCGATCTCCGGCCGGTGGCGGTGGCCCTCGGTCTTGTAGGGGAAGGCGTTCTCGGTCATCGCGCTGAAGTGGACTAGGTCGTCGCTGGAGCGCCCGTAGCCGGAGGTGCCCTGCATCGCGGCGATGCTGACATCGGTGACCAGGCCTTTTTCGGCCAGCGGCGCCAGCCCGAGCACGCTAGCCGTCGGGTAGCAGCCGGGGGTCGCGACCAGGCTGGCGCCGCGCAGCTCCTCGCGGTACATCTCGGTCAGCCCGTAGACGCCGGTCCCGAACAGTGCCGGGGCGCCGTGCTCGCCGTACCAGCGCTCGTAGGTGGCCAGGTCACGCAGGCGGAAGTCGGCGGAGAGGTCGACGACGAGGATGCCGGCCGCGCGCAGCGCCGCCACGGTCGGGGCGGCGGCCCCGTGCGGGTAGGCGACGATCGCCGCGTCGATGCCGTCGAGCCGGTCGAGGTCGAGCTCGGTCAGGGTGACCGGGACCCGGTAGCGCGGGTAGATCGCGTCGATCCGCCTGCCGGCGTCGCTGCGCGAGGTCGCCGCGACCAGCCGCAGCCGCGGGTGCTCCCAGACGATCTTCGCCGCGAGCGCGCCGGTGAAGCCGTTGGCGCCGGCGACGAGGACGCGGGCGGCGGGGTCGCCGCTCAGCGGTTGGGTTTCGAGCTCATTCACGCAGCGCCCCTCCGATCTTCTCCAGGCTCGCCTTGATCGCCGCCCGACGCTCGCCGACCTCCTCGTCGGTGAGGGTGCGGTCGGGGGCGCGGAACTCGAGGCTGAGCGCCAGGCTCACCCTGTCGGCGCCGACCTGGTCGCCCGCGTAGAGGTCGAAGACCTCGGCCGAGCGCAGCAGCTCGCCGCCGGCCGCGAGCACGGTGGCGCGGACCTCGGTCGCCGCCACCGTGGAGGGGACGACGACCGCGAGGTCCTGACGCACCGCCGGGAACTCGGTGATGTCCTCGAAGGTCTCCTCGCCGGCAGTAGCGGCGCCGAGCAACGCCGCCGCGTCGACTTCGAAGCCGACCGCGGCGTCGAGGTCCCACTCGCGGCAGACCAGCGGGTGGATCTCGCCGAGCCAGCCGGCCCCCACACCGCCGATCGAGACGGTCGCCGAGCGGCCCGGATGCAGGAACGGCTGCTCGCCGGGACCGAACTCGAGCGCCGCGCCGAGCTGCGCGGCGAGCGCCTCCAGCACGCCCTTCAGGGCGAAGAAGTCGGCCGGCTCGGCGGCGCCGCGCCAGGAGCGGGCGACCAGGGGCCCGACCGCCAGGGCCGCGTAGCGGTGCGGCTCGGTGACCGGGGCGGCCCGCTCGCCGCGGAAGTTGCCGCCGAGGGCGCTGCCCTCTCCCGGCGGGTCGGCCCGCAGGTAGACGGCGCCGGCCTCGAACAGCGCCAGGCGGTCGGCGCCGCGGGCGACGTTCCGCGCCGCGACGTCGAGCAGCGAGCCGAGCACGGTGGTCCGCATCGCCGACTGCTCCTCGGAGAGCGGGTTGGAGAGCGCGACCGGGTTGGCGCGCGGGTCCTCGGCGGGAATCCGCAGCCGGGCCGCCTCGCCGGGGTCGGTGAAGCTCCAGCCGACCACCTGGTCGAAGCCGAGGTCGCGCAGGCCGTCCTCGGCCCGGCGCCGCAGCTTCTGCTCGCGGCTGAGACCGCCGGCGCTGGGCACGGCGGGCAGGGTCGTCGGCAGGTGCTCGTCGATCCCGTGCACGCGGGCGACCTCCTCGATCAGGTCGACCTCGCGGGTCACGTCGTAGTGACGGTCGGGCGGCACGGTGACGGTCAGGTCCTCCCCAGCCGGCTCGACGCCGAAGCCGAGCCGCTCCAGGTAGGTCGTCTGCTCGGCCTGGGTGATCTCCATCCCCAGCAGGCCGCCGACCCGGGCCGCGCGCAGGGTCAGCGCCGGCGGCGGGGGAATCTCGGCGGCAACATCGATCGTCCCCGGGACCAGCTTCGCCCCGCAGAGCTCGACCATCAGCTTCGAGGCGACCGCCTGGGCGCGCAGGCAGAGGTCCGGGTGCAGCTGCTTCTCGAACCGCGAGGAGGCCTCGGAGCGCAGCCCGAGCAGGCGCGAGGTGCGGAGGATGTTGGTCCCGTTCCAGTTCGCGACCTCGAGCAGGACGCGGGTCGTGCTCTCGGAGACCTCGGAGACCTGGCCGCCCATGATCCCGGCGATCCCCGAGGGGCCGTCGCTGTCGCAGACGAGCACGGTCTCGGTGTCCAGGTAGCGCTCGACCCCGTCGAGGGTCGTCATCCGCTCGCCCTCGGCAGCGGTGCGGATGTTCAGGGCGCCGCCGGCCACCCGGTCGAGGTCGAAGGCGTGCAGGGGCTGGGCGGTCAGCAGCATCACGTAGTTGGTGATGTCGACGACGTTGTTGATCGGGCGCTGGCCGGCGGCGGCGAGCCGCGCCTGCAGCCAGAGCGGCGAGGGACCGATCGTGACGTCGGTGAAGACGCGGGCGGTGAAGCGCGGGCAGAGCTCGGGCACGTCGACCGCGACCGAGGCGTAGTCCTCGACCTTGCCTTCACCCTCGGCGGACGCGTCCTCCGTCCAGGGATCGGCAGCGAGCTCGGCGCCGCTGATCGCGTGCACCTCGCGGGCGACGCCGAAGACGCCGAAGCAGTCGACCCGGTTCGGAGTCACCTCGATCTCCAGCACCGGCTCGGCCAGCGGCAGCACCTCGGCCAGCGGCGTGCCGGCGGCCAGCGCCTCGTCGAGGACCATGATCCCGTCGTGGTCCTCGCCGACCTCGAGCTCGTCGGCGGCGAGGATCATCCCTTCCGAGGCGACGCCGCGCAGCTTCGCCTTGCGCAGCTTCTCGCCGCCCGGCATCCGCGCCCCGGGCAGGGCGACGGCGACGGTCTGGCCGGCGGCGACGTTGGCGGCGCCGCAGACGATCGTCCGCCGCTCGCCGGAGCCGTCGTCGACCTGGCAGACCCGCAGCCGGTCGGCATCCGGGTGCTGCTCGGCCGCCAGCACCTTGCCGACGACGAAGTTGTCGGGCGCCGGCGGGCCGACCACGGCGATCCGCTCGACCTCGGTCCCGGTCATCACCAGACGGTCGGCGAGCGCCGCCGGATCCGTCCCCGGGTCGCAGTACTCGCGCAGCCAGCTGTAGGGCACCTTCATCGGTCGTTCCTCATCAGTTGCGCCTCATGAGAACTGCTCCAGCATGCGCACGTCGTTGTCGAAGAAGCGGCGCAGATCGGGGACGCCGTGGCGCAGCATCGCGACCCGCTCGACCCCGAGCCCAAAGGCGAAGCCCTGGACCCGCTCAGGGTCGTAGCCGTGCTGCTCGACGAACCCGAGCACGTTGGGATCGACCATGCCGGCGCCGAGGATCTCGATCCAGCCCTGGCCCTTGCAGAGGTTGCAGCGCTCGCCCCCGGCCAGCGCGCCGGTGCCGCCGCACTGGAAGCAGGAGACGTCGACCTCGACGCTGGGCTCGGTGAAGGGGAAGAAGTGCGGCCGCAGGCGCAGCTCGCGCTCGGGGCCGAAGATCGCCCGGCAGAGTTCCAGCAGCGTCCCCTTGAGGTCTGCGAGAGTGATTCCCTCGCCGATCGCCAGCCCCTCGATCTGGTGGAACATCGGGCTGTGGGTGGCGTCGGAGTCGCGCCGGTAGACCTTGCCGGGGACGATCACGAAGATCGGCGGCGGCTGCGTCTCCATCGCCCGGATCTGCATCGGCGAGGTGTGGGTGCGGAGCA
>JAWVEZ010000046.1:0-21495 GCA_033856455.1 Solirubrobacterales bacterium | reverse complement strand
CGACCACGCCGACCACGTCCACGTCGGCTACCACGCGATCGGCGACAACCCGCTCGAATCGCGCTTCTCGCCGCTGCTCAAACCGGACCAGTGGCAGCGCCTGATCAGCCGCCTCGGCGAAATCGAGAACCCCGAAGTCGCGATCGAGCCCTCGCCCTTCTCGCTGCCGGACGAGAAATCCGACGGCGGCACTTCCGCTGACTAGCCACGCAAGTGGCCCGCTCGTGAGCTGACCGGGAGAATCCCGGGGGTGGCCCGACTATTCGGCTTCGCGCAGTTCGAGTTCGCCGGGCCGCTGGCCCTGGCGGACGGCCGCTACCTGGTCCGCGACCAGCGCGCCGACGGCGCCGAGAGCGTGCTGGTCGTGCGGACCCTCGGCGCGCCGCGGCCGCCGTCGCGACGCCGGCGTCGCCCGCGTCCGTCCGACCCGGGGTCCGAGCCCGGCCCCCTGCCACTCGCCCAGGCGACCGCGATACGGGCCTTCACGCCGTTCGCCGACGCCGCGGAAGCCGAGCGCTGGCTCGACGGCGTCAGCGAGGCCGAGGACACCGCCGACGTCCTCGTCGCCGACGGGATCGCCCTCCTGAACCGCGCCCTGCACGCGCAGACGGTCGCCGCCGGAGACGAGCACGAGCAGACGCTGCGCCCGGAGCGGGCGGTTGCCGTGCGGATCGGCTACGGCAGCGGCGAGGAGACCGCGGACGGCCGCTACACCGCCGCCCACGAGGTCGACGTCTGGGCCAGCGGCGCCTCGCGCCGCCGGCGGCGCCAGGAAGACCTGCGCCCCCAGGAACGGGTCGCCGCGGTGCTCGGCGGCCGCGAACGGCTCGACGCCTGCGAGACCCTGCTGCTGCGCGCTCGCGCCGACTTCGACGCCGATCGCGAGCGCGAGGCGGCCCTGCAGCTGCGGGTCGGGCTGGAGGCGCTGCTCGCCGAGCTCGGCGGCGCGTTCGACGATCCCGGGCACGAAGAGGACCTCGGCACCCTGCGCGAGCGCCGCACCGAGGTCGGCGAGGCGGCAAACCAGGCGCTGCAGGACGACCTCGACGCCCACGGCGTCACCGTGGTGCGCGAACTGCTCGAGGTCTGCGAGCGCGTCCTGCGCCGCCGCCGCGTGCTCCGAAGCTAACCCTAAAGCTGAGCCTTAGAGTTGAAGGCGGTCGCCGACGATCGCGTCCTCCAGCGAGACGGCGAGGTGGTGGGCTTCCTCGAGTGCGACCCCCTCGACCGAGGGGACGCCGATCACGGTGAGGCCGGCGGCGACCGCGGCGGCGACGCCGGTCGGCGAGTCCTCCAACACGACCACATTCGGGCCGGGCTCGACCCCGAGCCGCCGGCAGGCCTCCAGGTAGGGGTCCGGCGCCGGCTTCGGCGCCGCCACTTCGTGGGCACTGAGGACGACGTCGAAGTGGTCGACGAAACCGACGATCTCCAGCGAGCGGCGGACGAAGATCAGCGGCGAGTTGGAGACCAGCCCGATCGGCGTCCCTCGCTCGACCAGAGCGTGGAGCAGTTCGCGGGCGCCGATCATCGCCTCCACCCCGTGCTCGAGCTCGGCGACGACCAGCTCGTTCAGCTCCTCGATCAGCTCGGCGGCACGGCCCGGCTCGCCGAGGCGCCGCTCGAGGATGCCGCCGGCGATCTCGGCCGAGGTGCCGACCAGCTCCAGCTTGTCGGCCGGTGTGAAGGCGGTCCCGCGGCGCTCGAAGAGGTCTTCCTCGGCCCGCGTCCAGACCGACTCGGTGTCGAGCAGCAGCCCGTCGTTGTCGAAGATGACCGCGTCCGGCAGCCCGCTCATCGCTCCAGCGCCTCCAGCAGCTCGGTCAGCTCCTCGTCGACCTCGCCTTCGAGCTTCAGCTCGGCGTCGGCGTCGTAGGGGGTCTCGCCCTTGGTCACGATCGCCAGCTTGCCACCCCGCTCCAGCGTCACCTGCGGCAGGCCCGCGACCGGGTAGACCGCGAGCGAGGAGCCGACGCAGATCATCAGCTCGGCCCGCTCGGCCATTGCCTGGGCCCGCGCCATCGCGCTCTCGGGCAGCAGCTCGCCGAAGAGGACGACGTCGGGTTTGACCGCGCCGCCGCAGCTCGAGCAGATCGCCACCCCGGCGCCGTCGAAGAGCTCTTCGACCTGCTCCAGCTCGAAGCTGGCGGCGCAGGTGCGGCAGCTCGAGGTCTCGATCGTCCCGTGCACCTCGACCACCTCGCGCGAGCCGGCCGCCCGGTGCAGGCGGTCGATGTTCTGGGTGACGACGCCCGCCAGCAGGCCGCGGCGCTCGAGCTCGGCCAGCGCCGCGTGGGCGCGGTTCGGCCGCTTGTCGCCGAGCGTCTGGAAGCGCGGCCGGTAGTAGGACCAGAAGCGGGCCGGGTCGCGTTCGAAGACGTCGATGTGGGCGACCTCCATCGGGTCGACGTTCTCCCACAGCCCGGTCCCGGGCGAGCGGAAGTCAGGGATCCCGGAGGGCACCGAGACCCCCGCCCCGGTGAGGGCGACGGTGTTGCGCGACAGGCGGATCAGCTCCGCCAGTCGCTGGACCCCCGGATCTGCCTCGCTGACGTCAGCCTTCACGGGCTGATCCTTTCAGAGCGCGGATCGCCAGCTATCCAACGCTCACCGAAGGCGCCAAATCGAACTCGGGTCCTCGAGCGCCTCCCGGGCGGCATCGGAAATGGGGTGATCGGCCTCGGCGGCCTGGTACCACCAAAATTCGGCTTCGCGCTCGTCTTCCCTGTCCCAATAGATCCGCCCCAGATCGAACGAGCAGACGGGCGCCCACTCGCGATCGCTTCCCCCGGCCACCACGCCAAGCACCGCGATCGCGTCATCGATCCTTCCGAGCCGCCACTTGACTCGGCCGAGCTTGTGGATCGCATATGCGTGCGACTCCGAGTGACCACTGCGGGTCGCCCTTTCAAAGGCATCCTCTGCCTTGACCGGGTTCGATTCCACATCTGGCTCGGGCCGATCCTCCCACAGCAGACCAAGGCCGAGCCACGCCCAGGCGGCATCGCGATGTCCCGACTCGGCCGCCTCGCGCCACATACGGTCCGCTTCCTCGACCGCATGTCCACCGATCAGGGACCCTCGGGTGGTGCCCAGCAAGCTGGATCTGGACGTTTCCACGTGGGCGAGCATGCGCCCGTACTGGATCACTGCTGGGTTGGCCACATTCGGGTTCTCGCTGGTTGCCGCAAACTCCCACTCGCGGGCCGCCTTCTCGACTTCTCCCTGGTCGTAGAGGATCTCCCCCAGCAGAAGCGCGGCCTCGCGGTGGTTGTCCTGCGCGGCGTCGTGCAGGTGCCGACGCGCCGCTGCAATCTCACCCTTGTCGTAGAGGTTGCGCCCACGCCGGTAGGCGACCTCCGCGCCGTCGGCGGGGAGTGAGCTCGGCTCCTCCCCCGGTGAAGATGCGACCTGTCCCCCCATGTCCTCCCACAGCTTCGGGACGATCGACCCGGGAGAGTCGTAGGCGACGCTCAGGTACAGCTTGTCCCGAAGGAGCGGCGGCATCCGGACCTCGCCGAGGCGAAGCGGCAAGACGCGGCGCACGCCGAAGCGCCCTTCCAGGTCGATCTCGTGAGTCATCGCCAGGCTGAGCTCCCGCCTGCACCAGGACGATTCCACCGAATGCGGCGAGACCAGTGCGACCACGAAATCGACCTCGTGAATTGCCTCAGCGAGCCGTTCCACCAAGGAATCCCCGACGCTCAACTCGCCCTGGTCGATCCACACGCGACAACCGCGCCTCTCGAGCCCGAAGGCGATCTCATAGGCGATCGCTCGATCCTTATGGGCGTAGGAGATAAACGCCGTCGTCACCTTTTGGGCATCCCCCGCAAACGACGAAACCGGCGCCAGGTCCTACCGTTTGCTCTCGAGAACCATATACAGGGTCTCCTTGGTGGTCTGACCCATACAACCGGTCTGCTCACTGACCGCGAAGACGGAGTGGAACTGCCACCCCTGCTGCTCGTGCTGATTCATGTTCTCCATCAGCTGGGCCCTGGTCTTATCGTTGAACACACGACCGATGCTCACTATCTGGTACGGCAACTGACACTCCTTTCGGGTAATCGATGCAACCTTCGTTTTCCGGCCTGCAACGTCGCAAGCGCTTCCAAGTCGCCACCGAGCCGGCGAGCACGCCTTCGTGGGCAATCGCAAACTCGGCATACCTCGAGCAACTCGGCTCGAGCAGGCAGCGACGCTTGGATCGCGGTGCGACCCAACGTTGATACATACGAACCACCGCGATCGCCATCCTCCGTGCGACTCCGAGCGAGGCGGTGGGAGGCAAAGGCACGTGCATCACCTGTCGGGGACGCTGTTCGCGTATGGCGCGGCGCAGCCGTCGCCGTGACGGCAGGCGATCGACTTCGAGGATCAATCCCTCGATGTCGCCGCCTGCCTGACTCTTGTCCCGCTCCCCGCCCATCAGGCGGCTAGCTTAGTGAAATTTCACTAATTAAAAGGGAGAATAAATAAACAGTACAGTTCGGAGGAGCGGGTAAGTCAGCTGCCGCTCCACTTGGGGGTCCGCTTGCCGAGGAAGGCGGAGATGCCCTCTTTCGCGTCCTCCGAGAAGAAGGCGGTCGCGAAGCCCTGCTTCTCGGCCTCGATCCCCTCGTCGAGGTCGCCCTTGTGGGAGACCTGCTTGATCTGGCCGACCGCGATCGGCGCCTGCGCGGCGAGCTTGCCGGCCCACATCAGCGCCGTCTCGAACAGCTCGTGGTCGGGGACGACGCGGTTGACGAGGCCACGTTCGAGCGCCTCCTCGGAAAGCACCGCGTCGCCGATCAGGTTCATCTCCAGGGCCTTGTTCTCGCCGACCAGGCGCGGCAGCCGCTGGGTGCCGCCGAAGCCGGGGATGATCCCCAGCTTGATCTCGGGCTGGCCGAAGACGGCCGCCTCGGCGGCGATCCGCACGTCGCAGGCCATCGCCAGCTCGCAGCCGCCGCCGAAGGCGAGCGAGTTGACCGCGGCGATCGTCGCGACCGGCGCGGTGCCGAGCTCGCGCATTAGCGTGTGGCCGTCCTCGATCAGCGCTTTGCCCGCCGCCTCGTCCATCTGCGTGAACGCCTTGATGTCGGCGCCGGCCGAGAAGACGACCGGGACCGAGGAGGCGACGACCATCGCGCCGACCCCGTCGGTCTCCTTGACGCGCTCCCAGACCGTGCGGAGATCCCGAATCACGCTGGGCGAGATCGCGTTCATCGGCAGGTTGGCGAGCCAGGCGATCGCCACCTCGCCGCGCGTCTCCAACTTCACCGTCTCCGGCTGCTCGCCCGCGTCGGGCTGCGGGTAGGGGTAGAAGCCCTGGCCGCTGGTGAGGCCGAGCCGGCCCTGGGCGACCAGCCGCTTCAGGGTGACCGGCGGCGTGAAGCGCTCGCCGTATTTCTCCTCCAGCCGCTCGATCGTCTCCAGCGCCTTGTCGAGCCCTTCGACGTCGGCTTTCCAGAACGGCGGCAGCAGGCCGCGGCGCGGGTCGAGGCCGGCCCCGGTCATCATCCCGAGGTCGACGTCGCGGACCGAGGAGACGCCTTCCTCGACCAGCAGGCAGGACTCGATCAGAGCCCGGCTGGTGAACATCGCGATCAGCTCCTCGGCGTCGGGCTCGGCCTCGCCGGGGATCGTCTGCTCACCGTCCTTGAAGAAGCCCTCGCCGCCGGACTTGGCACCGAGCTTGCCGTCGGCGACCAGGCCCTGCAGGCCCTTGTGGACGTAGAAATGCTCGCCGTAGGACTCGTTCAGGTGCTCGGCGACGTGGGCGACGGTGTCGAGCCCGAGCAGGTCGGTGAGGAAGAACGGCCCCATCGGCGCCAGCTTGGCGCCGGCGATCGCCTCGTCGATCGCCTTCAGCGAGAGCCCCTGCTCCTCCTGGGCGCGCCAGATCTCGCCGATCGTGGCCATGAGGATTTTGTTCACGACGAAGCCGGGCACCTCGCCGCAGACGATCGGCTGCTTCTTGATCGCCTGGGCGAAGTTGAAGGCCGCGGTCGCGGTCTCCTGCGAGGTCTCCTCGCCGACGATCACCTCGACCAGCGGCATCACCGAGGCCGGGTAGAAGAAGTGGAAGCCGACCACCTTGTCGGCGCGCAGGGTCGCTTCGCCGATCTCGGTGATCGAGAGCGCCGAGGTGTTGGAGGCGAGGATCGCGTGGCCCGGGGTCGCCGCGTCGATCTCGGCGAAGACGGCCTGCTTGATCGCCATCTTCTCCGGCACCGCCTCGATCACGAAGTCGACGTCGCCGAACTCCTCGTAGGTGGTCGTGCCGACGATGTTCGCCATCACCTCGGCGAGGCGGGCGTCGGCCTGCTCCTGGCTGATCCGCTCCTTCTTCACCTGGCCGCCGAGCTGCCCCGCGGTGACGGCGCGGGCCTTCTCCACAGCGGCATCGACGAACTTCTGGTCGATGTCCTTGACGACGACCTTGATGTCGGCGGCGGCGATCGCCTGCGCGATCTCGCCGCCCATCGTGCCCCCACCGACGACGGCGGCCTTGGAAACGAACATTGCTGGTGATTCCTCCCGGGAAATTGGCTTGGTTATGCGGTCGGGAGGCTATCCGTTTGCGCGTTCGCCGAACTCCGCGACCTGCTGCTCGGCGTGCTGATCGGCGCCCTGGTCGCGGCGGACGCACTGCCGGACGCCGCTCAAGTCACCTGAGCGCCCCGCCGATAACCCTCCTTGATGCGCGTCTCGGCCAAGTCGTTCCTGCTCTGCTGCCTGCTGGCGGTCGCGGCTGCCGTTGTCGCCGCCCCGGCCGGCGCCGCGGTCCCGCGGGCGACGCTTGCCAAGGACGGGCGGGCGGTCGCGCCGGAGTCGGCTCCGGAGTCGGTGAAGGCGATGATCGCCGCCGCCAACCGGATCCGCCACCGGCCCTACCGCTGGGGCGGCGGGCACCGCGACTGGAACTCGCGCGGCTATGACTGCTCGGGCTCGGTCAGCTACGTGCTGCACGCCGCCGGGCTGCTCGACTACCCGCTCGACTCGCGCGGCTTCATGCGCTGGGGCGGCGGCGGGCCGGGCAGCTGGGTCCGCATCTACGCCAACAGCGGACACGTCTTCATGGTGATCGCCGGGCTGCGCTGGGACACCTCCTACAGCGACGACGGCGACCGCTCGGGTCCCGGCTGGAGCGAATACCTGCGCGAGACCCGCGGCTTCCGCGTGCGCCACCCGCTTGGACTGCTACAGCAGGGATAAGCTCCGGCGGGGAACCCTGTACGGCCGTATAAACGCCGTTCAAACGGCGTCGCGTTAGGCTTTTCTGGCTCTTTGGACAGGGGGTGAGACCCACACAAGATCGCGCTCGCGCACCGAGCGCACGATGAAGCGAGGGAACTACCAGGATGACTCGTATCCGCCAGCAGAACGTGACCGCAGCACAGTGGAGCGTCAACGGGGAGTCCCTTGGCGCGCTCGACCTGACGCTGCCCGAGAACGAAGCCTTCGGCGCCAACGTCTTCGACACCACCGTGCAGAAGGAACGCCTCTCCAGCGATGCCTTTGACAAGCTCCAGGCGACTCTGAAAGGCGGCGAACCGCTCGACCCGAGCCTCGCCGACGAGGTCGCGAAAGCGATGATGGAGTGGGCGCTCGAGCACGGCGCCACGCACTACACGCACATGTTCCAGCCGCTGACCGGCTCGACCGCCGAGAAGCACGACTCCTTCTTCGAGCCCAAGCGCGACGGTTCGTTCATCGCCGGCTTCTCCGGCAAAGAGCTGATCCAGGGCGAGCCGGACGCCTCCTCCTTCCCGACCGGGGGCCTGCGCGCGACCTTCGAGGCCCGCGGCTACACCGCCTGGGACCCGAGCAGCCCGGCGTTCATCCTCGAGAACCCGAACGGGACCCTGCTCTGCATCCCGACCGCGTTCGCATCCTGGTCCGGCGAGGCGCTCGACGGGAAGATCCCGCTGCTGCGCTCGATGGACGCGCTCTCGACCGCGGCGATCAAAGCGCTGCGGCTGCTCGGCGACGAGCAGTCCCAGCACGTGTTCACCACGGTCGGCCCCGAGCAGGAGTACTTCCTGATCGACGAGCAGTACTACTACGAGCGGCCCGACCTGATCGCGACCGGGCGCACCCTGTTCGGCGCCAAGCCGCCGAAGGGGCACGAGCTCGACGACCACTACTTCGGCTCGATCCCGGAGCGGGTGCTCGCCTTCATGATGGAGTCCGAACTGGAGATGAAGAAGCTCGGCATCCCGGTCAAGACCCGCCACAACGAGGTCGCGCCCGCCCAGTACGAGATCGCGCCGATGTTCGAGAACTCGAACGTCGGCTCCGACCACCAGCAGCTGCTGATGCAGACGCTGGAGAACGTCGCCCGCCGCTACGGCCTCGTCTGCCTCCTGCACGAGAAGCCGTTCGCCGGCGTCAACGGGTCGGGCAAGCACAACAACTGGTCGATGAGCACCGACGCCGGCGCCAACCTGCTGAACCCAGGCGATACGCCGGCCGACAACATCCACTTCCTGTTCTTCTGCACGGCGGTCATCCAGGCGGTGAACAAGCACCAGGGCCTGCTGCGGGCCTCGGTCGCCAACATCGGCCAGGACCACCGGCTCGGGGCCAACGAGGCGCCGCCGGCGATCATCTCCGTCTTCCTCGGCGGCGAGCTGGAAAAAGTGTTCGAGGCGATCGCGACCGGCGAAGGCGATCCCAACACGCCGGCCTCGTTCCTCGACCTGGGCTCCGACGTGCTGCCGAAACTGCCGCTCGACGGCGGCGACCGCAACCGCACCTCGCCGTTCGCCTTCACCGGCAACAAATTCGAGTTCCGGGCGCTGGGATCGAGCATGTCGCTCGCCTTCCCGAACACGGTCCTGAACACGATCGCCGCCGAGGCGATCGACGAGCTGGCCGGCAAGCTGGAGGAGAAGCTGAGCGCCGGCACCGCGATGCCGGAGGCCGTGATCGAGATCGTCAAAGAGTCCTACCTGGCGAACAAGGTCGTCTGCTTCGGTGGCGACAACTACTCCGAGGAGTGGCACGCGGAGGCCGAGCAGCGGGGCCTGAAGAACCTCAAAACCACCCCGGACGCGCTGCCCGAGGTGATCGCCCCCGACACGGTCGCGGCGTTCGAGAAGTACAACGTGCTCTCCGAGCGCGAGCTCGAGTCCCGCTACGAGGTCTGGGTCGAGCAGTACGCGATGCGGGCCAACATCGAGGCCGAGACGGCGCACGCGATCGCGAAGACGATGATCCTGCCGGCCGCCCTGCGCTACCTGGCGGTGATCGGCGAGTCCGGCGTCGCCGATGGCGTCGGCGGTGAGGTTCGCGAGAACCTCGAGGCGCTCGGCAAAGCGCTCCTCGCCCTCGAGGAGGGCAACGCCTACCCGAACGACCTCGAGGGCATCGACCTGGCGATCCACGCTCGCGACAACCAGCTCGAGCCGATGGCCGAGGTCCGCGCCGCCGCCGACAGGCTGGAGAGGATCGTCGCCGACGACCTCTGGCCGTTGCCTAAGTACGAGGAGATGCTGTTCATCAAGTAGCGGCTGCTTGAGGGATCCCGGGTAGGGGTTCCGCTTAGTTTTTTTGGGGATCGCGCTCCGAGCTGGCGCCCGGAGCGGGTAGAGCAAAAAAACACAAGACGCTTCACCCCTACCCGGGATCCCTCCAACCGTCCCTCCTGACAGCTTCGGCTCCGAACCCCGGCAGCGGCCAAAGGTTCATCAGCTTAAGCAAGCTGACTAGGGCTCCATCGCCTTCGTCTCTCGGCGAGCTTCCGTCCGTCGACCCGCTAGGGGCTGCCGGGGCGCGTTTGCAGGGCGGTCCCGGGAGGGGTGGAACGTCTTGTGGCTTTTTCCGGGCGCTCCACCGCCGCATGGCCGGAGCACGAACCTGAAAAAGACTAAGTGGAACCCCTCCCGGGACCGCCCCCCACGGAGGGCGTCGGAAGGCCCGGGCCGCCATTGCGGGGGTTGAGGTCTGCCAGGAGCTCGAGCAGGCGGGGTTGGGGCTCGTCTTCGTCGATCACGATTACGGACCCGGGCCAGGCGAAGCGGAGGTAGCGGGCGTAGGCCTCGCGGGAGCTGACGTCGGGCTCGTAGATCCAGGAGCCGGTGTTCCAGTAGCGGGTCTTCGAGCCGTCGGCGGCGCGCACGTCGGCGAGCGGCTGGTGGGTGTGGGCGAAGACGATCTTCTCGGCCTCGCCGTCCCAGCCGAGGTTGGCGACGACGGTGGCGAAGGCCTCCAGCGCGTGCTCGGAGGCGTCGCTGCGGGAGATCACGGTCGGCTCGGGATAGAGCGGCACCGACCAGGGCGGGCCGGAGATCGGCTGCTCGCGGGCCTGGCGGGCCGCCTCCTCGCGAACGACGGCGTCGAAGTGGGCTTCGCTGGGCAACCCCGCAGCCCCACCCGTGCGGCGAGCACGTAGGTCCTCCTCCAGTCGCTTCACGCCCCGCAGGGGCGCCCCGAGCGCGTTGGCGACGCGGGCGGCGCGCTGGGCGGCGCGGAAGACGTTCTGCTGAGCATGCGTGCCGTGCGGCATCTGCGCGGCGATGTAGAGCCACTCGGTGAGCAGCGTCGTAACCGACTCGTAGTCCTCGACGCAGGTCGGCTCCTCGGGCCCGCCGGCGGCAATCGACCAGAGCGTGTGGGTGAGCAGGCGATCGGCGCGCGAGCCGGCGAGCCGGGCGTGCGGATCGAGGTAGTGGCCGTGGGTGAGCAGGACGTCGGCGAAGCGGTAGGTCGGGTAGGCGATCTCGACCTCGACGCCGGGCAGCTTGCGCTCCAGGAATGCCTGGAAGAAGCCCGGGCCGTTGCCGTTCGCGGACGGCGCGGTGCCGTGTGCCAGCTTGGCCTCCAGCCGGTCCTCCTCGTCGCGGTGGACGAGGTGATGGTCGTGGTTGCCGGCGAGGAAGACGAGCCGCTTGCCGGAAAGCTCGGCGGCGATCAGCGCGAGCAGCCCGTCAGCCGCGTCGACCGCCTCCTCGACCCCGCCGAAGAGGAAGTCGAAGAGGTCGCCGAGGAAGATCAGCTCGTCGACGCCCTCCAGGGCCGGGGCCAGTCGCTCCAGCGCGAACTCCTCGCGCAGCACGTCGCGCCCCGTCCAGGCGCCAAAGTGGGTGTCGGAGATGACCAGAGCCCGCATCAGCCGCGGATCATCGCGGATGCGACTTGCGCAGGACGACCAGCTTGGTCGAGGTGACCGGCAGCGAATGGTCTTCGGCGTAGGCGACTTTTAGGTTGACCGGGGCTCTGCCGGTCGCCGCCAGTTGCCCCTTGATCCGCTTTCCGAAGGCGCCCTTTCCCGGCCAGAGCCGGAGCCGCCAGACCAAGTTGCGGCCTTCTCGGATCGGGGTCTGGGGTTTGCGGACGCGCCAGCCCAGCTGCGGCCAGCGGAGCTCGAGCGTGCCACTCGCGGGCACCCGCACCTCGAGGGTCGCCGTGCCCTTGCGGAGATTCCGCCTCACCTCCCCAAAGGAGAAGCCGAGCGACGGCAGGAATCGGGGGGAGATCGAGCTGAGAGCGTCGACGGCGATTCCCGCCGTCGCCGGCCCGACGGACACCCAGGCGGGGTTCGGTGCGGCCCCGGCAAGCGTCGCCCGGCCGAGCGACGACGGGGACCCCTCGGCGGCGGGCGCTTCGATCCAGCGGATGTCGGTGGGGTCGACGGCGATGCCCGTCGCCCCGCGGATGCCGGCGATGAAGTCGAAGTCGGGCGCGCTGCCGTCGAGGTTGGAGCGGCCGATCGAGCCTGGGCCGCTCCAATAGAGGTACTGGCCATCGGCCGCGACAGCGCAACCGGTCCGCGACGGCAGGGTCAGGATCCTTTTCGGCTCGGAGCCGTCGACCCGGGCACGACCGATGCCGACCGCGTCGACCCAGAAGACGTAGCCGCCGCCGACGGCGATCGCGCAGAGGCCGTTGATGCCGTGGACCAATGCGAGGTTGGGCTCGGACCCGTCGAGGCCGGCGCGCCCGATCGCACCGAGTCCGGGAGTGGTCCAGAAGAGGTGAGACTGGTCGAGCGCCAAGCCGCAGGCCCAGACCTGACGCACCACCGCCACTGGCGCCGCGGCCCCGTCGAGGTTCGTGCGGCCGATCCCGTATCCGCCCGCCCAATAGAGATCGGAGCCGTTGACCGCGACCCCGCAGGCGGGGCCCTGGGCCGGGGTGAAGTTGAGCTTCATGAAGGGACCCGGGAACACCGCACCCTCGAGAGTCGCGGCGCCGAGCGTGGAGCCGGAGCCCCAGTAGACCGCAGCGCGGGCCGGTGACGCGGGGCCGAGGTACAGTGCCCCGAGGCAGAGCGCGGCGGCCGCGACGCCGATTCCCCTCCTCCGCGCCTTCCTCATCGTTCGAAGGCGAGGCGCTTGCTGGCCTGGATCGCGGTGCGGCCTTCCTGCCGGTAAAGCATCCGGACCGTGACCGGGGCCCTGCCTTTCTCATGGAGCTGGCGCTGAATCCTCCGTGCCACCGCCGACTTCGGCTTGCCCGGCCAGAGGCGCAGACTCCAGCGGAAACTCCCGGCGAACCAAGGCGGCGGGTTGCCCTTTTCGATCGACCAGCCGATCCGCGGCGAGAGGACCTTGAAGAGGCCGCGAGCGGGAACGAAGACGTCGAGCCGCAAGCTGCCGTCGGGTGCGTGGCGGACTTTGCCGAAGCGCAGATAGTCGGATGGCCGCGTGACCGGCGTGGGCGTGGGAAGCAGGCGCGAATCGACCGCGACGCCCGCGATCGGGGGCGTGCGGATCAGCCTCCGGTTGACCTCGGTGCCGTCGAGCCTGGCGCTGCCGACCGAGCCCGGCAGCACTTGCGTGGGATCCCCGCTGGTGAAGTTGCGCCGGCCCTGGTCCGCCCAGAAGACGTGGGTCGAGCTGACCGCGATCGCCCTCGTTTCGCCGGTCCCCGTGATCAGTGGGTCGACGACCGAGCCGCCTCCGAGCGCGGCGCGCGAGATCGTCCCCGCATCGCTCGAGAAATCGTGCTCGGAGGCCCAGAAGATGAAGCCACCCCCGACCGCCACCCCGCACGGCGTCTCGGTCCCGACGATGAACTCGCGGTCCACCCCACTACCGTCGAGCCCGGCGCGAGCGATCGCGTTGTCGCCGCGAATCGCCCAGTACAGGTAGCCACCGGCGAGCGCCACTCCGCAGGGAGCGCTGCCCGCGGCGATGAACGCGGGTTGCACCCCGGAGCCGTCGAGCCGGGCGCGCCCGATCATGTTCGTGCCGGTATCGGTCCAGTAGATGTGGGTCCCGTCGACGGCGACGCCACAGGGATCGCCCAGCCCGGCGATGAAGATCTCGTTTCCACCGGTGCCGTCGAGGTTCGCCCTGCCGATCGTGCCGGCCCACCGATTCGCCCAGTAGATGTGATCGGCGTCGACGGCCATCCCGCACAGTTCCCACGGATCGAGCCGCGCTTGGGGCGGGGCCGGCGGGGGCGGGCTGGCGGGCAGCGACTGGATCGCCTGGCTGCCGTCGAGATTGGCGACCCCGACGCCGCTCTCTCCCCCCCAGTAGACGGCAGCGCCGGCCGGGGTCACCCCGAGCAGGGCGATCGCCGCCAAGACGAGCAGGGAGGCAAAAAACGAGCGGCGCCTCATCGCGCGCCCATCCTGAACGTCCGCACCGCCGGGGTCCTGTCGCGATTGCCGGCGGCGTCGGTCGCGACCACGGCGACGCGATGCCTGCCGGCCTCCAAGCCGTGCCATTTCTTCGGCGTCCGGCAGGGTTTGAACGGCTGGCGATCGAGCTTGCAGAGGAACGTGTCCCCGGGCGGACCGCCGCCGCTTCCGAACTGGATCCCAATCCCGTTACCGCGCAGCCGCAGCAGCTTGTAGATGTAGGTGCCCGGCGGGTAGACGTCGACGAACAGGGTGGGAGTGGCGAGCATCAACGCGCGGAAGCTGCCGAAGGATCCGTCGTCGGAGTCAAACGCGATCGAGTAGGTCTGGCCGGCGACGGCGTCGAAGCCGACCCCGCCGAAGCCGCCGACCTGGCATTCGCCGGGGACCCCCGGTTCGATCGGCGCCGGCGAGGAGACGAGCCGCAGCCCCGCGAGCTCCGAGCCGGCGTAGACCGAGATCGCCGGCCGAAATCCCGCCCGGCACGGGTAGATCCTGATCGGCCGGCTCTCGGGGGCGGTCCAGCGGTACCAGACCGAGGCTCCGGCGAGATCGCCGCCGCGACCGGGCTCTCCTACCTCCCGGGTGGCCTCCCCGGTGTTGCCCGCGAAGTGGTTCCAGCTTTCGGGCTTGAGCGGCTCGGCGGCGGCGAAGGCGTCGTTGGCGGGAGGATTCAGCGGCGTCGCCGAGACCCGCAGGCTGAAGTTGCCTTCGTCCGGGCCAGCGCCGCCGTTCGATCCGTCGACCGCAAACCGGTAGGTCACGGAGGAGATAGCGGGGAACCAGGCCTCACCGCAGCTGAAGTCGCCCGCGATCACGTGGCTGGCCGCGACCGGCGTCAGCTGGCCGACTGCGTCGCCCCGGTAGATCCCGAGCCTTCCGGCCCACCCGTCGGGGCAGAACTGGACGAACACGGACTGCGAGCGCGGCGCGGTCCATCCGAACCAGACCGAGGCGCCGCCGGGGTGGCCGTCGTGGGCGGGCTCGCCGACCTCCTTGGTCGCCCCAAAGTTGTTCCCCGAGCCTTCCATTTCATTCCCGGCGCCGATCAGCGCGGCGACGAAGTCGTCGTTGGACGGCGCCGCCAGAGCCGTGCCCGACATTGCGAGGGCGAGCAGCGCAGCGAGCAGAGCGGCCCGGAGAGCGGGGCGGACGAGCACGGCGAGCATCTTAGTCGGGCAAACCCCGACAAGTCAGGATTGTTGCGGCCACGCTCAGGCGCGGGGGAGGACCCGCATCCGCAGCCCGCCCTTTGGGGAGAGCGTCGGCATCTGGCGGATCGTCACCGTGCGGCCCGGCAGGGCGTCGAGGCGGAGGCGCTGCAGCAGCATCGAGGCGACCAGCTTGACCTCGATCTGACCGAAGCGTTTGCCGATGCAGACCCGCTGGCCGCCGCCGAAGGGGACGTAGGCGCCGCGCGGCAGGGCCGCCTTGCGCTCGCGGGTGAAGCGCTCGGGGATGAAGGCCTCCGGCTCGGGGAAGACTTCCGGGATCCGGTGGCTGGCCCAGGAGCAGTAGTTGACGAAGGCACCGCGGGGGACCGAGTAGCCGCCGAACTCGAAGTCGCGGACGGCGCGGCGGGGCCCGATCCAGGCCGGCGGGTAGAGCCGCAGGACCTCGTCGAGCACCATGTCGAGGTAGGGCATCTCGCGCTCCAACTGGTCGATCGTCGGCGGCGCACCGCCGAGCACCTCGTCCTGCTCGGCGCAGAGCCCGGCGAGGATGTCGGGGTGGCGGGCCAGCTCGTGCAGCATGAAGGTGACGGTCGAGGTCGAGGTGTCGTGGCCGGCGAACATCAGGGTGACGACCTGGTCGCGGATCTCGCGGTCGCTGAAGGCGTCGCCGTCCTCGCCGCGCACGTTGACCAGGAGGCTGAGGATGTCGCGGCGCCCGGGGGCCGGCTGGGCGCGGCGGCGGGCGATCTCGGCGAAGACGATCTCGTCGAGCACCTCGCGCGAGGCGTTCATCTTGCGCCAGGGGGAGCCGGGGCCGCGCAGCAGGCGCAGCGCGAAGTCGATCCCGTAGAAGCCGAGCGCGCGCTCGAAGTGCTCGGCCGCGGCGGCGCCCTTGCCGGCCTCGTCGGGGTCGAGCCCGAGCAGCGCGCGCATCGCGATCCGCATCGCCAGATTGCGCATCCAGTCGTAGACGTCGACCACGCCGCCGACCGGCAGCGCGGCGATCGCCGATTCGGCTTCGGCGCTCATCACCTCGGTCGCGATCGCCACCTGCTCGCGATGGAAGGCCGGCATCATGATCGCCCGGGCGCGGTCGTGAAAGGCGTCGTCGACGGTCAGCAGGCCGTCGCCGAGCAGCGGGATCAGGTCGCCGAAGCTCGACTCGCGCCAGTGGAAGTTCTCCGGCTGGCCGACGGTGACGAAGTGGTTGGCCTCCGGCCCGAGCATGAAGACGACCCGCGAATGCAGCAGCCGCATGCTGAAGATCGGGCCGAACTCTTCGTAGGCCTCGAGCAGCAGCGGCAGGGGGTTGTGCGCGATCTGATGGGTGCGGCCGATGCTGAAGTCGTTGGGCCCGGGTGGGTACTTGCCCCTCCCCCGCCACTCGGTCGCCAAGTCTTCCGCGACCCGGCGCACCGGGTTCGGGGACATCTCCGGGGGCCGCTTCAGCGGCGCCGAAGTTTCGACGGTGGCCACACGGCAATCCTAATTGGCTGCGCAGCCAGTTCACCTCCCGGCCGCTTTCCCTGCAAATAGGATGCGCGCGGTGAGGCGGACCGCCAAAGAGGCCATCGCGGCACTCGCCACTCTCGCCGTCCACGAGAGCCGGGTGCTGCCCCGGGTGGGGCGCGAGTTGGCGGGGTGGCGGGGCGTGGCCGCGGCGGTCCCGGACCCGCGGCTGCGCGACGCGGCGCTCGCCGCGCTGACCGAGAAGGCCTCGAACGTGGAGGCGGTCGCCGTCTTCGCCACCCTCGCCCCCGCCCGGGATCGCCCGGCGGTGGTCCGGGCAGTGGTCGCGCTGCAGGTGGCGATCGACTACCTCGACAACCTCGGGGAGCGGCCTGGCCCGGACCCGTTGCGCGACGGCCTGCAGCTGCACCGCTCGCTCGCCACCGCGTTCGTGAGCGAGGCGGAGCGGGGCGACTGGTACGCACACCACCCGCAGCGCGAGGACGGCGGCTACCTCGACTCCCTGCTCGAGGCCTGCCGCGAGGCGTTCGCCTCGCTGCCCTCCCACACAACCGTCGAGGCACCGGCGCGTGCCGCCGCGCTGCGCTGCGGCGAGGGCCAGAGCCACACCCACGCCGCCGTGCCGTCGTCCGCGCCGCTGCGCGAGTGGGCGTCGCGGCTGGCTGCGCCGGCCGGCTTTGAGTGGTGGGAGGCAGCCGCCGGCGCCAGCTCCTCGGTTGCCGCCCACGCCCTGATCGCGCTCGCCGCGGATGCCGAGGCGAGCCCGGAGGAGGCGGTGCTGGTCGAGGCCGCCTACTTCCCCGCAATCGGCGCCCTCACCGTGCTGCTCGACGACCTCGTCGACCGCGAGGCCGACGCGCGGTTCGGCGAGCACAACTACCTCGACTACTACGGCAGCACCGAGGTGGCCGCCGAGCGGCTGACGTCAATCGTGGGGCTGGCGCGCGCCGCCCTGCCACCGCTGCCGCGGTCCGCGCGCCACGCCGCAATCCTCGCCGGCGTCCTCGCCTTCTACCTCAGCTCGCCGGGCGCTCGCACACCGTTCGCGACCACGATCCGCGCCCGGCTGCTGCGCGCCGGTGGGCCGCTCGTGCGCGCACTGGCCTCCATACTGCGGCTGCGGGGCAATGACTGAAGACGGTCCGAAATACGTGGCGATCATCACCGACGGCAACGGCCGCTGGGCGCAGCAGCGCGGCCTCGACGTTGGCGAGGGGCACAGGGCCGGCGCCGAGACCGTGCGCGCCCGCCTGCGCGACGCGGTCGAGCTCGGCATCCGTGAGCTGACCATCTATGCCTTCTCGACCGAGAACTGGGACCGCTCCGCCGCCGAGGTGTCGGGCCTGATGGCGCTGATGGCCGAGTACATCGACAACGTCACTCCCGAACTGCACGAAGAGGGGGTGCGGTTGCGCTTCCTCGGCCGCCGCGGCGACCCCGTCCCCACCCGGGTGATCGAGCGGATGGAGTGGGCCGAACGCAAGACCGCGGCGAACGAGCGAATCACCTTCTTCGTCCCTTTCAACTACGGCGGCCGAGCGGAGATCGTCGCGGCCGCGAAGGGGTTCTCGGGAACCACCGAGGAGGAGTTCCGCAGCCGGCTCTACGCGCCCGACCTGCACGACCCCGAGCTGGTGATCCGGACCAGCGGCGAGCGCCGCCTCTCCAACTACCTGCTCTGGCAGATCGCCGACTCGGAGCTGGTCTTCCGCGAGGAGCTGTGGCCCGACTTCTCGCGCGCGTCTTTCGAGGACGCGATCGCCGAGTTCAGGCGGCGCCGCGCGCGCGCCTAAGCCCGGCGCAAACGGCCCGGAGGCTGGGAGGCCTCCGGGCCGAGGATGTTTGCGCAGAGGCCGACGGCCCACAGGGGGAGGGCCGGAGGCCGAGACTGGATCCAGTTCCGCAAGCCGGGTTAAGGGGGGCCTCGCCGGCAGGCGGCTTTCCGAATAAGAACAGACACGGACCAGGCTGTCAAGGGGGCCGAACGTCTACTTTGCGGTTCTGTTGGCCCAGCTCTGTGCCTCCTCGAACCCGAGGTAAGGCAGCAGGGTGAGCAGCACCAGCTCCGGGCGCAGTTCGGCGAGACGATCGAGGCGACCGATCCGCACATGGTCTCCGACGAGGCCGACCATGCCGGCTACCAGCGCCTCGTCTGTCGCCGCCGGGAGCCGCGCCTCGACCGGGGCGTGGACCCGGATGAAGCCGGTCAGCCGGCCTACCAAGCGGCTGTAGTCGTCAAACGAGCCGTCGGCGAGGGAGCGCTCGGTGGCCAGTTCACGGGCGATCTCGGGACGTGCGATCGCGAAGTCGACGCCGGCATATACGCCCGCCGCGACGCGCGCCGGCCACTCCGACTCGCGGCAACAGGCCTGGAGGACATCGGTCTCGAGTTCGTCCAGCGCGACTGCAACGTTGAACGCTGCCAAGTGGCTTCTCCCGCTCGTTGAGGATTAGGAACACTAACAGACCGATGTTCGCTATCGGCGAAGGTGACCGGATCAGCGAGCGCGGCAGCTGCGGGCGATTCCAGTGCTCACCTGGCGCCCGCCGGCAAACGTGTAGGTGGCCCGCGCGAAGGAGAAGAAACCAGCGGTGAAGCGGCTCGGAATCGGGCAGGAGGCGCTCAGGTAGCTGCGCTGGCGGCCGCGGTGGACGTAGCGGCGCGAGAGCTCCATCTCGAAGTGGGCGAAATGTGGCCAGGGCCCCAGCGACGGCGGCAGGTCAGCAACCAGGGTGGTGCCGAAGCGACCAGCCTGCAAGCGCAAGATGAAGGGCAGGACGACGACCGTCGGCGGGTCGGAAGCGAAGGCGTGCAGAAGCACTGCCCGGCGGCCGTCGACCCTGGCGTTGAAGGCGAGGAGGCTGGCTCTGATCCGGAACGCGGGCTGGTGGGGGATCAGCACGTCGGCTTCAATCGCGCCGTGCCCGACCAGAGCCGGACGACAGGAGGCGAGGGCGTCAGGGGCGGTTGCGTTCCGCAACTTGCGCGCCGGACAGGTGGGCAGGCCGCGGGTATCGATCACCCCCTGCCCGGGCAGCCCGAGCATGATCCTGGTGACCCGCGGCAGGGTGGCGCCGTCGGTCGTGCGCAGCCCGCCCGCCAACCTGACCGTGACCGGGGCCGGCCGCTCGCGTGGCAGCTTCAGCGGCGCGAGCCCACCGTCGAGGGAGACGACGAGGTTGCCGTACTGGGTGCGCTCGCCCTGCGCGACGGCGGCGAGCAGGCCGCAGGACAACGCCAGCGCCGCCAGCGCCGAGAGGGCGCGCCCGGAGCCGGCGGGTCGCCTCACCTCAACCGTACCTGGAGAACTTGAAGCTGCAGTAGTTGAAGCCGAAGGCGATCACCGTGTTGTTGGCGAGGTTGCCGTTGTGGATGAAGCGGGCGGTCAGCCGCTGCGCGGCGATCGCGTGGTCGGCCCTGAGCTGGGCGGTGATCCGCTTCAAGTAAGACTCCTGCTTCTTCAGGTAGCCGAACCACTTGCGGAGCTTGGCCCGGTCGGCATCCGGCCGGGGGACGGCGGCGATCTCCCTGATCGTGCCGCCGAAGATCGAGGTCGCCGCCGCGAACTTCTCCGCCGCGCGGGAGAGCCGTTCCTTGCGCAGATCGGTCCGCGCTCCCCTCATCGCCTTCTGCGTCGCACCGGCATCCGGCCCGCAGACTTCCTCGAGCAGGTCGACGTAGGCGGCACGGGTGGGCGCTTCCGCGCCGGCCGCGGCGGCACCGGTCAGGATCAGCGCGACCAGGGCCAGCGCGACCATCTCTCCTTTATGCCTCATGCAGGCTCACCTTTCCACTAAGCACGTTGCGCCGCGGAAGGATGCGGCCCATCCACTTGGGGACATACCAGACGCGGTCGCCGAGCATCAGCATCAGCGCCGGCAGGAGGACGATCCGGACCACGGTCGCGTCGAGCAGGATCGCTACGGTCAGGCCCACACCCATCTGGCTCACGGTCGCGATCGGCGCCGTCGCGAAGGCGATGAAGACCGCGATCATGATCGCGGCGGCGCCAGTGATCACCCCGGCGGTCCGCTCGAGCCCGTACTCGATCGCGGCGCGGTTGTCGCCGTCGCGCTCGTAGCGCTCGCGCATGCGCGCGATCAGGAAGACCGCGTAGTCGATCGAGAGCCCGAAGGTCACCCCGAAGATCGCGCCGGCGCCGACCGTGTCGATGTAGGGGTGGCCGCCAAGCGGGTAGCCCTCGGGGATCTGGCAGACCAGCGACATCACGCCGATCGCGGCGGCGACCGAGGCGAGGTTGAGCACCACCGTGAGCAGGGCGAGCAGCGGCGCCCGCAGGATCACCACCAGCGCCAGCAGGGTGAAGAGGACGAAGGCGCCGAGCACGAAGGGCAGGCGCGCTTCGGTCTCCTCGCCGTAGGCGTTGAGCGTGGCGGCGCCGCCGGTCAGGCCGGTGGCGAGACCGCTGCCTGCTCCGACCGCCTCGGCTTCGGCGGCGAGCCGCTCGCCGGCCGCCCGCGAGCCGGCGGTGTTGAAGGGCTCGGAGGTGACGACCAGCATTCGCGCCGCCTGGCCGCCACGGTCGACGCTGATCGCCTCGTTGGCTTCGGCGCGGCGGCGCGGCGGCGCCCCATCGAGCGCCGAGAGCACGAAGTAGCCGGAGTCGAACAGCCGCGGCGATTGGCGCTGCAGCTCGCGCGCGCCCGCTTCCAGCGGCGCGGCCAGCGCGGTCGCCTCCACACCGGCGCCCTGGAGGCGGGTCTGCAGGGGCAGCGCGTGTTCGGCCCCTGCGCTGAGGCCGGCCCGCAGGGCGCCGGCGCCGCCCTGGAGTTCGATCAGCCCGCCGGAGAGCCGTTCGGCGCCGTCGCCGAGCCGGTCCAGGCCGGAGCTGAGCTCACCGGTCGCTTCCGAGAGCTGGCCGACTCCGTCCTCGAGCTTCTCGCCGCCGGGCACGAGCCGGTTGAGGCCGCCGTTGACCTGTCCGGCGACGTCGCGCAGGCGGCGCACTTCGTCGCGGTTGGCGGCGATCGTCTTCGCCAGCGCCCGCGCCTGGTTGGCGGCGGCGCTCAGCTCGGGGTTGGAGGCGACGGCCGCTTCCAGGTCGCGGGCGAGCTTGCGGGCTCGGGCCAGCTCGCCGCCGCGGATCCGCGGCAGCAGCGAGCGCAGGCCGAGGGTCAGGGTGAGCCCGCCGACGGCGACCTCGCGCTGGCCGTCGGCGAGCTGCTCGCTCCCCTCCCGCAGCCGCTCGATCGCCGCCGCCGCCGCTTCGCCGCGGCCCGCGGCGCGGCGAAGCTCGGCGGCGATCA
>JAWVEZ010000045.1:0-8279 GCA_033856455.1 Solirubrobacterales bacterium | reverse complement strand
CCCCCCCCCCACAGCGCTCCGAAGTACGCCAGCGGCCAAGGACGAAAGCTGGCCCGGCCGGGGACCTGCTTCGTGGAAGCTGATTCACCCTGGGGAGCGCGGTAGAGGCTCGTTGGAGGGGTCGGGCACCCCTCGGAACGTCTTGCACTTTTTGGGGGCTGCGAACCTCGGACGGCCGGCGCACGATCTCCAAAAAGTTAAGTGCAGAGGGGTGCCCGACCCCTCAAGCCAACCCCTACTTGCGCGCCTCCGCCGGTGGCTCACCTTCCTCGCTGGCGATCGTCTCCGGTGGCCAGGGGCCGGCCCAGTTGTCGCGGGCGCCGTCGAGGGTGATAGTCGTGCCGGAGTAGAAGTCGCCGGCCGGCGAGCAGAGGTAGGCGACCAGCCAGGCCATCTCCTCGGAGCGGCCGGTGCGCTGCAGGGGGATCGAGCGGGCGACGTTGTCGACGATCGCCTGCGGGTACTTGGTCAGCAGGGTCTCGGTCGCGAAGTGGCCGGCGGCGAGGGCGCAGGTCTTGATCCCGAAGCGGGCCCACTCGATCGAGAGGGTCCGCATCATGTTCTCGACCGCGGCGCGGGCGGCGCCCGAGTGGACCATGCCCGGCATCCCGTTGTGGGGGGAGAGGGTGACGCTGAGGACCTTGCCGCCCTCCTGGGGGATGAAGGCCTTGGTCGCGGCGGCGTGGGTCATCAGCCAGGTGCCGTTGACGTTGAGGTCGACGACGGTGCGAAAGCCCTTCGGCGAGATCGCCTCGGCCGGGCTGAGGAACTGGCCGCCGGCGTTGTTGACGAGCGTGTCGAGGCGGCCGTGGCGCTCCAGCAGGTCGTCGAAGAAGCGGCCGACCGGCTCCTCCTCGCGGATGTCGAGCGAGGCGTGCTCGAAGCTGCCTGGCAGCCCCGCGGCGAGCTCGGCGGTCTCGGCCAGCGGCTCGGCGCGGCGTCCGCAGCCGACCACGGTGGCGCCGAGGCGGAGCAGCTCGAGCGCGCTCTCGCGCCCGAGACCGGCCCCGGCGCCGGAGACGACAACGACCTGCCCCTCCAGCAAACCGTCCCGAAATACCTGCGAATGCGAACTGTCAGCCATCGGCGGCGAAGCCTATACGCGAGATGCTCCGCGTATTCTGGCTGCGATGAAGGTCAGCGTCGAACCACATCCCCTGCACGAGCCGATCGCCGGGGGCACCCCCGGCGCCGCGGTCACGGTCGAACCGATCGTCGCCGGCCACGTCGACCTCCCGCTGAAGACGATGGTCAGCCCCGGCGGCCGCTTCCTCACCCTGAAGCTGCTGCGGGCGATGCTGAGCGGCAAGCCGCCGAACGTGGTTCCCGTCCCCGCCTTCCTCGTCCGCCACCCGAGCGCCGGTGCGATCCTCGTCGACACCGGCCTGCACCCCTCGATCGCCACGGATGGCAAGGAGAACTTCGGCGGCGTCGCCAACCGCTTCGGCAAGCCCTCGCTGGCCGCCGGCGAAGACGTCCCGGCGCAGCTGCGCTCGCGCGGGCTCGACCCGAACGAGATCCCGATCGTCGTCATGACCCACCTGCACATCGACCACACCTCGGCGATCTCCGAGTTCCCCAACTCGACCTTCGTCGTCTCCGAGCCGGAGTGGACCGAGGCGACCAGCGGCTCCGGCGGCCTGCTCAAGGGCTACCGCCGCCAGCACATCGACTACGCCTTCGAGTACCGCACGGTCTCCTTCGACCGCGCCAACATCGACTCATACGCCAGCTTCGGCCGCACCTTCGACCTCTTCGGCGACGGCTCGGTGCGGCTCGCTTTCACCCCCGGCCACAGTGCCGGCCACATGTCGGTGATCTGCCGCCTCGCCAAACGCGACTTCGTGATCGGCGGCGACGCGATGTACGTGCTCGATCAGCTGCTCGGCAAAGCGGCCCTGCCGCCGCGCCCCGAAGACGCGCACAACTTCCGCCGCTCCCTGCAGGAGCTGAAGCTGTTCCACTCGCAGTTCCCCGACGCGGTGATCACGCCTGGGCACGATCCGGACTTCTATGCCCGTGTTCAGCAGCGCTACGAGTAGCTAGGCCCCCGTACATCCGCTTCACCTCGACGAAGACCGCGTGGGCGGCCTCGAGCTGGCGCTCGCGGCTCGGGTCGGCTTCGACCGGGAAGGTCAGCGGCTCGCCGAACTCGATGGTGATCCGCGGGAAGCGGAAGCGCTTCCAGCGCCGCGCCTCGGCCGAGCCGAAGATCGCGACCGGGACGATCGGCACGCCGGACTCCAGGGCGATCCGGCCGATCCCCGGTTTCGGCTCGCCGAGCTCGCCGGAGCGCTGCCGCCCACCCTCGGCGTAGACCAGCAGCATCTCCCCCTGGTCGATCAGCTCGTAGGCGGTCTTGAAGGCCTCTTCGTCGCGGTGGCCGCGGCGCACCGGGAAGACGCCGCCGTGCTTGAAGACGAAGGTGAGGACGGGCGGGCCGAAGAGCTGGGATTTGGCCATGAAGCGGACCTTGCGCCGCAGCCAGACGCCGGCGAAGAAGTGGTCGAGCTGGCTGAAATGGTTGGGAGCGAGAACGATCGCGCCCTTGCGCGGCACGTTCTCCTTGCCGACCGCCCTGACCCGGTAGATCAACAGCGTCGGCAGGGTGAGGACGAGGCGGGCGATCGAGTACATCCAGACCGAGCCCTCGCGGGCCGAGCGGTGGAACTGGTCGAAGTACTCCGGGGGGCGGGGGTCCAGGTAGACCTGTGGCTTCATATCGGCCATGCGAAGGAACACCCTTCCATTCCCGGCCGGTTACGCGAAATCAAACCCGCCAATTGGCGGACGCTTGAAGCATTTGGCCGGTTATGGGCGGCTCAATGCTTCAAGCGTCCGGAGCGGCCCAGCCGCGGGAGCGCTCGAGGGCGCGGGACCAGCCGGCCAGCAGCTCCTCGCGCTCGTCCTCGCCCATCGCCGGCTCGTAGCGGGCCGCCTCGCGCCACATCTCCCCCACCTGCTCGCGGGTCCAGCGGCCGGCCGCGATCCCGGCCAGGTAGGCGGCGCCGAGGGCCGTCGTCTCCGCGATCTCGGGCACGACGACCGGCGCGCCCAGCACGTCGGCCTGGAACTGCATCAGCCACCGGTTGGCGACGGCGCCGCCGTCCGCCTTCAGGACCGCGAGGCGCTCGCCGCTCGCCGCCTCCTGAGCCCGCACCGCGTCGACCGTCTCGTAGGCGATCCCCTCCAGGGCCGCCCGCGCCAGGTGGGCGCGGCCGCTGCCGCGGGTCAGGCCGACGATCGTCCCGCGCGCGTAGGGATCCCAGTGCGGCGAGCCGAGCCCGGTCAGCGCCGGCACGAAGTAGACGCCGTCGTTGGAGTTCAGCGATGCCGCCAGCGCCTCGGTCTCCGCCGCCGCCTCGATGATCCCGAGCCCGTCGCGCAGCCACTGCACGGCGGCCCCGGTGACGAAGATCGAGGCCTCGAGCGCGTAGGCGACCTCCTCGCCGAGTCCCCAGGCGACCGTGGTCAGGAGGCCATCCTGGGGGGCCGGCGCGGCGGCGCCGGTGTTGAGCAGGACGAAGCTGCCGGTGCCGTAGGTGTTCTTGGCCTCACCCGGCGCGTGGCAGGCCTGGCCGAAGAGGGCCGCCTGCTGGTCGCCGGCGACCCCGCAGACCGGCACCTCGCCGCCGAACTCGGTGGTGGTCCCGAACGAGCACGAGGACGGAGCCGGTTCGGGCAGCCGCGCCGGGTTGATCCCGAAGAGACCGCAGAGCTCCTCGTCCCAGACGAGGCGATGGATGTCGAAGAGCATCGTCCGCGAGGCGTTGGAGTAGTCGGTGACGTGGCGCCCGGTCAGCTTGAACAGCAGCCAGGCGTCGATCGTCCCGAACACCGCTCGCTCGGCGCCCTCGGCGTTGGCCAGCAGCCACTCGATCTTCGTCGCCGAGAAGTAGGGGTCGATGACCAGCCCGGTGCGCTCGCGGACCAGCGCCCCGTGGCCGGCGGCGCGCAGCTCGTCGCAGCGCTCGGCCGTGCGCCGGTCCTGCCAGACCAGCGCCCTATGTATCGGCTCACCACTCTCAGGGTCCCAGGCGACGACGGTCTCGCGCTGGTTGGTGATCCCGATCGCGTCGAGCTCGCGCCCCTCGATACCGGCCGCGGCGAGGGCCTCGCCGGCAACCCGCCGGGTTACCTCCCAGATCTCGTTGGCGTCGTGCTCGACCCAGCCCGGGCGCGGGAAGAACTGCTCGAACTCCGAGTAGGCGCGGCCCACCAGCCGGCCCTCGCGGTCGAAGACGAGGCAGGTCGTCCCCGTCGTCCCCTGGTCGATCGCCAGGATCATCCGCTCCCCCTTCCGCCCATCCGGGATACATACACCCGCAGGAAGTCGCGCAGCTGCGCGCCGCGGTGCAGGAAGCCGGCGGCGGAGCGGCCGGTGGCGCGGTGCTCGAGGTCGAGCTCGTACTCGCGCAGGCGGTAGCCGGCGCGGACCGCGTCGACGGTCATCCCGATCTCCATCCCGAAGTCGGGGGCGAACGGCAGCGTCGCCTGCAGCGCCTCGGTGCGCAGCGCCCGCTGGCCGGAGATCGGCGCCGTCGTCTCCTGGCCGCAGAGCCTGCGGATCGCCAGGCGGGCGAAGGACAGGGCGACCCCGAAGCCCCCGCCCACCCGCCTCGAGAAGGAGGCGACCGCGAGGTCGCACTCCCCCGCCCGCACCGCCTCGACCAGCGCCACCAGGTGCGCCGCCGACTCGCCGAGATCGCCGTCGCAGAGCAGGACCAGGTCCGGCGGCGACTCGACGCTGAGCGCCGCTTCCACGGCGGCGGTGACGTTGGCGCCCTTGCCGTGCGGCTTGCCGCGGCTGACCACCTGGGCGCCCGCCGCCATCGCCAGCTCGGCCGTGCGATCGGCCGAGGCGTCGTCGCCGACCCAGATCGCCGCGTCCGGGAAGGCGCCGCGCAGAGCGGCGACCGTGGCGGCGATCCGGTCGGCCTCGTTGCGGGCGGCAACCACCACCGCGGTCGTTTCGGGTCCCATCGGCCGGATATTGTCCCCGCCCATGGCAGACATCGCGGCACACATCACCGGAAACGTCTGGAAAATCGAGGTCGCGGTCGGCGACGAGGTCAGCGACGGCGACACGGTCGTGATCCTCGAGTCGATGAAGATGGAGATCCCGGTCGAGTCCGAAGACGACGGCACGGTGAAAGAGATTCGCTGTGAGGAGGGCCAAGCCGTGGGCGAAGGCGACGTCCTCGTCGTGCTGGAGTAGCCGTGAACGAGCAGCTTGCGGGAGGCAAGCTTCTCCTCGACCGGCCCGCCGAGGCGGTCGTCCGCCTGCGCATCTCCAACCCCGAGCGCCGCAACGCGCTCGACCACGAGATCCTCGACGCCCTGGCCGAGGTGATGCCGCAGCTGGACCGCGGGATCGAAACCCGCTGCGTGCTGATCACCGGCGCGCCGCCGGTCTTCTCGGCCGGCTATGACATCGCCGCGATCCCGGAGGAGACCTTCGAGCGCGACGCCGAGGCGCTCGTCGCCCATCCCTTCCACGCCGCGATGGAGGCGATCCACCACCATCCCTGGCCGACCGTGGCGGCGATCAACGGCCACTGCCTGGGGGGCGGCCTGGAGCTGGCGATCACCTGTGACCTGCGGATCTGCGCCAGCGGCGCGATGCTGGGAATGCCGCCGGCCAAACTCGGGCTGATCTACGGCCACACCGGCCTGCGCAAGTTCCTCGACACGATCGGGCTGGCGCGGACCAAGGAGCTGTTTCTCACCGGCCGCAACGTCGGCGCCGAGCGGGCCGAGCGGATCGGGCTGGTCAACGAAGTCGTGAGCGAGGACCGCCTCGCCCACGAGGGGGTGCAGCTGGCAGCGGCGATCGCCGCCAACGCGCCGCTCTCGATGCGCGGCAACAAGAGCGCGATCGACCTGCTGAACGCCGCGCCCGTGCTCAGCGACCAGCAGGAGGCCGGCCTGGTCGCGCTGCGCGAGTCCTGCTTCGCCTCGGCCGACCTCCGCGAGGGCATCCGCGCCTTCGCCGAGAAGCGCCGGCCGGAGTGGACCGGGCGGTGAGCGACGCCGAGGCCCGCAGGGCGCTGGCCGCCGTGGACCCGACGATGGCGGCGCTGATCGAGCGCATCGGCGAGATCGACCTCGAGACGCGGCTGAAACGGCGCAGCGAGGAGACGCCGCGCGACGCCTACGGGGCCCTGCTGCGGGCGATCGTCGGCCAGCAGCTCTCGACCAAAGCGGCGCGCACGATCTATCTGCGCGTGCTCGACCTCTTCGACGGCACCACCCCGACCCCCCAGCAACTGCTCGACGCCAAGGAGGCCGACCTGCGCGGCGCCGGTCTCTCCGGGCGCAAGGTCGAGTACGTGCAGGACCTGGCCCGCCACGTGCTCAGCGGCGAGCTCGAGCTCGAGCGACTCGACGATCTCGGCGACGAGGAGGCGATCGAGGAGATCGTCGCGGTCCGCGGGCTCGGCCGCTGGACCGCCGAGATGTTCCTGATCTTCCATCTGCAGCGGCCCGACGTGCTCTCCGGCGGTGATCTCGGCATTCGCAAAGCGATCCAGATCGAGTACGGCCTCGACGAGATGCCGACGCCGCAGGAGGTCGTGGAGCGCAGCGAGCGCTGGAGCCCGCATCGCAGCCTCGCCTCGCTCTACCTTTGGGAGAGCCTGGCCGCCGTGCCCAACTGACGCCCGAGTTTCGCATAGGAAGTCCCAAAGGCTCAATACCGGCGTGTTCGGCGCCGAAAGGAAACAGATGCGCGCACGTTTTTGGATAGGGCTTGTCGCCGTCTGCCTGATCGGGGCGGGGGCGATCGCCGGCGCGCTCTTCATCCACGCCGACGACCAGAACGACCTCGACCAGATCGAGCGCGAAGAGGCGGTCCGGGCGGCGCAGCAGACCGAGGCGGTGGCGGCCTTCTCGGTCGGCCAGCTCTCGACCTCGGCGGCCTTCGTGCAGGCTCAGGGCAAGCTCAACGCGCACGAGTTCGAAGTGCTGGGGCGGTCGCTGCTGAAAGAGGGCGTGCTCGACGCGACCGCCTACATGCCCCGGGTCCCAGGGTCCGAGCGCGCCGCCTACGAACGGAGCAGCGGCCACGAGATCCTCGAAAAGTTCCCGGCGGGAGCGAAAGCGCTGGTGCCAGCACAGCAACGGAGCGTTTACTACCCGCTCACCTACGCGGTCGCGAACGGTCTCACGCGAACGGCGCTCGAACGCGCCTTCGGCTTCAACATCGACTCCGACCCCGACCGCGGTCCCTACCTGCGGGAGGCCCGCGACAGCGGCAAGCCGGTGACGACTCCGGTGCTCGAGCTGGCCCTGGGCGGACCGGGCGTCAACCTCTTCCAAGCGGTCTACCGCGACGGCGCCCCGCGGAAGACCGTGGCCCAGCGCCGCGCCGCGCTGACCGGCTTCGTGAGCGGCAGCTTCCGCGCCGCCGACCTGCTGGCGACCGCGACCGCCAGCCTGCCCGACGAGGTCGAAACGCAGCTGCGCTTCGACGGCGAAACCGCCTTCGGCCAGGACCTCGAGGAAGCCGCGGCGACGCCGATCGAAATCGCCGGCCGCACCCTCGTCCTGGTCGTCCGCGACCCCGACGAGCCGGACCTCAGCCTGCCGCTCCTGCTCGCCGTGGTCGGACTGGCGATCGCCGTCCTGCTCGGCTCGCTGATCTTCGTCTGGACCCACAACGAAAAGCTGCAGGAGCTGCAGCGCGAGGCGAGCCAGGACCCGCTGACCGGCCTGAAGAACCGCCGCCGCTTCGACGAGGATCTGCGCACCGCGATGGCGCGGGCGCGGCGCGAGCGCACCACCGGGGCGATGCTGATGCTCGACCTCGACCACTTCAAGCAGGTCAACGACGACCACGGCCACCCAGCCGGCGACCGCCTGATCGTCGAGATCGCCGAAGTCCTGCGCCGCCGCACCCGCGAGAGCGACAGCCTCGCCCGCCTCGGCGGCGACGAGTTCGCCGTCGTCCTGCCCCGCTGCAGTCGCGAGGAGGCGCTGCTGACCGCGGAAGCGATCGCCCGGGCGATCCGCGAGCACGAGCCGATCGGCGCGGGAGTCGAGGCGGTCACCGCCTGCGTCGGCGTCGCGATGTTCGGCGAAGACCCGCGCCAGGGCGCCGCCTCGGTGGCCTCACAGGCCGACGCGGCGATGTACGCGGCGAAGGACGGCGGCCGCGACGGTGTCCGGATCTTCGACCCCGAGGCCGTGCGCGAGGATCACCCGCACTGACGGCCGTCTCCGGGGTTGGCTAGAGGGGTCGGGTACCCCTCTGCACTTAACTTTTTCGACGTCGAGCG
>JAWVEZ010000044.1:0-16636 GCA_033856455.1 Solirubrobacterales bacterium | reverse complement strand
CTTTTTCGTGGAGCGGTCCCGGCCGTCCGAGCTTCGCAGCGCCGAAAAAGTACAAGACGTTCCGGGGCTGCCCAGCCCCCCGATCCGTGCTGCTGGCATGGGTCCATCGCGTGGTTCCTTGGTTACGTCTGGGAGGACAAAGGAACCACGCGATTCGCAGGCCGGAACTTCTGGCGGCCAGGCGTCCACGATGGCCGCCGACCGTGGACCCGGCCAACGATGAGCCGACGGGTAGTCCTCGCTTCGGGGTCGCCGCAGCGGCGGGAGATCCTCGCCAAGCTCGGGGTCGAGTTCGAGGTCGTCGTTCCCGGCGTCGAGGAGCTGTGCGACGGGGATCCGGTCGAGCTGGTGGTGGAGAACGCGCGCCGCAAGGCGCGCGCCGTCACCGCAGGCGCCGACGCTCTGGTGATCGCCTGCGACACCGACGTCGTGCTCGACGGCGTCGTGCTCGGCAAGCCGGCCGACGCCGCCGAGGCCCGCGCCTACCTGGAGCGGATGTCCGGCCGCCCGCACGAAGTCCTCAGCGGCCTCGTCGTCCGCGACGGCGCGGAGGAGCGCAGCGGCCTGGAGCGGACCACCGTCGTCTTCAAGCGGCTCTCGGAGGCCGAGAAGGAGCGCTACGTCGCCTTCGGGGAGTGGCAGGGACGTTCGGGCGGCTACGCGATCCAGACCCTCGGCTCGACCCTGGTCGAGCGCCTGGTGGGCAGCGTCTCCAACGTGGTCGGCCTCCCGGTCGGCCTGCTCGCCGAGCTGGCGCCGACCCTCTTTGAGTAGCCGTTAACACATGAGTAAGCACTAATACGCGACTTGCCATCATGCAAGTCCCGGGGCAGCGTCACGCCATTTGCCTGCCCCGCTCGAGCGCTCCGGCAAGATGGGCGCGGCGGGTCTCGGTGTCTCGTCCGGCCCCGTGAAACCAAGCAACGAACCTAGGTCCCTTACGTGTATCGAAAGCAAGTTCGCCGCCGCAGGGCGGTGCTGGCCCTGTTGGTCATCGGTGGCTTCGTGCTGCTGACGGTCACCTATGGGCGCGGCTCGACCAGCCTGCAGGAGGGGGTCAGTGCCGTCTTCAGCCCGGTCGAGTCGGTCGCCGACCGCGCCCTGAAGCCGGCGCGCGACCTGGTCAACTGGTTCGACAAGACCTTCGACGCGCGCGGCGAAAACGCCGAGCTGAAGACCGAACTCGAGGCGACCCGCGAACTGGCGGTCGGCGCCCAGGCGGCGATCGCCGAAAACCGGGAGTTCCGCAAGCTGCTCGAGCTCGACGAAAGCGGCGCCATCCCCGGCGGCTACACGCCGGTCACCGGCCGGGTGATCGCCCGCTCGCCGACCGAATGGAACGCCGACCTGATCATCGACGTCGGCAGCGGCGAGGGGGTCACGGTCGACGACCCGGTGGTCAACGGCGACGGCCTGGTCGGCGCGGTGACCGAGGTGACCGGGGGCTCCGCGAAGGTGACGCTGATCGCCGACAGCTCCAGCGCGGTCACCGCCAAGGTCGTGCCCGGAGGGATCCAGGGAGTGATCAAACCCTCGATCGGCGACCCCGGCGACCTCACCCTCGACTTCATCGACTCGACCAAGCTGATCGGCCGCGGCCGCACCGTGGTCACCGCCGGCTGGCGCTCGGGGGACATCTACTCCGGCTTCCCGCCGAACCTGCCGATCGGCGAAGTGACGGAAGCCTCGCCGGTCGAGCAGGAGGCCCAGCAGCAGGTTCACGTCGAGCCCTTCGCCGACCTCCGCAACCTCGACCTCGTCCAGGTTTTGACGGGAGGCTCGCGCGGATGATCCTGACGCCGAAAATCCTTGCCCGCGTGGTCGCCCTGGTGATCCTCGCCGTGCTGCTCCAGGTCACCTTCTTCTCGCGGGTCGCCCTGTTCCACGTCAGCCCCGACGTGCTGCCGGCGGTGATCGCCTCGCTGGGCCTGCTCGGCGGCTCGATGAGCGGCGCCGTCGCCGGCTTCTCCGCCGGCCTGCTGCTCGACTGCCTGCTGATCGCCCCGCTCGGCGGTAGCTCGCTGGTCCTGATGGCGACCGGCTATCTGGCTGGGACCTTCCGCGAGCGCTTCGAAATCACCAGCCGTTTCCTGCCGCCGCTGCTGATCGCGGCCTTCACCCTGTTCGCGGAGCTCGGCTTCGGCGCGGTCGAGTTGATGCTCGGGGTCGATTCGACGGTCAGCGCGCTGATCGTCAAGGACATGCTGGTGAAGAGCGTCTTCGCCTTCTTCCTCGGCTGGCCGATCTACCTCGGCGTCAAGCGCCTGCTGCGGCCGGCGATCGTCGAGGAGCCGGAGCGGCGTCGCCGCAGACGGCCGACGGTGCTGGGAGCCTAGGAACATGTCTCCGCCCCCCGGCGACAGGATCAGGCGCGGCAACGGGATGGCCCTGCGCATCGCCGTGGTAGGTGGCGCCGCCGTGGCGCTGTTCGCGGTGCTGTTCTTCCGGCTCTGGAGCCTGCAGGTGATCGACGGCGACGACTACCTCGCCGAGGCCCAGAACAACCGCACGCGCGAGGAAAAAGTGATCGCCCCGCGCGGCGACATCCTCGACCGCAACGGCACGGTCCTGGTCGACAACCGGACCAGCCTGGCACTGGTGGTCGACACGACGAAGCTGCCCGAGGACGAGGCGAAGGCGAACGCCCACCTGAAGAAGCTCGGCGCCCTGGTGAACATGCCGCTGAAGAAGGTCAAGCGGACGATCAAAGAAGACGAAGAAGTGGCCGCGGGGGCCCCGGTGACGCTGCGGCGTGACGTCGGCTACGACGTCGTCTACTACCTGCAGGAGAACCAGCGCGAGTTCCCGGAAGCCGAGGTGCGGCGGGTCTTCGTCCGCGACTACCCGCACGAAACCCGCGCCGCCCACGTGCTCGGCACGGTCGGCGAGATCAACGAAGACGAGCTCAAAGAGAAGCGCTACGCGGGCCTCGAAGCGGGCGACGAAATCGGCAAAACCGGGATCGAGGACTCCTACGACCGTCTCTTGCGCGGCGAGCCGGGGGTGACGAGGGTTCAGGTCAACGCGATGGGCCAGCCGACCGCAGGCGGCCAGCTCGTCTCCCAGCCGCCTTCGCCCGGGGACAACCTGAAGCTGACGCTGGACTCGAAGGTCCAGGAAGCGGGGGAGGCTGCGCTCGCCTCCTTCGGCCTGCCGGGCGCCTTCGTCTCGATGGACGTCAACAACGGCGAACTGCTCGGGCTCGGCTCCTACCCGACCTACGACCCGGCCACCTTCACCAAACCGCTGACCCAGCGCCAGGTCGACGAGCTCTACGCGGACCCGGAATGGGCGCCGCTGACCAACCGCGCGACCGAAGGCCACTACCCGGTCGGCTCGACCTTCAAGATGATCACCGCCCTGGCGGCCCTCGAAGGCGGGGTGATCACCCCCTCCAGCACGATCGTCGACAACGGCTCGGTCATGATCAGCGACCAGCGCTTCCAGAACGCCGGCGAGCAGGCCTACGGGCCGGTCGACCTCGAACGGGCGCTGAAGGTCTCCTCCGACGTCTACTTCTACCTGCTCGGCGCCCAGATGAACCAGACCGACCTGCTGCAGAACTGGTCGGCGCGGATGGGGATCGCGCAGGAAACCGGTATCGACCTGCCGGAAGAGGCCTCGGGCCTGATCCCCAGCAAAGAGTGGCGCGACCAGCTCTTCGAAGAAGGAGAAACCGACCGGCCCTGGGCGATCGGCGACAACGTGCAGCTGGCGATCGGGCAGGGCGATCTGCAGATGGACCCGCTGCAGCTCGCGGTCGCCTACGCCGCGCTCGCCAACAGCGGCAAGATCGTCACCCCGCACCTGGCCAAGGAACTGCAGGACGCGGCCGGCCGGGTGCTGAGGGAATTCGAGTTCCCGATCCGGCGCGAATTCGAGATCGACCCCGCTCAGCGGTCCGCGATCCTGGGTGGCCTGCACGCTTCGGCGCAGGAGCCCGAAGGCACGTCCTACCCGGTCTTCGGCGGCTTTCCGATCCCGGTTGCCGGCAAGACGGGGACCGCCCAGCGCCCGCCGCACTCCGACCAGGCCTGGTACGTCGTGCTTGCGCCGTACCCGAACCCGCGTATCGTGACCGTGGTGACCGTCGAGGACGCCGGCTTCGGAGCGGAATCCGCCGCCCCGGCGGCACTGCAGATCCTGGAAGCGTATTTCGACAAACAGGCCACCGCGGTCGGCGGCGAAACGGTCGCCGAATAGATGTACCAGGCACGCACCAAAAATCCCCGCGTGGAGCCCTTCGCGGCCCACACCCCGATCGCCGAGCGACTCGGGCTGGCTTACCTGGACTGGCCGCTGGCCTGCGCCGCGGTCGGCCTCGTCGCCTTCAGCGTCTTCACGCTCGGACAGGCGACCCCGCACGACGTCCCCGGGAGCCCCGGCTATTACGTCGACCGCCAGCTGATCTACGCCCTGCTCGGCGTGATCGGGATGCTGGCCCTCGCCCGCATCGACTACTCGCGGTTCCGCGAGCTTCGGGTCGGGATCTACACCTTCCTCTGCGTCTCGATCGCCCTCGTCTTCGTCTTCGGCTTCGCCGCGCTCGGCTCGCGGCGCTCGTTCGACCTTCCCTTCTTCTCCTTCCAGCCGTCGGAGCTGGGCAAGCTCCTGCTCGTCTTGGCGCTTGCCGGGTTCGTGATCGACGGCGCCAGACGGGGCTCTCCGGTCCAGCGCACTTTGCGTTATTTGGCTCTGGGGCTGGCCCCGGCTGCACTTGTCTTCCTACAGCCCGACCTGGGCACCTCGCTGGTCTATGTGGCCGCGACCCTCGCCGTGATGTACTTCGGAGGAGTCCCATGGACCCACTTCGCGGTAATCGGCGGGGGCCTAGCCGCTCTCATCGCGGTCGTCCTAGTTGCGGCGCCCGCGGTTGGCACGCCCATTCTCAAGGGGTATCAGGAGGAACGTCTGACGTCCTTCGCGAACCCCGACGAGCATGCGGCCGGCGCCGGCTACCAGCAGAACCAATCCGTTATCGCCATCGGCTCCGGTCAGTTCGACGGCCGAGGCGAGAAAGCCACCCAAACGCGGCTGAACTTCGTACCCGAGCGGCACACCGACTTCATCTTCGCGGTGATCGGCGAGCGCTACGGGTTCATGGGCGCCGCGTTCGTCCTGTCCTTATACGCCCTGCTCTTCTGGCGGGCGCTGAAGATTGTGACGCTCTCGAAGAACTCCTACGGGACCCTGGTGGCGGGGGGCATAGCCCTCTCGCTGCTCTTCCAGGTGTTCGTCAACGTGGGGATGAACCTCGGCATCATGCCGATCACGGGCATCCCCTTACCGTTGATGAGCTATGGAGGGTCTGCCGTGATCGCTACGTTCTTGGCGGTCGGAGTTCTCCAGAGCATCAACATCCAAGCGCGACTCAGCCAGAAGGGGAGGTTCGCCTGGTGATGACTCCCAAGAGGGACACCGGCATTGCGTACCTAACCGAACTGAGCTGATTCTTCAATGAAAAAAACGATTCTGGTCTCCGCCGAAAGCGGTGAGACCCGCGTTGCCGTCCTCGAGTCCAAGACCAAAGGCGGCAAGGCCGACGTGGCCGAGCTTTACATGGAGCGCCGTGGGCGCCGCTCGATCGTCGGCAACATCTACAAGGGGAAGGTCGACAACGTCCTGCCCGGCATGGAGGCCGCCTTCGTCGACATCGGCCTCGAGCGCAACGGCTTCCTGCACGTCGACGAGATCGTCCTGCCCGGCGGTGAGCAGGCTCCGAAGCGCGGTCGCGGCAGCGGCCGGCGCATCAACGAGCTGATCAAACCGGGCCAGGAGATCCTCGTCCAGGTGGTCAAGGACCCGCTGAAGTCAAAGGGCGCGAGGCTCTCGATGAACGTCTCGATCGCCGGCCGCTACCTGGTCTACGCGCCGACCGGCAGCGGCGTCGGCGTCTCCCGCCGGCTCGCCGACAAAGAGCGCGACCGGCTGCGCAAGATGGTCGACCGCACCTACAAAGGCCCGGGCGGGCTGATCGTCCGCACCGCCGCCCACGGGGCGAAAAAATCCGACTTCGTGCGGGAGATCTCCTACCTGCAGAAGCTGAACGAGGTTTTGGACCGACGGGCCGACGGAACCAAGGCGCCGGCGATGGTCTTCCAGGAGGCCGACCTTGCCGTCCGCGTCCTCCGCGACGTCTTCCTGAACGAGTTCGAGAAGGCGATCATCGACTCCGAGAAGCAGTTCGAACGGGTCGTCAGCTTCTTCCAGCGCACCGCGCCGGAGCTGGTCGGCGGGGTCGAGCTCTACAAAGGCACGAAGCCGCTGTTCGAGAAATGGGGGATCGACAAGGAGATCGAGTCGACCCTCAACCGGCGGGTCGACCTGCCCTCGGGCGGCTACCTGATCATTGACTACACCGAGGCGCTGACCGTGCTCGACGTCAACTCCGGCAGCTTCACCGGCCGCGGCAAAGGCGGCCTCGAGGAGACGATCACCAAAGTCAACACCGAGGCGGCCGAGGAGGCGGTGCGCCAGCTGCGGCTGCGCGACATCGGCGGGATCATCGTCATCGACTTCATCGACATGGCCCGCGCCTCCAACCGCGACAAAGTCCTCAAGGTGATGCGCAAAGCCCTCGACGCCGACAAGTCGAAGAGCTACGTGGTCGAGGTCTCGCCGCTCGGGCTGGTCGAGATGACCCGCCAGAACGTCACCGACGGGGTGCGCGAGATCCTCACCGAGCTCTGCCCGACCTGCCACGGCGAGGGCGTCGTGCTCTCGGCCGAGACGGTCGCCCTCGAGGGGCTGCGGAAGATGCGCGAAATCGCCGCCGAGAGCGGCGAGGAGGCGTTCCTGATCCGGGTCAACCCGAAAGTCGCGCGGGAGCTGGCCGATCCCGAGAGCGGCCTCGCCGAGCTCGAGCGGGAGACCGGCAAGCAGTTCCACTTCGAGGGTGGCGACGCGCTCTCGATCGACACCTTCGAGGTGATCGAAAAGGGCGACCGGGCGACGATCGAGGAGCGGGCGCTGCCCTTCAAGGTCGGCGAGGAGGTGCTGGTCAAGATCGACGAGCCGCACATGTACAACGCCGACGACGCGGTCGCCCGGATCGACTCCTACCTGGTCTGCGTGACCGGCGCCGGTCGCCACGTCGGCGAGCGTCGCCTGGTGCGGATCGAGCAGGTCGAGCGCTCCTCCGCGGTCGCCTCGCTGTTGGGCGGCGAGTCCCCCAACGGGGCGTCGAGCAACGGCGACGGCGACTCCGAGCTAGAATCCGCCGCCGCTCCGCGTAAACGCAGTCGCGGCCGCCGAGGTGGCCGGGGACGTTCGCGCGCCCAACAAGGAAGTAGCAAGGACGACGATTGAGCATGTACGCGGTTATTGAAAGCGGTGGCAAGCAGTACAAAGTCGAGGAGGGCACGTCCCTGTTCGTAGATCGCCTCGACGCCAAGGAGGGCGACAAAGTCACGCTGCGGCCGGTCATGTTCCGCGGCGACGACGTGATCGCCGGCGGCAAGGACCTCGAGAAAGTCAAAGTCGAGGCGACCGTCACCGAACACCTGCGCGGCCCGAAGATCAAGGTCTTCAAATACAAGGCGAAGAAGGGCTACCGCAAACGCGCCGGCCACCGCTCCGAGCAGACCAGGCTCGAAGTGACGAAACTGAAAGGGAAAGGCTAGGCATGGCTCACAAGAAAGGCCTCGGTTCGAGCCGTAACGGCCGCGAATCCAATCCCAACATGCTCGGCGTCAAGGTCTTCGCCGGCCAGCAGGTGCACGGCGGCGAGATCATCGTCCGCCAGCGCGGCACCAAGTTCTGGCCCGGCGATGGCACCGGCCTCGGCCGCGACCACACGATCTTCGCCACCCGCCCCGGCAAGGTGGACTTCTTCACCGCCCGCAAGGGCCGCACGATCCGCGTCCTCGCGGACGACTAAAGCCCGAACCAGGCGGACGGCCTTGACGGGCGCCCGCCGCGGGAGTAGAACCCCCGCGCCGAAACCCCCCATGAAAGGAACCTCGCTTGCCCTTCGCATCCTCAGGCGTCCGCATCGCTGTCGCGGCTGCCCTCGCCCTTGCCGCGCTCGCGGCGGCACTCTGCTTCGCCGCGCGCTCGCAGGCGGCTGAAACCGTCTATTGGAACAACTACTCGGCGGACCCCGACTCGATCGCCTTCGCCGGCATCGACGGCGCCGGGGGCGGCCCGCTCAACCTCGGCACGGCGACGCTCAGCGGCCCCGAAGGGATGGCATACGACACGGTGACCAACCGGCTCTTCGTAGCGAGCAGCAGCGACGACCGGATCGTCGCCCTCAACCTCGACGGCAGCGGCGGCGCCGACTTCAGCGCGCCGGGAGCGCTGATCGATAGCCCCCAGGGGCTGGTCGTCGACCCGGAAACGCGCACCGTGTACTGGATCAACTCGGAACTGGAAAGCATCTCCTGGGCGCGGCTCGACGGCAGCGTCGGAGGGGTCGTGGACACCGGGGGAGTAGAAGTCGACGCGGACCGCCTCAGTCTCGACCCGGTCGCCAAGCGGCTCTACTGGTTCGACGGCACCGCGGACACCGTCGCCTCCGTGAGCACGGCCGGCGGCGCCGTCGCTCCGCTCAACACCGCGGGCGCGACGCTCGGAAGCGATTCCAACGGCATCGCGGTCGAACCCGGGCTCGGAAAAGTCTTCTGGCTCAACTCCAGCGGAGAAGCGGTTTCCTGGGCGAGCCTCGCCGGCACCGGCGGCGGTGACATCCCGGTCCCCGACCCGGCTCTGGAGGGCGCCTACGGCCTGAGCGTCGACGCCGCCGCGGGGCGCGTCTACTGGGCGAACTACGGCGCCGGCGAAGACCGCACCAATGGGCTCGGCTTTTTCAACCTCGCTGGCGGCTTCGCGCCGATCAGCGTCCTTTCGGCGCCGGTTGACGGCCCCCAGGACCCGGTCCTGATCAAACCGCCGTTCGCGTCCGCCCCGCCGGCGATCACCCGCGGCACCGGGACCGCCAAGGCGCAGCTCACCTGCCCGACCGGAACCTGGGCGGCTGACGCGTCGGGTGCGTTCGTCTACCGGGCGCCGCGCACCTACGCTTACCAGTGGACGCGCGGCGGCGCCCCGCTGAGTGGCGCGGTCGGCTCCGCCCTGACGGCGACGTCACCCGGCTCCTACGCCTGCACGATCACCGCGACCAACCAGGCCGGCAGCGCCGCCTCGACCAGCGCCGCGGTCACCGTCAAAGCGGCAAAGTTCAAGCTGCTTCTGAAGACCAAGAAGGCGAAGGCGAAGGTCGGCGAGCGGGCGACCTTCAAGATCCAGGCGCTCAACCAGGGCGACCTGAAATCGACGAACAGCCGGATCTGCCCGAAGCTGACCAAAGCCCAGAAGCAAGTGCTCAAGCAGCCCAAGTGCAAGAAGCTGGGCAAGGTCGTTGCCGGTAAGCGCAAGGCGGCCAAGCTGAAGATCAAGGTCAAGGCTGGCGCCACGGGCACCTACAAAATCAAGCTGGTCCCGAAGGGGACCGGCGGCAAAGCGGTCAGCGCGAAGCTGCAGGTAATCGGCTGAGCGGGTGCTCTCCGACTAGGACGGATCGGCGGAGCTCCGCCGATCCGTCCTAGTCTTTGCCTTGTGTACGACAAGGCGAAAATCTGGGTCGAGGCCGGTGCGGGCGGCAACGGCTGCATCAGCTTCCGGCGTGAGGCGCACGTGCCACGGGGCGGGCCCGACGGCGGCGACGGTGGGCACGGGGGAGACGTGGTGCTGGTCTGCGACGCCTCCAGGCGCGACCTCGGGGCGCTGAAGGGGTCCAAGCACTTCCGCGCCAAGCGCGGCGGGCACGGCGAAGGATCGAACCGCCAGGGGGCACGCGGCGACGACCTGGTGATTCCGGTGCCCGCCGGGACGCAGGCGGTGACCGTCGACGGCAGCCACGTCGACCTGGTCGAGGTGGGACAGCGCGCCACCGTTGCCCATGGCGGTCGGGGTGGACACGGCAACAAGCGCTTCACCAGCTCGACCCGGCAGTCGCCCCGCTTTGCCGAGAACGGGACCAGCGGCGAAGCGGACTGGATCGAGCTGCGGCTGAAACTGCTCGCCGACGTCGGCCTGGTCGGACTGCCCAACGCCGGCAAGTCCTCGCTGCTCAGCCGGCTGACCCGGGCGACCCCGAAAGTCGCCGACTACCCGTTCACGACGCTCTCGCCGGAGCTCGGGACGATCGAGGGCGAGGACCGCCAGGCGGTCCTCGCCGACATTCCCGGCCTGATCGAAGGTGCCGCCGAGGGGGCCGGCCTCGGCCACGAGTTCCTCGCCCACGTCGAGCGCTGCTCGATGCTCGTCCACCTGGTCGACCTGGCGCCGCTCGAAGGCGACCCGGTCGCCAACTACGAGCTGGTGCGCGCCGAGCTGGCGGGCTACGGCGCCGGCCTCGAGCAGTTGCCGGAGCTGGTCGCCCTCTCCAAGCGCGACCTGATCCCGGCCGAGCAGGTCGAAGCCGCGGTCGCGGAGTGGTCGCAGCGGCTGGGCGACGGCGCCCTCGATGTCCTCGCGATCTCCTCGGCCACCGGCGAGGGCCTCGACGAGCTGCGCCAGCGGATCCTCACCGAGCTCCCGAGCCTGCAGCCGGCCGTCGCGGTCGCCGAGGGCGGCGGCGAGTTCGAGGCCGAGCACCGGGTCTACCGGCCGGCCGGCGAGGGCGGCTACTGGGTCGAGCGCGAGGACGACGGCGCCTTCCGCGTCCTCGGCCGCGGGGTCGAGCTGCTGTTCGAGCGCCACGACGTCAAAAACGAGGAAGCGCTCGCCTACCTCGAGCAGCGGCTGACCGAGATCGGCGTGATCTCAGCCCTCGCCAAGGCCGGCTTCGAGACCGGCGACGACGTCCGCATCGGCGAGCACGAGTTCGAACTACACGTCTAGGTAAGGGCTCAGGCCTTCGCGTAGCCAGTCCGGGATCGGGGTCTTTTTCCAGCTCGCGTTGTCGACGAAGACGTGGCGGATGCGGCCCTCGACCAGCAGCTCGTCCTCTCGCATCACGCTCATCAGCGTGGTCAGGCTGGTCTCGCCGAGCCGCTCGATCCGCGCCTCGACCCGCAGCATCTCTTCGGGCTTGGCCGAGGCCCGGTACTGGAGGTTGATCTCGGCGACGACCATGTCGAGGCCGCGCTCGGTCATCGCCGCGTAGGAGCCGAACGCCTGGCGCCAGAGGGCCCCGATCGTGTCGTCGAAGTAGGCGACGTAGTTGGAGTTGAAGACGATTCCCTGCGGGTCGCACTCACCCCAGCGAACGCGGAATTCGTGCACGAAGGGGGCGCTCATGGGATGAGCCTATTGCCCCTCTTACACTTGCCGGCCATGACTCTCGTCGTAAAGCTGGGCTCCTCGATCGTCGCCGACGACCAGGGCGAAGTGCGCGCGGAAGTGCTCGATTCGATCTGCCAGCAGGTCGCGGACCTCAAGCAGGCGGGCGAGGGCGTGGTGATGGTGACCTCGGGGGCGATCGCCCGGGGAATCCGGATCATGGACCTGGGCCGGCGCCCGACCAGCATGGATTCGCTGCAGGCCGCCTCGGCGGTCGGGCAGGGCGACCTCTTCCGCGCCTACGAGAACCGGCTCGCGGCCAGAGACGTCAGGGCCGCCCAGGTCCTCCTGACCCTGTCGGACGTCTCCGAACGGGCGCACTACGTGAACGCCCGGCAGACGCTGGAGCGCCTCCTGACCTGGGGCGTGGTGCCGGTGATCAACGAGAACGACACGACTTCCACCGACGAGATCACCTTCGGGGACAACGATTTCCTCGCCGCCCTCGTCTCGGTCCTGCTGCGGGCCCGCCTGCTCGTCCTCCTGACCAATACCGAAGGGGTCTACACCGCCGACCCGCGCAGCGACGACTCGGCCGAGCTGGTCACCAGCATCGAAGACACCAAGGACTTCGACCGGATCGAGATCGGCGAGGTCTCGCGGCTCGGGCGCGGCGGGATGGGCAGCAAGATCGCTTCGGCGCGGATCGCCAGCGAGTCGGGAGTGCGGGTCGTGATCTGCAGCGGGATCCGCCCGGGGGTGCTGGCCGAGGCGGCCGCGGGAGCGCCGGTCGGGACCCGCTTCACTCCGCACACCGAGCTGACGATCTCGCCCTACAAGCTCTGGCTGAAATACGCGAAGCAGCCGGCGGGGGCGATCTACGTCGACCGCGGCGCCGCCGAGCGGCTGCGGGAGAGCGGCTCTAGCCTGCTGCCGGTCGGGATCGTCGCCGCCGACGGCGCCTTCAAGGCGGGCGACGCGGTGGCCGTGCTCGACCACGAGCGCTCGATCTTCGGCAAGGGCATAACTGAGTTCGGCAGCTCCGAGGTGCAACGGATCATGGGCAAGAAAAGCGACTACCTGCGCGAGCACTTTCCCGACGCTCCCGCCGAGGTGATCCACCGCGATCGCTTCGTCCTGCACTAGCTCGGCCGCCAGCTACCCTTGACGGTCATGGCTGTGACCACGACCACCGTCGCCGAGACCTGCGCCGCCGCGAAGCGCGCCGCGCGGGCGCTGGCCAGCGCCTCGACCGAGGCCAAGAACGCCGCCCTGGAGGCGACCGCGAGGCTGCTCGAAGAGCGCACGGCCGAGATCCTGGAGGCGAACGCCGCCGACCTCGGCGACGAGCGTGCGACCGGCCTGACCGCGGCGCTGAAGGACCGCCTGGCGCTGACCCCGGAGCGGGTCGCGGCGATGGCGGAGGGCGTGCGGGTGGTTGCCGGTCTCGCCGACCCGGTCGGCGAGGAGCTGGAACGGAAAACGCTGGAGAGCGGGCTCGACCTGCAGAAGGTGCGGGTGCCGCTGGGCGTGATCGCGGTCGTCTACGAGGCGCGCCCGAACGTGACGATCGACTGCGCGGCGCTGACCATCAAGAGCGGCAACGCGATCGTCCTCCGCGGCTCTAGCTACGCCGAACGCTCCAACGGCGCCCTGGCGGCGATCGTCCGCGAGGCCCTGACCGAGGCCGGCCTGCCCGAGGACGCGGTGGTGATCCTCGCCGGCGGCGGCCACGAGGAGCTGGCCGAGCTGGCCACCCAGGAGGGGCTGGTCGACCTGCTGATCCCGCGCGGCGGCGAAGGCTTGAAGGAAGCGATCAAGGCGGTGGCGACGGTGCCGGTGATGTACGCGGCGGCCGGCAACTGCCATGTCTACGTGCACGCCGACGCCGAGCTCGAGATGGCGCGGCGGATCGCGATCAACGCCAAGGTGCAGCGGCCGGGGGTCTGCAACGCCGCCGAGACGCTCCTGCTCGACGCGGCGGTCGCCGCCGAGTTCGCGCCGGCGATCCTCGGCGAGCTCGAGGCGGCCGGGGTCGAGCTGGTCGGCGACGAGCGGGTCCGCGAGCTGGCCGGCGGGGTCGAGGTCGGCGCCGCCACCGAGCAGGACTGGGACCGCGAGTTCCTCGAGCTGAAGCTGGCGGTCGCGGTGGTCGACTCGGTCGAGGAGGCGATCGAGCACGTCAACGCGCACGGCACCGGGCACTCGGAGGCGATCGTAACCGCCACCGCGCGGGCCGCGGAGGAGTTCGTCGCCGGGGTCGACGCCGCCGCGGTCTACGTCAACGCCTCGACCCGCTTCACCGACGGCTTCGAGTACGGGATGGGCGCCGAGATCGGCAACTCGACCCAGAAGCTGCACGCCCGCGGCCCGATCGGGATGCGGGAGCTGACGACTTTCAAGTACGTCGCCCGCGGCGACGGCCAGATTCGTGGGTAGCGCCGAGGGCGGGGCGAGCCCGGGCGGTGGGATCGGCGTCCTCGGCTCGGCCTTCAACCCGCCGCACCTCGGGCATCTCGCCCTCGCCCAGGAGGCGCTCTGGCAGCTCGGGCTCGACGAGGTGATCCTGGTCCCGACCGGCGAGGCTCCGCACAAGCGGATCGCCGACGACCCAGGGCGCGACGTGCGGATCGCGATGACCCGGCTCGCCGCCGCCGACGACTCGCGCTTCTCGGTCTCCGCCCTCGAGGTCGAGCGCGAGGGACCGTCCTACACGTATGAGACCTTGCAGATGCTTGCTGAAGAAAGAGCCGAAACGGAGTTGGTGTTCGTGCTGGGCGCGGACGCCGCCGTGGGGTTGGAGAGCTGGCGCAATCCCGAGCGCGTGGTCGAGTTGGCGCGCCTCGCGGTGGCTCGGCGCGCTGGCGTCTCCGACACCGAGGTGGGCGCGGTGATGCGCAGCCTCGGCGCCGACGGCAGGGCGACGATGCTGGAGATGCCGCAGTTCGGCGTCTCCTCCTCGGCGGTCCGCGAGCGGGCCGCGCAGGGGCGGCCACTGCGCTATCTGGTTCCGGAGCCGGTGGCGCGGTTCATCGAAGAAAAGGGGGTGTACCGGTGAGCCCGATCCAGTCGGAATCGCTGGCCCGGCGCCTGGCCGAGCTGGCGGACTCGAAAAAAGCGGAGGACATCGTCGTGCTCGACATGCGCGGCCTCGTCGCCTACACGGACTTCCTGACGATCTGCACGGCGCGCAACGAACGCCAGGCGCGGGGGATCGTGGACGAGGTGCGGGTGCAGGTGAAGAGCGAGTCCGCGCTGCTGCCGAGCGGCGCGGATGCCGGCGGCGAAGCGGGCTGGACGATCCTCGACTACCTCGACTGCGTGCTGCACGTCTTCACCCCCGAGGCCCGCGATCGCTACCAGCTCGAGGACCTCTGGCGCGAGGCGCCGCGCCTCGAGCTCGACCTCGACGCGCCGGAAGCGTCGTCGGCCGCCAGCGCCTGAGCCGGGGGCACAAACGCCGCTCGGCGCATGTGTGACGAAATACCGTCCGAAGGTGCCCTTACGGTGCCGCGCATGACCATGTTCAGGCGGTCCCTCTTCGGCTTCAATCGCTCGCAGGTCGAGGTGGCGATCTCGACCCAGGAGTCGCGGATCGCGGTGCTCCAGCACGACCTCGGGCGCCAGCGGGATCGCGCCTCGGAGTTCGAAGCGGAGAGCGCGACGCTGTCGGGGATGGTGATCGAGCGCGAGCGCGAGATCCGTTCGCTCACCCTGCGCCTGCAGGAGGCGAACGAGTGTCACGACCGCAGCATCGCCTCGCTCGACGCGGTCACCGCGCGGCTCGAGGAGCTGCAGGAACAGGCCCGGGGACAGGCGACCAGGATCCGGATGAAAGCTTTGCGCGAGGCGGTCGAGGTCAGTGCCCGCGTGCAGGCGTTGACCGAGGCGCAGACGGCAGCGACCGCGCCGCCCGCCACGGCAAACGGCAACGGCGCCGAGCCGGCCGCGCCCGAGCCGGCGGAGGCCATCGACTTCGACGGGCTCTACGAGGGCCAGGTCAAGCTCGAGATCGGCCCGCTCGGCGACTTCGCCCAGCTGGTCGGCTTCGAGGACGCGGTCGGACAGCTCGGAGCTTCGGAGATCTCCGTCGAACGCTTCTCCGAGGGCCGCGCCACCCTGCGCATGCACCTCGACGAGCCGGTCGACCTCCTACGCGAGCTCGAGGAGCTCTCCCGTCTCGACTTCAAGGTCCGCCACACCGCCCCGGACAACCTGATCCTCGATCTCGACGACGATCAGGGCCCCGAGCAGCGCGCGGCGTAGTTGTAGAGGGGGCCTGGCGGAACTCCCGCCCGCGCCCGGCGGCGGCGGACACGGCGCGGTGCGGCGTCCTCAGTCGGCCAAATAGCGCTGCTATTCGGCCTCCCTGCGTCCTTGCCCCGCTTGGTCCGGCGCTCGCCGGATCGCAGACGCGAGTTCCGCCAGGCCCCCTATTTGGTGAGGATTTGCATGAGCAGGCGTGGCAGAGCTGGGCGGCCAGCCTCAGGCGACCTCTAGTTTGCAACCTGCTGCCAATCGATCTGGTTGCTGGCTGGGGAAATGCCTTGCCTGGTGCTCACGCCAGCACGTAACAACCAGTGAGCGGCGCTAAACTTCGCCGCCGAGTACGAGTTCTCTGGGGCTGTAGCTCAGCTGGAAGAGCGCGTCGCTGGCAGCGACGAGGTCAGGGGTTCGAGCCCCCTCAGCTCCACTTCCGAAGGCGCCCATGTGGCGCCTTCGCTCGTAGTCGGCGCTCATGAGTTCCGCAACCGGTTCGGCTACTACCTGGAGCAATCCTCGCGCGGCGCTGAAATTGTCATCAAGCGGCACGGCCGACCGTTCGCCCGGCTCTGCCCGCCGGCCGGCCGAGAAGCGAGCTAGCCGTTGCCCCGGTCGAGTGCTTCGGTGGCGCTGAGGATCGCGATGATCTGGACGTCTTCGGCGACGCTCGACGCGTAATGCCGGCTGAAGCCTTCGCCGGCGACTTCGTTCTCGATCGTCCGCACGAGGTCGCAGCGCTCGAGCACCGCAGCGTGGTAGTTGAGCAGGGTGACGCTGGTCGCCGGCAGGCAGGCGCTGACCAGTTCGGCGGCGGTTCGCGGCCGGTCGCTGCGGTTGAGGGCGCGGAGGATTTCGCGGCGCAGCGGGTGGTTGAGGGCGTGCTCCAGCGGCGGCGTCAGCAGCTCCGCCAGTTCCACCGGCAGGCGGCGGCTCGATGTGCCGCGAAGTTGTCCAGCGGTCTCGTCTTGTCCCATCTGGGCCTCTCTCGAAAAACACTGTGAGGGCGATTGGGGCCGGCTGTGTTTGGTCCGACCGCCCTAAACGATCAGCCATCTTTGCCTGGAATTGGTTTTCCCTCAAGACCAAAGCCGCTGAGCGGTAGTCGGCCCGGCGCCCAATTTGCGGGCGCCGGGCCGTTCCTTCAACC